>JAHBXV010000060.1 GCA_019636285.1 Planctomycetaceae bacterium
CTGCCAGTACATCTTGTTATGGAAGAACCAATTCAGGCGCGCTGGCGGAGCCAGTGGCACACGAGTGAGGTCAAGACGAGCCGACCATGTCTGCGGCGCGACGACTCAATCTGGTGGGCCTCGTGACTGCCGCACTGGCCGCGGGGTGCGTGGCCGGTAGCCTGTTACTCGGCGACGAACCATCACGCGTGAACGAGTCGGCTGGACCCAGGACTGGGGATGATCCATCGAAGGCCGCCGTTAAAAGTTTGCTGCGTGGCCGCGTCGTGTTGGTTGTCGACGCACTTCGGGCTCGGGAAATCAAGACGTATCCGGAGGAGCTGAAGGGGCAGGTCGTCCTGGAAACCAAAGAGGGCGACCTGTTGCCCATTCTCCCCGACTGGCGCGGACGGGCGTTTTACCAGGATGAACGCCTGCGGAATCGGCCGGTTGAATTGATCGGCTATCGGCGTGCCGGAGTTCCGTTTCTCCAAGTCTTGACTGTGTTTACGTTTAGCGAAGATGGTGCGAGGCAGTATACCGATTACTGGTGCGACATCTGTGCCATTCCGATGTACGAGATCAAGCCGTGCGATTGTTGCCAACAGGAGATCAGGCTACGATTCCAGCCGCAAGAGCTTCCTGAAGAGTTTCAAGAGGGAGGCGGCGAACCAGCGACGAGTTCGCCATAGCGGGAATTGCCGGATCGTAACATGATTCCCGTCGAAGGACTTGCAGCGACGCTACCCGGCGTCGCTGCTTTCATTTTGATGGTTCGGATGAAATGTCGACGACGTACGAATTGAACGAACTGGCCTGCGGATTGGTCGAAGATATCCAGGGAGCCCCGGATGATTTTCGCATCCTGCAGCAGGTTCTTCCCGGTGGAGGCTTGCTCCTCGATTTCGGCGTGGAAGCCGAGGGGGGACTCGAAGCGGGCCAGATGCTGGCGGCGCTTTGCACGTCGGCGCTCGCGGACATTTCGGTCACGCCCGGTCAGGTCGCTGGCATCGGCTGGCCGCACGTGGCCGTGCAGACCGATTTTCCCGTCGCGTCGTGCCTGTTCAGCCAGTATGCGGGCTGGCAGATCAACGTGGGCAAGTACTTCGCGATGGGGTCCGGGCCGATGCGCGCGGCACTGGCGTCCGAACCCCTGTTCGACAAGCTCTGGTATCGCGAAGAGGCCGAACAGGTCGTTGGCGTGCTGGAATCGGCTCGGTTGCCGGATGACGATGTTTTTCAGCACATTGCCGAACGGACCGGCGTTCAACCGGATGACGTGATCCTCGCGGTGGCACCCACGTCGAGCATGGCCGGGAATTTCCAGGTAGTTTCCCGCTCGGTCGAAACCGCGCTGCACAAGCTTTACGAACTGGGCTTCGACGTGAATCGCGTTCGCAGCGCGCACGGAGTCGCCCCGCTGCCGCCGGTCGCCAAGAACGACCTCGATGGCATCGGCCGAACGAACGATGCGATCCTCTACGGCGGGCAGGTGACGCTGTTCGTCCTGGGGGATGACGAATCGCTCGAACAGGTCGTTCCGAAAATTCCGTCGTCCTCCTCACCCATGTACGGCAAGCCGTTTCAGCAGGTGTTTGAGGATGCAGGAAAGGATTTCTACAAGATCGATCCCCTGCTCTTCAGCCCGGCTCAGGTCGTGATACACAACGTCGAAACCGGCCGCGTCTTCCACGCCGGCCAACGGGACGACAACGTGCTGCGGCAATCCTTCGGGTTCTGAACAGGTGCCATGCACTTCGCCGTTCTTGCCCAACAGAATAGTTGGTACTTCGGGGATCTGGAGCGCGCGGCGCGGGGGCTGGGGCATGGCATAGCCCGGCTCGATTTTCAGGAGTTCGTGGCGACCGAGGCGAGCCCCTTGGCTGGCGATTCCGGTGGGCTGCCGGGCGATGTTCTGATTGTTCGCAGCATGCCGGCTGGTTCGCTCGAACAGGTCATTTTTCGGATGGATGTGCTGGCCCGGTTCGAAGCATCCGGCCTGCCGGTCGTCAATCCACCGAAGTCGCTGGAATGCGCGATCGACAAGTATCTCACCACGGCCAGGTTGCAAGCAGCCGGCGTGCCAGTTCCCCCCACGATCGTGTGCGAGACAACCTCCGCAGCGCTATCAGCCCTCGAACAATTGGGCGGCGATGTGGTCGTGAAGCCGCTGTTTGGGGCGGAAGGTCGGGGCATCGTGCGCGTCACCGACCCCGACATGGGCTGGCGAGTGTTCTCAACACTCGAGCGACTCCAGGCGGTGATCTACCTGCAAAAATTCATCGAGCACCCCGGATTCGACACTCGCGTGCTGGTTCTCGACGGCAACATCATTGGCGGTATGAAGCGGTACTCCCCAAATGATTTCCGGACGAACGTCGCGCGGTCGGGGCGAGGGGAATTCCATATTCCCTCAGCGATCGAAGCCGAGTTGGCGATTCGGGCCGCGCAAGCGACCGGGGTCCGGTTCGCGGGGATCGATATTCTGCAGAACCGTGATGGGCAGCCGATGGTGCTGGAGGTCAACGCCGTCCCCGGCTGGCGGGCGTTCGCGTTGGTGACGGGCATTGATGTCGCGACACGATTTCTCGATCATCTGTCGCGACACCCAACCGGCGGCTGAGCCGATTGCGGGCGTTGTTACTGAATTGCACTTGTTCCGCCCGAGGCTCAGCCTCGTTCCTGGTTGAGTGAGGCGGAGCCCGGGAACGAAAAGGCACACTGGCGGAGCCAGTGGCACACGAAGCGCTGACTTCCGACCTCAGGATATCGTTCGATGGACCCACAATTCGTCATCACCGGTTTGTCTGTCCACATGCCAGCCGTCATGCGCTGGGCGGGGGCGCTCGCCCGCAGGCTGCGGCAATTCAATATCGCGCTGGATGGGAAGTCCAGCGGCAGCGCGCTGACCGATGCTCTGACGCTTGCCGACCTGACGCTTCAGGAACTGCTGGTCGCGGCACTGCGGGATACCGACCCAATCTTTCGGACCTGCCGCATCGAAGCCGAAGAGACGACCGGCGACCTGGGACGTTTTCCGGAGTCTGCGGAGTGGACGATTTCGCTCGACCCGATCGACGGGACGAAGCAGTATCGCGACAAGACCGGGAACGGGTATTGCGTGATGCTGCACCTGCGGAACGCGACCGAGGTGGTCTATTCGCTGGTGTTCATCCCTGAAAAAGGGGAGCACGGCTGGTGGGTGGAGTGTTCGCCCGATCGACTGGTCTGCGGCCCCGACGACCCCTCCCGGCCGGCAGTTGATGTGCTGCGCAGCCTCCCAACAATTACCCGGGAGACGCGAACGGTTCCGACGCCGTCGATTTACCTGATCGGGTTCCAGCATCGGGACCGCCAGGCGGCCGAGAAGGTCACCGCCACGGGGCTGCGGGGAGTCGCTCCGGACGACATGCCAGGCAGTATTTACGAACTCCTGGCGGCGGGGACGTTCGCCGGTTCGTTGATTCACTCGCCGAATGTCTACGACTTCCCCGTCTCGTTGCAGATTGCCAGAAATCTCGGCGGCGATGCGGTTTGGGTTCATTCCGGTGAGCCCGTCGACTTTCGGGAGACATGGCTCGACGAGCGCGCCGACATGCTGCGGCTGCCGGGGATCGTGGCCTGCAGCCCGGATCGCGAGGTTCTCTCAATGCTGTGCACCGTCGCACGGGATTGGAACCGGAGCCGGTATCACACGCAGCCCGATCTCTAAGAACCCACCTGTCGTGTCCGCTTCATCATAAACTATTCCGAATTCAAGGATTACGCGGGCGATCAGGATATCAGCCGATTGAAGAATTGTCTGATATCCCGTAGACTATCTGCGAAATTCGCCGCCCGCTAACGGTGGGATGTTCGAGCATCCTGAACCGTTCACCGAAGATGGAGTGGGCGCCGGACCGGCGGCAATTGTCGCCAGGCCCGAGTCCAATTTGTGTTCGGCACCCTCCGGGACGGTTCCCCTCCAATCCACAGGGGGAATTGCCAGGCGTTTCAATTCGGCAGTGGCATGGTGGACGTGATCGATCTACGAGCGACCGACGATCCGCGCGATGCCGTGCACCGGGCGTGTCAGACATTGGCTGAGGGGGGACTCGTCGGTCTCCCGACGGAGGCCGAGTATTTCCTGGCTGCCAGTCCGCAAGTTCCGACTGCTGTCGAGCAACTGCAAAGCGTGGTGGGCTCATCGGCGGGTTTGAGCCTGCTGCTGAAGTCGGGAGAAGAACTCGACGACTATCTCAAGAATCCTGAACCGCTGGTCTCTCGGCTGGCCCGCCGCGCCTGGCCGGGGCCGGTGGTGCTCGAGATTCCGGAAGACCGCCTTTCAGGATTGATCGATCGCCTGCCTGGCGGGCGTGCGCCTCTAGTCCGCGATGGACTGGTTTCGTTTCGCTCGGTGGCGCACTCGGCTCCGCGTCATGTGCAGCGACTGATGCCCATGCCGCTGATCGTGGGGAGTGACTTCCAGGGGCAGCCGTCGGCGATGACCGCCGCGAAGCTGGTGGAACAGGCTGGCGATGCCGCGCAACTCGTGCTGGACGACGGTCCGTGCCGGTTCGACGCTCCCCCCACGGTGATCGCGGTCGAGGGGACGAACTGGCGATTGCGTCGCGCGGGGATTGTCAGCGAACGGGTCGTGGGTCGGCTGGCCAGCCGTCTGCTGCTCTTCGTGTGTACGGGGAACACCTGTCGCAGCCCGATGGCGGAGGCGTTGTTTCGCCGGCTGGTGGCGCGGCGGCTGTCGTGTCCCGATGACGAAGTCGTCGATCGGGGATTCGTCGCGATGTCTGCGGGACTTTCCGCAGCCGTGGGGCAACCGGCAGCGCGAGAGGCGGTGCTGGTGCTGCAGGACGAAGGGGTCGATCTGCAAGGGCATTGCAGCCAGCCGCTGAGCGCGCGTTTGCTGGAACAGGCCGACCGGATCGTGACGATGACACGGGGGCATCGCGACGCCGTTGTACAGGGGCGGCCCGATCTGGCGTCTCGCGTACGCCTGCTCTGCGCTGACGGAAGCGACGTTGCCGATCCGATTGGCGGAACCCAGGCGGACTATGAAGTCTGCAAGAACCAGATCAAGCAACAGATTGAATGGCTCGTCGACGAAATGCTGTCGGAGAATGCATGACCATGAGAATTGCCGTCGCCAGCGATCACCGGGGAATCCCGGTCCGTCAAAAGATCGTCGCGCAGATTCAGGAGATGGCGCACGATGTCGTCGACCTGGGTTCGGATGGCACGGAGAGCGTGGACTACCCCGACTTCGCTGAACAGGCGGCACGTGGCGTGGCGGACGGGCTGTTCGATCGCGCGATCCTGATTTGCGGAACCGGGATCGGGATGTGTATTGTCGCGAACAAGTTCCCGGGCGTTCGCGCGGCATGCTGCCACGACGATCTGACCGCCGAGATGTGCCGCCGCCACAACGATGCCAACGTCCTGTGCCTGTCAGCCGATTTGACGGGCGACCGACTTGCGTTGCGCATGGTGGAAATCTGGTTGACGACGGAGTTCGAGGGGGGGCGGCATTCGCGGCGGATCGAGAAGATTTCGCAGATCGAGCAGCGTGTGGTGCATGGGGGCGAACGACAGGAGGCCGGGCAAAGCCGGGCCGATCAATCTGGCAAGACTGCCGGGTAACGCAAGCCGTTATCCGGAATCTCGACAAGGAGTGGCGAGCGGTGGCGGAATCGTTGCGGTACTCGAAGACGCATGAATGGGCTCGGGGCGAGGGTGGCGAGTTCGTCGTCGGAATCTCGGATTTCGCGGTCGGACTGCTGAGCGACCTGGTCTTCATCGACCTGCCCGAGGTGGGGCGCAAGGTCGCCGCTGGTGAAACTTTTGGCGAAATTGAAAGCGTCAAGGCGGTCAGCGAACTCTATTCTCCGCTGGCCGGCGAAGTGGTCGCCGTCAACACCGAGCTTCCCGACCATCTGGAATGGTTGAACGACGACCCATTCGGCAAGGGTTGGCTCGTCCGTTTGCGGGTTGCGGATGCCGCGGACGCGGGCGAATTGATGTCGGCCGAGCAATACAAGGCCCACTGCGACGCGCAACAGCATTGATGCGATTCAGGTCGATGCAGCGATGAGTCTGGCGGGAGAGTGCCCGTACTTGCAGGGTGTCGATCGGTTGTTTCGTCGCGCTGGGAACATCCGACCGGGAGTGCCCGTTGTCGCTCCGCATTTCGGAGCGATCATTGACGGCACCGGCCCCCCCGATTTCCAAAGTCTGACAATGGTCAGCCTCCGGCGGCCCGTGCAAAGGGGGACCGGCGAATGGTCTCGAAGGAATTGGCGTGAACTATCTTCTGCAAACACCGGAACAGCAGCAGACGATGCTGCAAAAGATCGGCGTTCCGTCGATCGAAACTCTGCTGGAACAGATTCCCGCGGAGCTCCGGCTCGACAGGCCGCTCGAACTGCCGCCGGCACTCGGGGAACTGGAACTGGATGGCGAGCTGCGACAGGCCGCCGCCAGGACAGTTGGAGCCTCGTCCCGAGTCTGTTTCCTGGGGGGCGGCGCTTACGAGCATTTCATACCAGCGGCGGTGGATGAACTCTCGGGTCGCGGCGAGTTCTACACTGCTTACACCCCGTATCAGGCCGAGGCCAGCCAGGGGACGCTCCAGGCGTTTTATGAGTTCCAGACGCTGATTTGTCAGCTCACGGGGATGGAGGTCGCGAACGCGAGTCTCTACGAGGGGGGGACTGCGGTCACGGAAGCGGCCTTCATGGCCATGCGCGTGACGGGACGGACGGGGCCGGTCATCATCCCCGGTGGCGTCCACCCGCAGTATCAGACCGTTTGCCGCACCTATCTGGAGTCGCAGGATTTGTCGGTGGTTCAGACGTCACTGCGGGAGGGCGTGACCGACCTCGCAGCACTTCGTTCGGCAATCACGCCTGCGACGTCCTGCGTGGTGATCCAGCAGCCAAACGCTTTGGGGATGGTTGAGGACATCGACGCGATTCGCGAAGTGGTCCATGCATCCGGCGCGTTATTGGTTGTTGTCTGCGACCCGATCAGTTTGGGGATCCTGAAGCGCCCCGGCGATCAGGGGGCCGATATTGTTGTAGCGGAAGGGCAGTCGCTGGGCATCCCGCTACAGTTCGGCGGCCCCTACCTGGGCCTCTTGGCGTGTCGGAACGACTACGTGCGGAAGATGCCGGGGCGGCTGATTGGCAAGACCCAGGATCGCAACGGCAAGTCGTGCTACGTTTTGAACCTGCAAACGCGCGAACAGCACATTCGCCGCGACAAGGCCACGAGCAACATCTGCACGAACCAGGGACTGATGGCGCTGCGGGCGACCATCTATCTGTCGCTGCTGGGGCCCCATGGACTGGCGGAACTGGCTGAGTTGTGCTGCCGTCGCGCGCACTATCTGGCCCAGGAACTCGCGCGGCGGACGGATGTGAAGGTTCTCAGCCCGAAAGGTTTCTTCAAGGAATTCGTGATTCGCCACCCGCAGGGGGGCGAGTTCCTCAAGCAGAAGGCGCGGGCGGCTGGTTTTGATATTGGCCCGACGCTCGAAGAATTTGGCGACTTGCCCGGCGTCGATCCAGCCCTCCGCAAAGAGGGCGTCCTGGTCGCCGTGACCGAATGCCGAACCCCCGAAGACCTCGATGGTCTGGTCAACGCTCTGAGCAACTAGTGCCTCTTCGCTGGCTGCTGGTCGCTGGCCGCTCGCGGCTCCCCCTGACCCCTGACTCCCGATCCCTCCCTCATGAACAACACAATCGCGACCCGTTTGATTTTCGAGCAGTCGCAGCCTGGGCGACGGAGCGTGAGCTGGCCGGCAGCTCCTCTGGCAGACGTCTCGCTGCAAGACATGCTTCCGGCATCGTCTCTCGCCGCGAGTCCGCCGCCGTTGCCGGAAGTGGGCGAACCAGACGTGGTTCGGCACTTCGTGAATCTCTCGACCCAGAATATGTCGGTCGATTCGCACTTCTATCCGCTGGGGAGTTGTACGATGAAGTACAACCCCAAGCGGCACGAGCGGTGGGCGAAGTTGCCGGGCATCATCGACGTGCATCCCTCGCAGCGCGACGAAGACCTACAGGGATTGCTCGGGATTCTGTATGAGCTTCAGGAAATGCTGGCCGAGATTGCGGGTCTCCCGTGTGTCTCGCTGCAACCGGCGGCTGGAGCGCAGGGTGAATTGACGGCTCTGCTGGTCGCGAAGGCGTATTTTCGTTCCCGGGGGGAAGAACGCACGGCGGTTCTGTTCCCCGCGAATGCGCACGGAACAAACCCGGCCAGTGCCGCGGCTGCCGGGCTGACTTGCCGTCAACTGGCGGGCGGACCGGATGGTCTCCTCGACCTTGAAGAACTGCAGCGCGCGGTGAACGCGCAGACAGCCGTCTTCATGATTACCAACCCCAGCACGCTGGGACTCTTCGAGCCGCGCATCGCCGAGGCGGCACGAATCGTTCACGCGGCCGGGGGACTGGTCTACATCGACGGTGCGAATATGAATGCCATCATGGGCATCACCCGACCGGGCGACTTTGGCGGTGACATGATGCACTACAACGTCCATAAGACGTTCACGGGACCGCACGGCGCCGGAGGCCCAGGCGCGGGGCCCATTGCCGTCCGCGACTTCCTGGGTCCGTTTCTGCCGGGGCCGGTCGTTGTTCGTGAAGAGCAGAATGGCGAAATCGTCTATCGACGACACACCCCGGCATCATCGATTGGGCGTGTGCGGACGTTCTTCGGCAACGTGGGAATTCTGCTACGCGGATACTTCTATCTGCGGACTCTCGGAGCGCGCGGCGTTCGCGACGCGGCTGAACAAGCCGTGCTGAACGCGAACTATCTCAAGTCGAGTCTGGCGGACGTTTTGCCCGCGCGCTACGGGCGCTATTGCCTGCACGAATTTGTCGCTTCGGCCCAGCAGATCCTGCAGCAGCGCGGTTTGTCGGCGATGGATATCGCGAAACGGCTGCTCGACCATGGCTTCCATGCGCCGACGGTCTACTTCCCGCTGGTTGTTCCCGAAGCCCTGATGATCGAGCCGACCGAGACAGAGTCGCTGGCGACTTTGGATGCCTTCGTGGACGCGCTGCGAAAAATCATTCTCGAGGAAGACCCCGCCGTCGTGAAGTCGGCCCCGCAGACCACTCCCGTCTGTCGGCCCGACGAAGTTCGCGCCGCGCGGCAACCGATGATGTGCTGGACTTGTCCCCCGGCTGAGTCGATCGTGAAGTGACCATTCGCGCGGCGGATGGCATCTGGAAAGGCCGACAGGAGGCGAGAAGCCGTGTCCGGGATGCTCCCCGCGAAGTGCAGACTGCTCATCGAACGGGAACCAGCCGAAGGTTCTTGGAACATGGCTGTCGACGAAGCGCTGCTGGAGGCGGTGGGTGAAACTGAATTGCCCGTGTTGCGCTGGTATCGCTGGCGGGAAGCCACCGTTTCGATGGGGTACTTCCAGAAGGTCAACGAACTCGACAAACGACTCACCGGATTGCCGGTCGTTCGTCGTCTGACGGGGGGCGGGGCGTTGGTTCACGAGTTTGAACTGACTTACTCGCTGATTCTTCCCGCCCGGCTTGTCGCGACACGACCGACGGAGGAGTTCTACGATCTCGTCCATCGGTGCTGTGCGGAGTGCCTGGTCGAGGCGAGTTTTCCGGTGGAGGCTCGCGGGACGAGTCGGGCGTTCGCCGATGAGTCGTTTCTCTGCTTCGCGAGAGGAGACTCGCACGACCTGATTTGTGCGGGTTCCAAAGTCCTGGGGAGCGCCCAGCGGCGGCGGCGCGGTCATATTCTGCAACATGGCGGCCTGTTACTGAAGGCAGCGAAGGCCGCGCCGGAACTGAAGGGACTCCGCGATCTCGCGCCTGGACGGATTCCCGAAGATCTGGATCAACAGGTCAGTTTTCGGATCGCACGGGAACTGGAATTGGAGCTTGTTTCCTCGTCCCTCTCGGCGCGCGAACGACAACTGACCGAGGAACTTTCGTCGACTCGTTATCGAACAACCGACTGGACGGTCAGCCGCAGGGCGCTATGATTCCGGTTGGCTACCTTTTTGGAGAAGCCGGATTTCGGCGCGAAAAAGGCGACGAAAATCCACGCCCCACGGTGTTCGATCTGGCGGCCGGAGTGGCCGGGACCGGGAACGCATTGGCCGCTCAACCCGTGTTCTTGAACGACGTTGATACGTTCGTTCCCTGAACCGAGACCGGCAGGCTGACGGTTTTGTGAACTCTGGGTGTCGTGGATTGACTCTGGCGTCGGGCAGGAGTAGTGTCGATACTCGATAATGGTTTCTTCTAATATTCGTCGATATCTCGATTCTTTCCCGCTTTTCGTCAAATTCTTCGTTGGGTGGAGCCCCGTCAAGACTTTCGATTTGGCATCACGCTGGATCGAAGGTTCACCAGTTGGCCTAGAATTGCCAATTGGTGAAAATGGCCGGGGCAATCGACGCGTTCGCACCTTGGGAGTCCGCAGTCTTGTTCGAACGCCATGCCGGGTCCGGCCACGAGGGCCGTCTGACTCGACTCGGTCGTCGTTTTCCCTTCACGGAGTGGTGACACGATGTTACAGGCAGAATTGAAGATTTTGGCGGGTAAGCATCAGGGGAAGGCGATCCCGCTGACGTCGAAGAAGTTTCTGGTCGGTCGCGAGCAGGATTGCCAATTGCGGCCGAACAGCGAACTGGTCAGCCGCCACCACTGTGTCTTCTCGATCGACGATTTCGCGGTTCGTCTGCGAGACCTGGGAAGCACGAACGGAACATTTGTGAACGGAAAAGCCATTCGGGGCGAAGTCGTTCTCAAACCCGGCGATCACGTCACGATCGGGCGCCTCGAAGTGGAACTGACCGTGATGACGGGGGCCACCGCGCGGGCGAAGGCCGCGGCTGCCGAAGTTCCCGCTGTCTCGGCGCCGTCCGCGGCGGACGCTTCCCGCGAGACCATCGAGTTCAGCGGCGTGGGGTCGAGCAACCCGACCGATGGCGAAACGTCTTATGAGATGCCGACGTTCATTCAGAATCCGCCAGCGCAGCAGCCGTCGCTATACGGCATGGACACGGCGGTCTTGAACGACCAGGATTCGGCCGTCATGAGCCCTGCCCCCATCCCGCAGCAATTCCAGGCACCGCCGCAGCAGCCGATGCCAGGCCCGGCAGCATACCCGCCCGGCATGTATCCGCCGTCCGGGTATGGAATGCCGTATCCAGCCACCGGGTATCAGCAGGCCCCCTATCCGGGGCAGCCCTACCCGATGCCGGGTTACCCCATGCAGCCCATGTATGGCATGCCCGGCTATCCCGCTCCCATGGCACCCGCTCCGGCTCCGGCGGCCGAGCCTGCAACCGCTGGGAAGTCGAAGCCGACTGCCGGTGAACTGCCGGTTCGGCTTCCGCCCCCGGATCAGACTGGTGCAGTCGACGCTCCGCCCCCTGCCCCGGCAGCGGCGGCTCCCGCGGGAACGCCGGACAAGCCATCCAACACGGCGGCGGACATTATCAAGCAGTATCTGAACCGCCGCGGTTAACGGTCGATCGGGCAATGGCTTTCAGACGGTGAGAGCCTAAAGCGGTCCGTGCATGTTCGGCTTCCATGGGTTCCTGTGCGATGACTCGACTGCCAGGGTTTCCGAGCCATCCTTGATGGATGTTTTCGACAACGGTCGCGGCTTGCTTTCGGCGACGAATTCGTGCCGAATAGGGCATGACCGGGCCTGTCGGATCGGGCGCCGTTCAAGCAGCAGGTTCCGCGAGTGAAGGTGCCAGCGGCGCGCGGCATCAGTCAATGAATTCCGCCGACCAGTGTAAGAACCCCTGACACAACCGGTTGTGCCCGACGGAAACCCGCGGAAACTCAGGCAAACACGTCATTGCACAGAGGTTGTGTTAGGATTTCTAAGGGTGTGTTCATGAGCAATGTCGATCCTGCCGTCGCCGAACAACAACGCCGCTATCGAGAATTCCTGGACCTGCTGCCGCTCACGCTCGCGCTGGCCGGGCTCCCCACCAGCGATATCGGCAAGTACTTCACCGAAGAGCAGGTGGAAGGGCGCGGGTTCACGATTCGCCACGCCTACAAAATGGCGCGGCAATTGGCTCGCGAGTCGATCACCCGTAGCTGATCGATCGAGCGGGCAAGTCCGTGGTCGTCAGCGATTTGGGCATTTTGCTGAAACATCTTGCCCAAGAGCGGGGTAAATCCGCGCGGAGGACTTTGAGGCGGTGGATGATGACGCACGTCTCGCCGAGCGATGCCTCGCCGGCGACCCGCAGGCGTGGTCGTCATTTGTTCATCGTTTTGAGGGCGCCGTATTCGGCATCTGCCTGCGCATGCTCCAGCATCGCCAGGATGCCGAGGATGTCGCCCAAGAGACTCTCGTCCGGGCGGTGAAACATCTCGGGCGTTGGGATGCCGCGCGGCGACTGGCGCCTTGGGTCATGTCGATTGCCGTGAATCGTTGCCGGACGCGGCTTTCCCAGCGGCGGTCGATCACGCATCTGGGCGAAGTGGATCAGGTTCAAGAGGAGACGCCGCGCGCTGCCAATTCGGGACTTGCCGAGGAGCTGGAACTGGCGATCGCGGCCCTGCGGGAAGACTATCGGGCGAGTTTCATTCTGTTTTACCAGCAGGAACTGGGCGTCGAAGAAGTCGCGGAAGTGATGGGGTGTCCCACAGGAACGATTAAGACCTGGCTTTACCGGGCACGAAAAGAAATTGCCCGAAAACTGGTGGATCGAGGCGTGGTCAGCGAGGCCGGAGATGAATTGTACGGAATTTGAAGCCTGGTTGGCCGACCGCGAGATGACAGCGGGACTGCCGGCGCGGTTCGAGGGGCATCTGGCGGACTGCGAGGCGTGCCGGACGGCTTGGCGCGGCGAGCGGTTGCTCGACCGGGCCCTGAGCCAATGGCCGCCTGTTGACGCCGTCCCCGATTTTCGGGACCGAGTCGTTGCCGAGTTGTCGCGTTCAACGCACACCGTTCAACCGTTTGTGAGCCCACAGCGACGGATTCGGTCGACACGTTGGCTCGCCGTGAGCGGCAGCCTGGTTTCGCTAGTGCTTGTTGCGGTCATTGGAGGTCGTTTGTCGTTCGATTCGTATATGAGCCGTCAGGCACTCGACTCGAATGGGGCGGTCGCAAACGAAATGAACTGGGACACGGCTGTTGGCGAACTTCTCGCGACGGTCCAAGGGGACTATCAGCAGCTGACAACCGTGGCATCGACGGGATTGCGTCCGTCGGAAATTGTGGCGTTACCGCGTCTGGTTGACTCCGCCGTGGGCCGCGAACTGGACTCTGGCCTCGCGATCACGGGGCCGACATTGGAAACGACACCCGAGGCGACCGTGCCGGCTTCGCGACCAAGTTTGCGATCGGCGTTCGGGTTTCTCGGCGAGGTCGTCATGGTTTCGGGCGGAGGAGCGAGTTGATGCGGAAGACGGGCACGCCTGGGATGCGAACGTCGCGGATTGTTTTGGCGGTGGTTTTCGGACTCTCCATCCGCGCGGCGACTTGCGAAGACAGACCGCTGCTCGATCTGCTCCCCCTTGACACGGCAGCCGTGATTCATCTCGACTCGCCTGGCCAGGCCTGGTCGGAATTAAGAGAGACACCGTTCTGGCAGCGCGTCGAAGAGTCGACGCTTTATCAGACGTGGCAGGCGGGATCGATCGCTCAAAAATGGGCGTCGGTTCAGGACTATTCGCGAAAACAGACGGGGCGAAGTGTCTCGGAGCACTTTCTGGCGGTCGCGGGTGAAGAAGCCGCGTTCGCGCTGTTTCTTCCGGACGGAGGCGATCCGCAGGGCGTCCTCTTGACGCGCGCCACCGATCCGCGGACGGTGACCGCGTTTCTGGACGACTGGAATCGTCTCGAAGGCGATGCGCGGCTGGAACCAGCGGTCGAGGGACGCAGCTATTTTCGCCGCGTGCGATCCGGATCGAATAAGCCTTTGTTTGTACTCCGGAGTGGCACGATTCTGGCGATCTCCGATCAGGAAGGAGTGATCTCCGATCTTGAATCGCGACTGTTGGCGACGACGACCGACAGCTTTGCCAGGACGCCACATGAGAAGCGATTGAGAAGTGCTTTCGCACCCCAGGCACGGCTGACCCTTTCCATCAATCCCTCGCGCTGGAAAGCGCTGTTGAGAGGGAACGCGGGTGATGAGAACGCGGGAATGGAGTGGCTTTCGTCGCGCGTGGACGCGCTGGAAGCGATTGGGGTGTCGCTTCGAGCCATGGGAGCGAAGGCCGGGGCAGCACCTTCGGAGCGGACCTGCCTCGAACTGGAACTGATCGTGCGGACTTCCGAGTCGCTGGCGAGTTCACATTCGACGACCGTGCGACGAAGCTGGCCCGCGACGACGGTTCTGGCGGCCAGTGGAACCCTCGTGGTGGCGGACTGGTGGCCACTCATTCGTCGAGTGTCGTCCGAGCCCGAACAAGCCGAGTGGCAGAAGGTGCGGCGCGTGGGACGCGGCATTCTAGGAGGCGAGGATCCCGTCCCCAGTTTGCTGGGTGACCGCCCGGTACTGCTTGAGGGGTTGATCTTCGCGAGCCCGGATCGCGGCCTTGATGGCCGGCTGTCAGCGGTCTTCGCCGATTCCTCCACCGCCCGTCGCGATCGCTGGATTCGCGTCATTCGCCTGATTGGCCAATTGCTGACGATCGACCAGAACCGGCACGCCAATCGGCCGGAAGTCGTCATGCATGACGAGGCGGTCGGCGAGATGACCCGCTTCTGGATTGATGGGGCCTCGCTGGTCTGGTTTCCGACGGTGACCGCGGCGCTCGATCAAATCATTGTGGACAGCCATCCCGATTCCGCGAAGACGCCGGTTGCCGACTCCCGTAACGACGCCGTTCCGAATGCGACGGTCGTACCGGCTGATCCGGCGCTCGCCGCGATCCAGGCTGGCGAGCATCCGCTGCTGTTCGTGTGGTGGAATGCCGCCGCTCTTCGAAATCACCTGCGAACGACTGATGTCGCAACGATCGCGTGGGAACGCCGGGATCAAACGCTGATCGGGCTGCCGGTTCTGGCCGCCGCCGCGGTGTTTCAAATGACTGACCTGTTCGACCGCGCGCAACTGGGAGTCCGTGTTGACGGCGAAACGGCCCGCGCGCGGGTCATTCTGGAAGTTGATTCTGTCGCAGCGCCTTGAACGATATCAACAGGTTCCGATCGATCGAGGCAGAATCGGGGCCGCGCGATCGCTACAACCGGCAAGACTACTCAATCGTTAAACTTTCCATGGGAAGAATCTGTTTCGGAATCGTCATCTTCTGACAAGAAAAGCTAACAGCGGTCATACTTCAGCGGGTACGGACGCCCGGCACATGCATGGAGGTCCAACGACATCCCGATTCCCCAGGGAGAAGTGTTGACATGTCTGAAGTGGTTCTGGAACCGCATGTTCTCGCCGAACGACGGGCGCTCAATCGCCGCGTCATGGGCGACCGGCGGAAGAAAAGCGATGCCGTGGCGGAAGAACGCCGCCAGATTCCGCGTCGCAAGGTCGAACGTCGTCGGATGATCGATCCGACCACCTGCGAACGCGATTATTCGGGTGATGAAGTCGAATTCATGCGGGCGATGGATGAGTACAAGCGAAAAAGCGGCCGCATGTTTCCCACGTGGAGCGAGGTTCTGGAAGTGGTTCGTTCGCTCGGCTACGAAAAGCCCGAGCACCGACTGCCGCTGACGGCGGTAACGCCCGAGAACAACTAGCATTGCCTCGCAGTGTGACAGCAACCTCAAGTCGAGGTCGAATGTGCAGATTCGACCTCGATTTTTTCCGCGCGAGCTCGTCTTGCGGATGTCGCTAATCCGGCTCATTCACAGAAGTGAAACGCACCGTTTATGAATGTTTCGGATTAACTGCACACGAACCAGCGTCGCATCTGCCGACATGACTCCGTGGTGCAGTCGCGAGTTTCGATCCACAGTCTGTGCCACCAGCCCGACGGAACTTCTTCAGCAATCGGAGCCGGCGAAAGCAGATAGGTTCCACCGTCGCGCACCGCCCCGCTCCGCTCGACTCCCGCCAACAGGCTTCCCGGCGAGACACGGGACGGGCGTTCGGCCTGCAATCTCCCAGCCGACATCCAGGCCTGAGTCGCGTACTCGGCGCAGTGAATCCCCTCGGCGGTGGACCCGGTCACGTGATGTTTGATGCCGTACTCGCGTCCCAACTGGCTCTCCAGGTAGGCCCACAGCGCCCGTTCCTGCTCGGATGAGAAGCTCTCTCGGGGGTGGACGACCTTGAGCGTACACGGGGTTTGCAGGCGCAAATACTCGTTCAGAGGCGTCTTGCGCACGCCAATCCCGCTCATGCTGTCGTAAACGACGGGTGAACCACCCAGTCGCGACACGATGCCGACGTGGGTATAGGAGCTCGCGGAAAAGACTTTCACCGCGAGGCAGTCCCCCTGGCTGAAAATGAGCGAACCGGTTTCGACCGACTCGACGAGTTGCTGCTCGATCTTCGGAAAGTCGGCCGGAGTCACGGGGATGGGAGCCCCGGAACCAGCACAGAGGATTGGAATCAGCGCCAAAATCTGCATGGCGATGTCTCGCAAGGAGATGGAGCGGCAGCATCCAGTGCAATCCGCCGCGACGAAAGGTTCAACGAACCGATTGTGCGGACGGATGATGCAAATCACCAGAATTTTCAAAGAAAATCTGTCAGCCGATTTGCATGCGTCCTGACGGCGGCTCATCGCCGCAAGTCGTCGCTTGACTGGGAGGTTGCGTCCGGGTACCGTCCTGCCGACAAACGAGTGCCGTCTCGGGCGCTCATCGTTCGCGCGGGGGGAGCCTATCCACTCCCGGCGCACTTCGGCTGGACGGGACCCAACAGGATTTCTTTCGATGGCGACCAAGTACGTCTACTACTTTGGCGATGGCAAGTCGGACGGCGATGCGAAGATGAAGGAACTGCTCGGCGGCAAGGGGGCCAACCTCGCCGAAATGAGCAACATCGGTCTGCCGGTTCCGGCGGGGTTCACCATCTCCACCGAAGTCTGCACGTACTACTACGACCACGACAAGACCTACCCGCCCGAACTGTCGGCCCAGGTCGACGAAGCCATGGCCAAGGTCGAAAAGGCCATGGGCAAGAAGTTCGGCGATACGACCGACCCGCTTCTCGTTTCGTGCCGTTCCGGCGCCCGGGAATCGATGCCGGGGATGATGGACACGGTCCTCAACATTGGCCTCAACGACACCACTGTTGAAGCCCTGTCGAAGACCTCCGGCAACGAACGGTTCGCCTGGGACAGCTATCGCCGCTTCGTGCAGATGTACGGCGACGTCGTGCTGGGCCTGAAGCCGGAAAAGAAGACGGACATCGATCCGTTTGAAGACCTGCTCGAGAAGAAGAAGCACGCGGCGGGCGTGGAATTCGACAACGAACTGAGTGTTGCTCAGCTCAAGGAACTGGTCGCCGAGTTCAAGGCCGCCATCAAGCAGCGAACGGGCAAGGACTTCCCCACCGATCCCAAGCAGCAGGTCTGGGGAGCGATTGGCGCCGTCTTCGGAAGCTGGATGAATGACCGGGCGATGGTTTATCGCCGGACCTATGGCATTCCTCACTCGTGGGGCACGGCCGTCAACGTGCAGGCGATGGTCTTCGGAAACCTGGGTGACGACTGTGCGACTGGCGTGGCCCTGACGCGCGATGGTGCCCTTGGGACGCCGGGCTACTGCGGCGACTACCTGATCAACGCCCAGGGTGAAGACGTCGTGGCGGGGATCCGCACGCCGAAGCGCATCGAGGAAACCCTCGCGAAGGAAATGCCCAAGGCCTACGAAGAACTGGAATCGATCGGCCGCAAGCTTGAAGGCCACTACAAAGACGTCCAGGACATCGAGTTCACCGTCGAACGCGGCAAGGTCTGGATGCTCCAGACTCGTAATGCCAAGCGAACGGGTTTCGCCGCTGTGCGAATTGCCGTCGACCTGGTGGATGAAGGTCTCATCTCGGAAGAACAGGCTCTGTCGGCCAAGCGGATTCCGGCGGACGACCTGAACCAGTTGTTGCAGCCGGTCTTCGATGCGAACGCCAAGAAGGCCGCACAGTCCAAGGGAACGCTGCTGACCAAGGGAATCAACGCGGGGCCCGGTGCCGCGACCGGTCGCATCGTCTTCCACGCCGATGATGCCGAAGCGATTGCCCTGCGGGAACCGGCGGCCGAACTGATTCTGGTTCGTCGTGAAACGACTCCGGAAGACCTTCGCGGGATGAAGGTGGCGAAGGGGATTCTGACGGCGTTCGGCGGGGCCAGCTCGCATGCGGCATTGGTGAGCCGCCAGATGGGCAAGGTCTGCGTCGTGGGTGCGTCCGAAATCCAGATCGACTACGAATCGGCGACGATCAACGTCAAAGGCAAGTCGATCAAGGAAGGCGAATACATCAGTATCGACGGCTTCACCGGCGAAGTCTTCGAAGGCAAGGTCGAAACCAAGCCCAGCGAAGTCATCCAGGTGCTGATCAACAAGACGCTCAAGCCAGAAGAGTCGGGCGTTTATCAGCGGTTCGCCAAGCTGATGAGCTGGGCCGACCAGCATCGCCGGCTGCGTGTGCGAACCAACGCCGATGAACCGAAGCAGGCGAAGGAAGCCATTTCCTTCGGCGCGGAAGGAATCGGCCTGTGCCGGACCGAACACATGTTCTTCGATCATGTCGACGAATTCCGTGAGATGATTCTCGCCGACGATCTGCCGTCGCGAGAAAAGGCTCTCAAGAAGCTGCTGCCGTTCCAGCGGGATGACTTCGCCGGTCTGTTCCGCGCGATGGAAGGCCGACCGGTGACGATCCGCCTTCTGGATCCGCCGCTCCATGAGTTCCTTCCGCACGATCACGCGGCGCAGTTCGCGCTCTCCGAGAAGATCGGCGTGCCGCTTGAGTACATCAGCCGTCGGGTTCGCGAACTCCATGAATCCAACCCGATGCTGGGTCATCGTGGTTGCCGACTGGGAATCGTGATGCCGGAAATTACGGCCATGCAGGCCCGAGCCATCTTCGAAGCCGCCTGTGCGGTGAAGAAGGAAGGCATCGACGTGAAGCCGGAAGTCATGATTCCGCTTGTCGGATTCGTGACCGAGTTCAAGGACCAGGAAAAGGTCGTTCGCGCCCAGGCCGAAAAGGTCTTCGCGGAAACCGGCCTGAAGGTGGAGTACCTGGTTGGAACGATGGTGGAAGTCCCGCGTGCGTGCGCGACAGCCGACGAAATCGCCGGCTCGGCCGAGTTCTTCAGCTTCGGCACCAACGACCTGACACAGACGACACTGGGGATGAGCCGCGACGACTACGGCGGGTTCATTAACCACTACAAGGAAAACGACATCGTTCCGAACGATCCCTTCCAGGCGATCGATCAGGCGGGTGTCGGCGAGCTGATGAAGATGGGGGTCAGCAAAGGCCGCGGCGCCCGGAACGCGCTCAAGATCGGCATCTGTGGCGAGCACGGCGGCGATCCGTCGAGCGTCATCTTCTGCCACAAGATCGGTCTGGACTACGTGAGCTGCTCACCGTTCCGCGTGCCGATCGCCCGGTTGGCGGCTGCTCAGGCGGCGGTGGCGGAGAAGGCCGCGAAGTAGCCTTTCGGAATTGGTGACACAGACGACTACGGAAAGGGGGGAGAGCTTAATCGCTCTCCCCCTATTTCTTTTTTGGTGGCTACGGAGCGTCTTTGCACAGCGGCTTAAACACGTCAATCACACCCGGCCAGAGTTGCGCCCTTCAATGGCAACCGCCGCTCGTCGAGCAATACATATTGTCGCAACGAATCACGGTTGGTTGACGAGCACCAGCGACTCCAGCGAAAGTGTCTTCACCAGTGCGTCGACCTGGGCTGTTGTCAGCGTCGACGTGCCATCAAGAAACCCCGATAGTTCGGCACGGCTCAACCCTGCCTCACGCGCGACTGTTGGCAAGTGTCGCTTGTCGGCCTGAACGGCCCGCCGCAATGCGCCGCTGAAGGAGTCTTCCCGAGCGGCAACCGCCGCGCGTCTCAAACTCGCCTCAAGTGCGGGGAGTTCCTCTTCTGCGGCGGCGATTTTCGCCTTCATTTCTTCCGGCGTGAATCCTTTCCGTTCATTCATTTTTGCTCCTCCTAGAGGTGATCGTCTGGCTCATAGCCAGTAATCGGCAACACCGTAATCTCGTCGATGTCCTGGTACACGCAGATCAGCCATCGACCTGTGATAGCGTCGCCGCGAGCGATCAAGTTGTCACTGCTGCGACTCAGTTGGCGATCAACCGGATTGTTGACGACGGATTCGTACTCCTCCACCGTCACGCCGTGTTGCGCGATCTTGTCAAGCGCCTCAGGCGTCCAGAGGAAAACATATTCCATCATTGTCGCCTCTCCCGATCACCCACTGCAACACCGTCTTGCTGAAGACGGCAGTGTGAGGTGTCACCGGGAAACGAGTCGGTCAGCGGCGTCCGTCGGTTGACGCACGACGGGCACCAGACTCGGAATGGTCTGGCTTTCCGCTTTCCGCTCTTTGCTTTCTGCAACGAACTGAGCACTACGGCAGCGTTTCGATCCGCCGCTGGATGTCGATATTCATGCTCTGGTAACGGGACGACAATTTTCCGGGCGAGAAGGTCTCGGATCGGATGGCTTCAACATCGTCGTTTCCGATGGCGTTGGTGAGAATGGCCATCAGGTAGTCTTTGCCCAGCCGCGAGGGCTGGAACCGGAGGCGGTCGTAAAGCGATGGGTGGACGTGGCGGGGATGGATCTTGCCGTCCTGGTCTCGCAGCTTGTTGGCGGCCAGCGAGCTCAGTTGGAAGCCGTTCGACTTCGTCCATTGCAGCGTGGCGATCGTGTTGTTCTGCCGCTGGACTAGAAGCTCGACCGCCTTGCCGCCCAGTTCGGCGGCGTAGAAACGGTCGAATTTAATGGGGCGGCCGCCGCGCTGAGTATGCCCCACCTTTCGTGTGAAGATCGCGGAGTCAGCCGACTCGTGACGGCGACGGCTGCTGAAGAAGTCGTCGCCGAACCGCAGGGCGAGCATGCGCTTCAGTTCCTCGGCGGCTCCGCTGTAAATCACGTTTCCGGCCGGGTCGTAGCTCTTGGTCGCGGCTCCCAGTTGGTGACCCGTCTGGTCGCGGACACCCTCCCCGATGACAATAACGACATGTTTCTGCAGGTCATACAGCTTGGCGACCTGGGCCTCCAGGTGGTCCATGTCGAGCGGGACTTCGGGAATGAGAATAATGTCGGGCTGTCCGTAGGCCGAACCCAGCGGGATGTAGCCCGAGTCGCGTCCCATCACCTCGACAATCGCGATGCGGCGATGGCTTTCCGCGGTCGTGCGAATCCGCTCGACGCCGCTCGCGACGACATAGACCGCGGTGGCATAGCCAGGCGTGGCGAAATTGATGATGTCGTCGAGCTCGATGGTCTCCCGCGCGGGGGGATGCCAGCTACGGGGTCTCCCCGGTTCGGCTCGCTCGGGTAGAAACCATTCGGTCGGTTCGTCGATGTAGTTGAGTCCCAGGTCGTTATCGATGGTTTTGGGGGCCAGGACGCAGGGAAAGTATTCCGAAAGAGGCTGCATGCCGTTGATCGTGCCGTCGCCCCCAACGCAGATCAGCCCCTCGATGCCCAGCTTTTGAAGGCGGGGAATGAATTCAGCGATCAGTTCGGTTTCCGAAGGGTCGACGTAGGTTCGCGACGCCCCGAGCAGTGTCCCCCCCTTGGTAGGATCGAGTTCGGGAATGCTCTGAAACAAGGGATTCAGGCGAACATGGGGGAGACGCGGGTCGACGATGCCCGCGAACCCGCGAATGATCCCGTAGACCTCGATTCCCAGGGCGTTGGCACGGGTGACCGCCCCGTAAATCGTGGCATTCAGGGCCGGGGTATCGCCGCCGGCGGTCAGCATCGCGATTCGTCGCATAAGACAACCGTCTCCTTCCCGAGTTTGAGGAGTGGCCGACGAGCGCGACCGCAGGTGAGAATTCCGAGTGGCATTTCAGCCGGAACGTCGCTGTGAGTAAAGATCAGCCTGGGCCGGCGGCCGGTTCCCCAAGCCGACCCGGTCTTGATGGCGAGTCCCCAAACGATCTATATCTCGCCCGGGAAGTCGCCGGACGGAGCGCTGTCCGCGCGCAACCGGTACAGTTCACGGCCGGCAGCGTGGCTCCGAGCCGCCCGTCGAAGCGTTCTTGGGGTTGAAGCGATGCGCGTTGTCGCCACCAGTCTGCTGTCCGCCGCCTTCGCCAGCCTCTTCACCGCCTGGTTGATGTCGCCAGCCGCATACGTGACGGCAGCGTCCGATGTCGCGTCCGTTTCACCGCTGGAGTCGGTACGACCAATCACGCGGCGTCTGTTCGATCCCGAAGGGTTGTCACCAGAAGAATCGATCAACGTCGGTGTTTATGAGGCCGTGAACCGCGCGGTCGTGAACATCACTGCGAAGATCACTCAATCCGGACGTCTTCTTCCAACCGTGCTTGAATCCGAAGGAAACGGCTCGGGTTCGATCATCGATCATTCGGGCCGCATTCTGACGAACTACCACGTCGTGCAGGATGCGTCGGTCATCGACGTGACGCTGTACAACGGCAAGACGTACTCCGCCAAGGCCGTCGGGGCCGATCCCCTCAATGACATTGCCATCATTCAGATTGAAGCCCCGGCCGAGGAACTATTCCCTGTGACACTGGGCGATTCGCGATCGCTACGGGTGGGGATGCGGGTCTTCGCGCTGGGAAACCCCTTCGGGCTGGAGCGGACGCTCACCACTGGGATCATTTCGAGTCTCGACCGGACGCTCCAGGTTCGCGGGAACTGGACGATTCGATCGATCATCCAGACCGATGCGGCCATCAACCCCGGCAGTTCTGGGGGGCCTCTGCTGGATTCTCACGGCCGACTGATCGGCATCAACACGGCCATTGCGACCACCACTGGCCAAAGCGCCGGCGTGGGATTCGCGATACCCGTCAGCCTGGTCGATCGCGTCGTGCCGCAACTGGTCCGGTTCGGGAAGGTGATTCGTCCCGATCTGGGAATCGCGAAGGTCTTCCCGACCGATCGGGGGCTTTTGATCGCCGAAATAACTCCCGGTGGTCCGGCGGAAAAAGCGGGACTTCGTGCCGCCAAGCAGTCGATCTCGCGACGCGGACCGTTCGTGTTCACGCGGACGGATCGATCGACGGCCGATCTCATCGTGGGAGTCGACGAGATCGAGATCAAGAACTCAGACGAGTTGCTCAGCTATATCGACAACAAACGCCCCGGCGACACGGTCGCCATTCAGCTTGTCCGTGACGGCAAGTCGATACAGGTCAATGTTCGGCTGGGCGGCGAGCAGATCGCCATGCCATGAGGCCGATGACGGCTGAATGTGCGGGTGCCAACCGCTACGCCAAGGTGGCTTAAGCTGAACGGTTACATGCAGATGCCACTGGCAGAGCCCGTGGCATGCACTTAAGATTTTCCCATCGACCGACGCTAGTTGGCCGAGACATCGACGGCCGGTTCAACGTTCACCCGGCGACCTTCCTGGTCGAAGTAGACGTTTCCTTCGACGAGGGAGAAGATGGTGTAGTCGCGGCCCATGCCGACATTCCGCCCGGGATGCCACTTGGTTCCCTTCTGGCGGATAATAATGTTGCCGGGAATGACGAGTTCGCCGCCGAACTTCTTGACACCCAATCGCTTGGCGACCGAGTCACGACCGTTGCGGCTGGAACCTTGACCCTTCTTATGAGCCATCGTCAATACCCGTTCTGAAACAAGAAGCTCGTTGGACCTGCCCTGGAAACCGCCTTGGGCGGCTACCGCGAATCCGGAAGAGTAACGGTTGTGAAGCCGGAGAGCAAGTTCAGCGGTAAATCCAGACCGATTCGCCGTCGAGCTTCATTTCCAACTCGTCCAGATCGAACTGATCGCCCGGCCGCCAGTAGTCCTGCTGGATCGTCTTCGACTGAACAGCGGTTCCCCCGTCTGGGGTCGTGACCACCTGAATACCATTCGAGAATCCTGTCAGGAAGACGGTAAAGCGATCCGCCGAAGGATCGAGATTTCGCCACATGGCCACTCCGGCAACTCCCTGGACGTCGGTCGCGCCGGGGGCAGCGGCGGGAGGAATCGGTCCGACAACGCTCACGCTGGTGCCGTAGTCGTACTTTTCGCGGCGATTGATGACGGGGAGAGCTTCCGGGATGACCTGATCGGGATACGAGATGCGTTCCGGTGTGTCGGTCGTGACCAGCGTGAATTCTGGAATAAACAACGGCGGACTGACCGGCTCGTCGAGCGTGTTTTGCGGCTGGTTCGCGTTTCCCCGATCCGGCAGGGGACGCACAAAACCGCGATACGCGAGGTACCACACGAATTCGGGCTTCTTCTCGCCCGTTTTCGGATCGGTCAGTTCGACGGTAATCATCCGCAACGGCTTGAAGCGAACTTCCATCACCCACAGATCGGCCTGTGCCGATTGCTCTTCCCCCGTGGCGACAGGGGGAACGATGATCTCGCCACCGAGCCGACTTTGCGCGGCCGCGAGCGAGGGAAACAACAGGCCCAAGGCCAGAAACGGGGCGGAAAAGCGGTGCATTCGGAAATCTCGATGTGCCAGACTGTGAACTCTCGGCAACGAATCAGGTTACGGATCGGCAATTCCACCGGTCAAGACGCAAGTGAATCGCTTGTCAGGTTTTAGCCGTGAAATCGGGGTTAACCGTCGTAATCCGCTCGGCAGCCGGTGACGTTTTCAGGAGGTAGGACGTTCAATGGACGTCTCGTCCCCCCGTCAACAGCTTTTCGACGGCGTCGGCCCGGTGGGCGACCTCCAGCACGCTGCGGCGAATTTCCTCGGGATCGACCGTGGACCAAGGGTAGTTGTCGAGCATCACGAAAACCGATTTGCCGTCGATCTCCCGAATGGCCAGGCCGCCGTGCAGAATCTCGGCGTTGAGCCGCAGGGCGGTCTCGAAATAGTTGGGATCGGCTTCGCAGCAGACGCTCGAAATGCAGAGAAGTCGATCGGCGGCCGCATGGTCGGTCCGTTCCACGATACAGCGCTGTCGACGTCCGTTCGAGAATTGCAGGTCGATCAGAAACCGCGATCCCGCGCGCCGCCAGGTGACCGACTTATGATGTTCGAACGCTTCGTGGAGCAATGTTTCCAGGTCGACCGTCTGTCCAAGAACGGCCTGCAGCAGGAGGGAGGCCGCGAAACCATCGGCCGGCCGATTCTGGGGCGAGCGCGCCAGCAGGAGGTGAAGACACTCTGCGAATTCGAGAGGGACATCGGGGAAGTCTTCGCGTAGCCTGCTGATCGGATCGATGTCCATGGACTTCTGGAGTTCCGCCAGCGTCTTCCCTTCAAACGGTTGTTCTCCCGTCAGGAGTTCGTAGTAACAGACTCCCAGTGCCCAGATGTCGCCGGTCGGGTGCGGGGGACTGCCCGCGAACAGTTCCGGCGGCATGTAGGCGGGAGTCCCGGCCAGCCTGGTGTCGAAGTCGAAGGCGTCGTCAAGGGCGATCGACTTCGCGAGGCCAAAGTCGACGATTTTGGGAACCCCTTTGTGTGTCAGCAGGACATTGTCGGGTTTCAGGTCGCGATGGAGAAAACCTTCCCGATGGGCGGCAGCCAGTCCCTCGGCCATTTTGAGGGCGATCGATGTCGCCCGCTCGGGGTTCATCGGCCCCTCTTCCTCGATCTTGGACCGCAGAGATTGTCCCGGAACGAACTCCATTTCCAGGAAATAGAAGCCGTCTGCTTCGCCGATCGCGTGGACCGTGACAATGTTCGGATGAACCAGCGCGGCGGCGGATTGCCCTTCTTCGAGAAACCTGGCGATGTAATCGGGATCTCTGTCGGCCAGTTGCGGCGGCAACAGCTTGAGCGCGCACGATCGCTTCAGGTCGGCGTGGCGCGCCAGGTAAACTCGCCCCATGGCTCCCGCGCCCAGAAAATCCTGCAAGTGGTACACCCCGACGTGCCGTCCGATCAGACCATCCATCTGGGTGAAATCGGCAGCCTTGGTGGGCGTCCAGTCAACTGTTGATAACGAGCCAGCCGGGGCCAGGGCGATCCCGGTATCGGCATGGGAGGGGGCATGAACCATCGCGCGACATTGTGGACAGGATTCGGTCGGTTGCCGCAAAAAGAGTTGCGAACCGCAGTTTTCGCAGAAAACCGCGGCCAGAACTTCGGTATTGACGGGATGTCCAGGCTTGTTCGCGGGTTGATTCATCGATTCAACACTCCGGAAGTCCATTCCGAGACCGGGCGGTCGCGGGATTAGCAGGTTCAGGGGTTCGGGAAGCCCTCTTTCCAGAATGGGCGGGGCGACACAAATGGACCCCAATCGCACCCGGCGCGGGTGAATGGCGATCCGTTCAAAATGTCGACACGACCTGGCGACCAATCCGGGATATAGTTTAGCGGAACGCATTCCCGGATATCGAGCCGCGTTTGCCATGATCGTTCCCATTGGGAGTCGGTTGGGACACTCGGGGTGCCGATCGTGGCGCGTGCTCGGCACGATGTCCGATTCGCCATCTTCGTCAATGAGGGATACCACGAGACCATGAGCGGCCCCGGCGAAGAGTTTTCCTCGGACACTCCGGCGTTGAACGTCGACGGAGGACCGCATTGGCTGGACGATTCCCGCTTCGAGGCTGATGATCTCCGCGACGAACTGGCTGCCGGGACATCGCCGATCTTCGAGACCGATGAAGTCTCGATCGAGGAGTCCCGGCCTCCGGGACCGGGTCTGCCCGAAGCCATGGTCTGGTTCGTGGGCGTGTTCGCGATTCACATCATCGCGGGAATCATCACGCTGATCGTTCTCGCGGCGCGCGAGGTCATGCGGCACGGAACGATCAACCGAATCACGTTGCCAGAATTCATGAATGAATCGATCTTCGCTCTGGCCGCCGGCGAGCAGGCAATTTCGCTGGTGCTCATCGCTTTCGCCGTGGGGCTTCGCTGGGGGAGAAACTGGCGGCACAGTCTCAATCTGTCGTCTCCGGGCTGGCGCCCGCTGTTGCTGATCGCGGTTCTCATCCTGCCCTTGTCGGTCATCGTGGGCGAGCATTATCGGTGGTTGCAGGCAGGGTGGAGCTTGCTGACCGAGTTGATCCCCGTATTGTCGACATTCGACTCGATGAATGCCGTCGAAGCGATGACGCAGCTCAGCCAGCAGGCGTCGCTCCCGTTGCTCATCGTCGTGATCGCCGTTGGACCTGCACTCAGCGAAGAGCTGATCTTCCGGGGGTTGATCGGTCGCGGACTGGTGGCACGCTGGGGGCTGCTGGTCGGGATTGGTGTCACGAGCCTGATGTTTGGTCTGGTCCATGGGCACCCTGTTCACGCGCTGGCAGTCGTCGGCCTGGGGGCGGTCATGCACCTGGTTTACCTGTGGACGCGCAGTTTCTGGGGACCGGTCTGGCTGCATTTTCTCAACAACGCGTGGGCTTCCGTCGCCGCGAAACTCCAGGAGTTGACGGAATCTCCGCTGGTCGATGAATCGCAGCCGGTTGGTTGGTTTCCGTGGCTTGCCGCTCACGCGGTGGTTCTCGTGGGGCTGTATTGTCTGTGGCGTTGGCGCGCCGGCTATGTGCGAACGACCGACGAAGGGACCGATGAGGTCTGGCAGCCGGGATACGCGACGGCCGAGTCACCAGCGGGACCGGGGTGGCGGAAAGTCGCCGGCCCGGCGCCGAAATCGGTCATCGCGGCCTTGTGGTTGACCGTGGGCATTTTCGCGGCTTCCCTCGTCACAACGGCCATGGATGTTCCTTCGCCGGAGGATCCGGCCCAAGAGGCGGCGCCAGACGACCCCGCCAAGAGCAAGCTGCCGCCGGCATCGGAGTCTTCCGAGAACGTGGTCGATCCGCCAGAATGATGCAGATCGGCACGGGCCGGTCTGGGAACGACTGGGGTGCGATCACGGAGGAAGGGCGCAGAGCCGCATGGCGACCATTCATGTTCTCTCACGGCTGCCTGAGCACGCCCCGACCGCCGGACTGCTCGATCGCTATCGTGGCGCGCTGACCGCGAGCGCCGGCCGTGGCGAGCCGGGCGCATGCCTCTGGCTGGCACCCACGCGAGCCGTGCAATTGGGCGTTGTGGAGCGGCTCATGAAGGGCCAGCCCGGCCTGGCCGCGCCGAACGTGATGACATTTGATGCGTTTGCCGAGCGCATTCTGACCGCGTGCTTCGAATCGACTCGACTGATTTCACCCGT
>JAHBXV010000061.1 GCA_019636285.1 Planctomycetaceae bacterium
TCCAGCGTCCCCGACGTACTCGGAGCCGGGCCATTCTCAAACCGGCAGCGCGATTGGCATGCCCGGGCTGATTGCACATCAATGTCATGCGCGGCCTGACCTGCCCTGCTCCCTGTCTTCAGGTGAAATGATCGCTACAGGTTGCCAGGCAATATCCTCGCACCGCAAGCCCTCCACCGAACACCGAAACTCTTCGGTCGCGACTAAGATCACGCCAAGCGAATCGGTGAAGAGAGGCTCTCCGTTCCACGTGCCGTCGACGAGTTGATAGCGACGCTCTCCGTCTAGCGGACCAACCCGAACAGATCCTCCAGGTCGTGTCATGACGCGCCAGAGCGGATCAGTGAATTGCTCCCCCTCCCCGAGCCGAAACAACTCTTCCAACCAAAGGGACGCGTTCACAACATCCTCACGAGCCAGCCACTCAGGCAGATCGAGTTCGATTGAATCAAGCCACTCGTCTCTCGTCCAACCCAGGGACCGGACCGATTTCAAACGAACAAAGTCGAGCTTCGGAAATGCTGCCGCAATTCGCTGCTTTGCCACATCCGTCAGGACAAGAACTCCATAATACGGCATCATCAGGTCCGTGACAGGTGCCCCGACCATCAGCATGGACAACTCGCCATCGTCGCGGCGAAAGTCGTCATCACCGGAACCGTGGAAGTATACTTTCCGGAAGCTATCGGGTGTCGATGGGATATCGACGACAAAGAACTGCTGTGACATATCTTAAAATCCTGGAGCGGCTCGTCCACCAGAGCCGGCAATGATGATGATCACTATGATCACGCCCACGATTCCCAATTGCTCAAGCCGGTTGTCCTGGTCAACCGGAACCGTTCGCATATCGTTGCGAGGCACTCTCTTCGGATCGGCAACCGGAAGCGGGTACGGAATGGGAACGTGTCGCGGTTTCGGCGGGCGAGGACGCCCTCGGCAAATACACTCAATAATCTGCTGCAACGCCTGGCCTCCGCCAACATGGTTACCAGGATCACCATAGGGGTGAAGCGGAACGTAGATGGGTCCTTGAAATTGACTGCTGATTCCCGCCGATCCTGTCGTCATGCGCAAGCCCTCCTCGTAGGCCCGGTAGATCAGGTCACTCATCTCTCGCAGCAAATCGCAGCAATCACTCCTATTGTCTTCGTAAATACGCCTGACTTGTTCGTTATAATGCCCGTCTCTCAACCCATATTGGATATTGTTGTGTAGCGAGGCTCCGCCTCTTCCCCATCCAGGAGCTGGCGTTTGGGTCGTGAACTTGTTCATGAAATCGTCGGTCGTCATCCCCGCTGCTTTCAAAGCCGCCCCGCATGCCTGTTGCAAAATGTCCTTGAGATCTCGGGCTTGGGGAGTCCAGTGATGTGTTGTCGGAATGTTGTCAAAAAAATTAGAGCGTCCCACTCTCGGCAATCCAGGGAGAAGCCCTAGGTAGTCGACGAAACTCGTAGGAATCGAGAGGGCATACTCATACAAGGAGCCGCCGCTTCCACGAGCCGCATCGCGACTCACGAAAGCTCCCAGAGACGGGTCATAATGACGACAACGCATGGGCAACAAAGGGCTGGAACTATTCGTGAGATGGCCGCCGAAGATCAAGAGCGGCGGAAGTGGCTGTTCAAGATAGTCGGCGGAATATGCCGTTGCTCGCCCGTAAGCTGAAAACGTCAGTCTATTCCGTATCTGTCCAGTCTCATCCGTGAAGGCAACTGAGTTGGCACACTCGTCTTGGAGAACGTAGTCCACGGTCCAAGGGCCGGGAGACGTGGCGACCACACGAATTTGAATCAGCCGGTCCAGTTCCGTCGGCGACCACACAAACTGCCGCTCGGCATCGCTCGAACTGTCGATCCGTTCCTCCACGCAGCGCCAGTCGGGCGTGTAGTAGAAGTGCCGGGTTTCGCTCAAGTCGCCCGCTTCGTAGTCCTTTCGCACCGTGCGGAACGTGCGGGCGTCGTATTCGTTCTCCTGCACTATGTCCAAGCTGTCGGTCAGCTTGACGAGGCGGTTCCAGGCGTCGTAGGTCGCCGTGTAGCTCAGCGTTGGATCGGCCGGCTGCGGGATCGTCGTAATGTTTCCGGCAGGGTCATACCCCGGCTGTACCCAGGCGGCCCCTACGGTGTTCGTAATTCCCGCGATTTCGTTCACCGGGTTCGCCGTGCGGGACTGCACGAGGTTCCACGTTCCGTTGCCATCGTCATCTTCTCGGAACCCGGACCAGTTGCCTGTCGCATCGAGAGACCAACACTGGCCGAACGTCTCCGAAGTGAGGGCCGTGCGCGAACCGTTGAGCCACCCGCGAGCCATGTCCTTCAGGCGATGCAGGCCATCGTAGCTGTAGAGTTCGTCGAACTCCTTCTCCAGCGAACGGGCGACCGTGTCTTCCCGCCACAGCCGGTTGCTGCTGCGGTCATAGCCGTATTTCAGGCGGGCCGTGTCGGCCGATTCCCCATAATTGTGCCATCGACAGTCCTTGACCCGACCAAACCGGTCGAGGCCGCTGTAGATGTCGCCCGTGTCTTCGTCGTTGCTCGCCGAAAGGTTGACCAGCGTATACTTCACATCCGGTTCAGTGTAATCGACGACAACGGCCGTGCCCAGGCCGAGGTAGTCGTAATCGGCGAGGTGCGTCGAGTCGTCATCGACAATCGACGCAATCCGGCTGGCACGGTCACTGATGTTGCCGCCCTCACCGTAATCGTAGGTCAACTCTCGCCCATCGGGATAAACCACTCCCGTCGGGCGGATCGTGTTGTCCAATCCGTCCGCGTATCTGATCTCGACGGTGGGCGAACCCCCGGTCACGCTACCGTCCTGTTGCTGGGCCGACGAGGTGATTTGGCCGAAGTCATTGTACTCCTGTTTGACCTGGTTCAACACGTTTCCGCTGCCAACGGCAGGATTGTCCACGCTGGCGGATGGATGGGACTGGTAGTGCCTGTGTCTTCGGTCGGCAACAAACCCAGTAAAGAGACCTGACTCCTTTTATTGCTCTGGCACGCGGACGGCCTAACATCGGCAACTGAACAACACCCCACGCTCCTCATTCACCCATACTGGGGATACGCTGATTGATGTGTTCAGCAAGCCCGCGATGCAGCCAGACAAGTTCTCTTGGTCGATGCGATTCCTTGATTGCCTCACAGGCAATTATGCATGATGTTGCTTCCCAGAAGACTGCAACCTGTCTTATCTGTTCGTTTGACTCTACCAGTAATCGAAACCTCCGTTCAATCTCTTCACAATTCAGTGATTCGGGCAATACCCCACCGTCGTCGATTAGCTGAAAGCATGGGGCAAGTCTATCGCCAGTTATTGCCATAAACCTAACGCTTATTCTTTCGCCAGCCATATGACTCCTCTGCAATGAACCCACGCGCCTAGTGCCCACTTCCGATAACGTGCCACACAGGCTAAATAAACCCAGGCACCCAGTTGACGATTATGGTCTTGTCATAACATCCATTTACCCTCATCTTGTCCTCGCAGTTTCGTATTCCGCGAATCACGTCCTCCATCTGCGTCCGGTGATTGTCGTTGCCCCCCATAAAGCACGTCTTTTCCCTCTTGATGCGCGCGTTGAGGCAATCCAGCTTATTCGATATGACAAGATCGGCGGCTTCGCACTGGGCGTCTGTCCAAGTCATGAGCCAGTAGGCATTTTTCATGCCATCGCAATTACCGATTTTTGTGTTTTTACACTTGTCATTTACCTCTCGTGTCAACTTGTCGAGCGTACTTAGGTCACAGTTTGACGGATTTCCGCGGCAGACGTATCTCATCGGTCCAGCTTGCTCAAAGGGCAGATCTGGAACGAATGGCGGGGTAAACGGGTGCGTTGTTATTGGCATGGGCTCTGGTACACCAATCGTCGGCGGAAACGGCATCGGATACGGCGTTGGCCGAGGTAGCGAAATTGGCCCAATCCTAGGTATTGAGGTGGAAATACCGCCCCCCCCCCACGGAATTGTCATTTGAAGCCCAGCAGCGTCATAATAAGTCTCTGGATTATTTCCGACGTAGCCATACAGTTGCATGCCACCTTGGTAGCCGATCGGATCTCTTACCACCCAGCTTCCCAACTGACTACTTAATACGCGATTTCGCACATTATACAACTCGGTTTCTGTTTCCCATCGATATCCCGCACATAAAATTTCCCATCTGAAGCTGCTGCTTGCCCGACTGGCGAAGGCCGGCGTGAGAAATCGGGGCGTGCCATAGGACTGGTAGACATAGCGTTCCTCCACATCCCCCGCAGTGTTTGTCAGTGCGACGACATTCCAGTTTGGGTCCTGACAGCTATAGAGCCGTTCAATCGACATGCTATTGGCATCGGTATCACGATCCCCTTCGATGAGGTCATCGATATTCCTTAGTCCCCACACGAACTGACGCTTCACGCCGCTCGAACTATCACCCAGTTCCTCCACGCAGCGCCAGTCGAAAGTGTAGTACAGGTGCCGAGCCTCATCCAGGACGCCCTCAACGTAGGCTTTCTGGATCACCCGTCTCTTAGCCCCGTCATAGGCATATTCGCTGACAGTGTCTTCGCCATCAGCCAGCTTGACCAGCCGGTTCCAGGCGTCGTAGGTCGCCGTGTAGCCCTGTATCGGATCGTTCGGCTGCGGCAGCGTCGTCATGTTCCCGGCGGCGGAATAGGTCGGGGTGACCCAACTGGGGCCACTCGTCTCCGAGATGGCGGTGATCTCGTTGACGGGGTTCGATGCCCGGGATTGCACCAGATCCCAGGTGCCGTCCCCGGTATCATCCTCTCGGAATCCCTGCCAGTTGCCCGTCGCATCCAGCGTCCAGCACTGTCCGAACGTCGACGACGTCAGGGCTGTCCGCGAACCGTTCAGTGTGCCGCGGGCCATGTCGTTCAAGCGATGAACCGCATCATAGCTATAAAGTTCGTCGAACTCCTGCGACAGGCTCGCCGCGACGACGTTCTTCCGCCAGATGCGGTTACCGGCTCGGTCGTAACCGTACTGAATGCGGTCGACGTCCTCTTCCGCGTCGTAGTTGTACCACCGGTTGTCTTTCACCCGTCCGAAACGATCGAAGCCGCTGTAAATGTCGCCAGTGTCTTCGTCGTTGTCGCCATCGAGATCGACCAGCGTCCACTTCATCTGCGGCTCGGTATCGTCCTGCTGAACGAACGTGCTCCGACCCAGATATTCATAATTGGCGAGATGAGTGTTGTCGTCATCGACGATTGAAGCAATGCGAGAGCATCGGTCGTTGATGTTTCCGCCTTCGCCGTAGTCGTAGGTCAGTTCCCGACCATCAGGATACACCACCCCCGTGGGACGGATCGTGTTCTCCGAACCGTCTTCGTAGGTGTAACCGATGCTGGGGGTCGTTGACGTGTTCACGGCGTCATCGTGCGACTGGTACTCGGTGACAAGTTGACCGAAGTCATTGTACACGAACTGGCACTCGTTCAAGATGTTTCCGCTGCCGACCGCCGGATTGTCGTAACTCGTGATCGTCTCTTTCAACCCCCGGACTTTGTAGGTCATGGCGATCCTGCGGACCGTGCCATCGACGCCGGAACCCAAGGCACTCACTCGGTCCTGCGTCTGCCGGCCCAGCTTGTCGAAGTCGAAAGCGTGGACGGTTCCCCCTTGATCTGTGACCTGCGTCACTTGTTGCTGGCGGTTGTAACTGAAGAGAATCACATCGCTGCCATCGACCGAATCGGGGTAGATTTCCTGCCGCTTGAGCGTGCTCGTCGCCAGTTCGGAATTGGCCAGCGTCGTTCCGTAGACGTACTCGGTCACCTGGTTGCCGGTCGCAACATTGACGGCCGTGATTGTCGCCACGTTGCCGTCCGCATTGTAGCTGGTCAGGACTGTGACGTTCTCGTCATCGCACGGCGTGCAACCGCCGCCGGAGGAAGAACTGCTGGAACTGCTGCTCGTGCAGTTCATGATCTTGGCCGTCTCGCGTCCCACGTCGTCGTATTCCATACAGACAACCATCCCGGCGGGGTCGGTCGTCGTCGTGAGGTTAGCGGCGTCGTCATACGTCGAGCTGGTGACCAGGATCGTGTCCGACCGAGCGGGGATCGTATCCGGGCGGCTGAGGACCATGCCGCCGTTGGTGCCGTAGTCGGCCGAGGCTTGCGAACGGCCGATGGCGTCGGGGTACATGGCCTGATAAGTCACGCGGGCCTTGGGGCTGGTCGACGGGTCTTGCAGTTCGCCCAGTTGCGTGTCGGGCGCGTTGTGATAGCGCTGCCGGAACGTGGTCTGGAGGACGTTCGAAGCGTCATCATACGTCGTTTCCGACTGTTCGAGGATCACGTCGTTCGTTACGCTGTCGGGGCTGCCGTCGCCCAGAGGGTCGGACAGGTCGGCGTCCGGGTTATACCCGGTGAACTGCTTCGCCGTCCGACCGAGGCTGTCGTATTCCGTCTTCGCGAACAGGAATGAACCGGCTGGCAGCGAACACAGGACGTTCCCGCTGGCATCGTACCAGGTGTTGTCCGTCAGGGCATTGCCGACGGTTCCCGTGCCGGGGTCGACCCCATAACGGATCGTCTCATAGACGCGGCCGCGAGCGTCGTAACTGGTTTCGCTCCTGGCGATGAGATTCCCGCCAGCCGTGGTGTCGTAGCGTTCAGTTTTCACCACCCGGTCCAGGTTGTCGTGGTATTCCTTCTGGAAGAAGTCGATTTCGCCATCAGTGGTCAGGCGGCGGCCGCGGTAGTCGTACGTGAACGTCGTCACGCGGGTGTCGCTGGCACTGGCGTACTGCGTCTGCCCGGTCAGGTAGCCGTCGCCGCCGTCGATGCCATCGTCGTACACGCTTTCGGTGACGATCTTCATGTTATTGCCGGGAGCGCCGCCGCCGGAGGGGTCGGTCGCCGTGCCGCCAAAGTCGTTGGTGCCGATCCAGACCGACGTCACGAGGCTGCGAACATCGATCACCGTGCGGGTGATCGTCCCGCCGGGAGTCACGGTCCGGTTGCGACGTTTGCGGACGTCGTAGCCATAGACCGTTTCGTCGTAGTTCGTCCCTTCCGTCCCTTCGCCGCTGGCCGGAATCGTGTGATAGACCCGCTCCGATTCGACGAGACAGCAATCGGTATACTGCATCGTCCGCCAGCGGGTGTAGCTCGACTGCGGGAACGCGGCCGCGCCGCCCCCGGCGGTGTCGATGATGTCCGCCAGCGTCCCCGACGTACTCGGAGCCGTCCCCTGAATCTGCTCCAGCACCCGTCCCCCGGCGTCAGTTTTGGTGATCGAGACCGGGTTCACCAGCGTGTACGCATAACTCGGTGACGTACCGATGGCATACCCGCGGCCGGAGTAGGTGGTGTGATCCCCGTCATCGTACACAGCCCAGGACGCGGTCCGCAGGGAGGTGGCGACGCCGTCAAGATCCACCTCATGCGCCGGCCCCAGCGTCTGTGTGATCCGACCCTGCCGGTCGTGTTCATAATCGGTGACGAGATTCAGCCCGCCCCCCGAGGGAGTCGACCAGCCGGCAGGGGCATCGGGATAGAGACCGGTGTCGACATCATCGACCCGTTGCGTCATCGCCCCCGTGGGAATGTCATAACTCATCCGGGTAATGAACCCCCGTTCGTCCATTGCCCAGGTGAGGTTGCCATAGAGGTCGTACACGTCCCGCCGAGTGGCGGCGACATCGGTCCCGTTCTGGGCGACGGAGACCACGGGAAACGTCGTCAGCTTCTCCTGCACCGCGCAGGTGCCAGGATGGAACGTGTAGTCGTAGGTCGTTACCTCGGTCAGCATCTGGTTGGTGTCGGACGGGTAACGAGTCTCCCGCGACAGGAACCATGGGCCATCACAGTTGCCGCCGCTGGAGGACGAGGAACTTGAGGATGAACTGGCGCATACGCACCCACAATAGTCATAGTCGGCCAGGCTTGTTCGAGCCCCCAATCGACCCTCCCTGGTCCAGGCATGCGCTGTCAAGCGGCTCACAGGATCGGTCTCGTATTCCTGGATTCGGCCTGCATACTGACGAATGTACTGGTACGGGTTACTGGAATTCGTTTCCGTCACGAGTTGGTCGTACGCTTCGTCGTACCCGGTCACGGCGGAAGGAAGAGCCTTCCAGGCCACTTTCGCCCAACCGTCATAGCGATAGTAAGTGATCCAGCGGTCAGTCCCACTGATCTCGACAAACAGCATCACCTTGCCAGCGTAGTTGGAGTAGGCGATGTTCTGGCTGCCGTCGGCGAGAGTCACCGTCGTCTTGTAACGCCAGAAATTGTAGTCGTCGCCAAAGGAGAGGTCTTCGGCATAATCATACAGGATGGTTTCGGAACCTCCCCGAACCAGCTCCTTCGTCACCTGGCGGTCGACGTTATATTCGAAGTAGTGATCGGCATAGAGTCCCAGCAAGCTGTCGCTCGCGGTGAGCGGGTCGAATCCGTCGGCCTCCATTCTCTCGAACGCGGCTGGATTGACGACGAATTTGACCAGATGATTGGTCGGGTTGATCGTCAGGCCCTGGCCGCCGCCGCTGGAACTCGACGAGCTCGATCCATCGAGGAACCAGGGATAGTACCGATAGTAAGTCGTTCCGGTCTCGACCCATTGGCCGTCCTTCGAAACCCGCGTCGTGACCGTCTTGAGGTCTTCATCGCTGCCGTGCGGCTCGTCGTAGTCGTAGTAGGTGTACAGGGCCGATGAGACGTCTTCCCAGGGACCGGCGCCGACCTTGCGGCGCAATGTGACCTGCGCAAGCAGGGTGTCGCCGAGTTCGCTGTCGTACGAGTAATCCAGCCGTTCGGTCGTGGTGACCGAGTCGATGGTGTAAGTCCGTTCGACAGCGGCGATGTTGTAGCCGCTGTTCGTGTACTCCACGACATCGATCGACGTGCCATTCGGGTCGATCTGGCGTTCAAAGACCCCGGTGCCGACATCAAAGTCGGTGACGACGCCTTCGGGATCGGTCATCCGGAAGCTTTCGGTCTCGGCGACATACTCCATCGCGTGCGTCAGTCCGAAGCGGGCGACGAGCGAGTCGCCGGATCGATCGAACCAAATGGCCTGTTGCGCCCGGCCCTGGACGACGATCTGGCTGACGGAGACTGGATTGATGCCGCCGGAAGACCGGTCGAGGACAAGAAAGGGCCACTCGGCGACTTCCCAGTTGTAGCCGTTGCCGATGGTTTCGGGCACGCCGAGCTTGCCGCCTAGCATCTTCCGGCCGGAAAAGCTCCGCGTATGCCCCCAGGGTTTGCCGAAACCATTGCTGACAACATCCTGAGCGGAGATCAGCGCTTCGCCCGACGAATAGCGGATCGGTTCACCGCTGGTATTGGGCGGCTCGCACTTGGTGTTGTCGCAGCGTGGACATGGTTCGACCGGTGCCGCTGGCCGCGGGGACGTGAGCGGCGGCAGGAACTTTCCAGTCTCCTGCATATATCCCGTCGTCCCAGAAGGACAGCAAGCCAGACTCGAAGTCCAATACCACAGTAGAGGAATGGGATTGCAGTTCGATTGATAGGTGCCGTCGCCCGCACCGCAACCGTCCCAAGTTCCAGTCAGCCGCCAGTAGGAAAGATACGGAGACGGACCTGGAGAGGCCGTCTGCAAACTCATCGCAACGGGGCCGTTCGAGCCGCTCCAGCCCGAACCGTCAAACTCGGCAAGATGTACCCCATAGCGGTTCGAGACACAAGCCGGGTCCGCGTGACCCATCGTGGCGCCGCGTTTCGACGGGACAGCAACACCGTCGCAGATTCCACGAAGTCTTGGCATGCGGAGGCTTCCTTCGATGACAGTTTGTGAGGGAGAGTCGCACTATGGAGCGGGAGAGAAAGTCAAGTTGATGCCGGCCATAAACCAATGGGGCACCGTGACGAGCGCCAACGGGCTTTGACGAGAAGGCGGCAACCACAACTAGCGTGGCGACAGACCATTGATGACGGATCGCACAGTTCGCAATCGCGGCAGAGAGTCAAGCGCGCTTCGTAGGTCGTGTCGTCAACGTGCTGGAGCCCATTGAGCGCATGGGCAGTCATCGCCGATGCAAAATTCCCGGCTCGCTGGAGGAGCGTGTGAGCCCCAGGGACCGAGGGCTCGGAGGGAATCAGTGAGCTCTTTTCCCAGAGCGCGAAGGCTTCTTGGTCGCGTCGACAGGCATTGAATTCCTCAAACGACTTTTCGCAGCGATGACGTTCGCACCAGCCGGCATCTTTACAGTCACAGGGGGTAAGACGCATCAGGCCTGCTTTTCACGGAGGTAACACGGATCGAGCGGGGGCAAGCGGCCGCGCAATTCAACGGGGCCGGCGCTGGAGCAGGACCTGGTAGCCGGCGTAGAGCAATTCCCAACCATGTTCCTGTAGCCAGGGCACCGCGAGTGCTCCCTTGCCTGAGAAGACTCCGGCGATTGACGGTGTGTCGTCGATGAGAATCAGGCTCCGCTCATGCAATCTGGGGAGTGCAGTCCGGACTTCTTCCAACGCATGCTCCGCATGTCCCGGCTCATAGGTGTCCAAACTGTCGACATACAAGACGTCAATTGGTTCCTGGAACGCTCGCAGGAACGCGAGAGAGTCCTGGCAGTGAATGGAAACCGTACCGCCGAAGTCGGCTGTCCAGACTCGCGCGAATTCGCAGTGGGCCGGGCTCAAGTCGACGGACTGAAGCCGTCCTCCGACACGATGCAGATAGGTAGCGGCAAGGTAGGTGAAGAACCCCGCGCCTCCCCAGTCTTCCTCGGACCGAATCGTGCCTGTTTCCACGAAGTTCGGGCGCGTGAACCGCCGTCCCGCTTCCTGGAACAACCGGTCGAACGACCGGTGTCGATCAGCATAGGAACCGGATGCCGTGCCGCCATACGGCCCCCGGCACCATTGCCCGATCCATTGCTGGAGTTGGACGTCCGCCGCCATGTTATCGACGGTCAAATAGCGGGCGGGGCTCAACATGCGGACGGCTTGATCGGCGATCCAGGCCGCGTCGAACTCCGTGCCCGGTTGCTCGACCAGATTCCAGGGGACGCGTCGAAAGCGATTCCACGCCTTGGTCGCGCCCGACAACACCAGATTCAGTTGCCGAGGATCGGGAAGACAGTACCGAGCGGGATAGTGCCCCGGCATCCACACGCCGACACGGGGAATGTCGCTGAGTGTGGCGGCATGCAAGGGGCCGGAGTCAACGCCGATCAGAAGGTCCGACTGATCGAACAGGGCGTAGAGCCGTTCGGTCGAGCAGCCGCCAGAAAGCTCCGACAGATGCCGCACCCGGTAATGCGCCAGTTGCGAGACTCGCTTGTCCCAGTCGAGTAGAATGAGAGTCCCGTCGCAACGATCGACGAGTTCGCGATAGAGCGCTTCCGTCACGCGGTCCGGCAGACTCTTGCGCTGTTGTGCCGTGTTTCCCTTGGTATGCAGGAGCAGAATTGGGCGCGGCATTGCCGCCAACCACGCGCCCACGTGTTTCCGCTCCGCGTCTCCCACTAAATCCAATGGGCGAACGGATGTCTGGCAGAACTCGTGCCAGAGCGATTCTTTGCTGCCGAGATCGGGCAAAGGGGCTTGCGAGAGATTCCAGCCGGGTTTGCTCCCCTGCCAGTCCTGACCATGGGTGGTGGACACGTCCTGGGGAGGATATCCCCAGTCGTGCGTCAGTGAAGCCATGCGGACAATTTCGCCTCCTGCCGCGCGTATGAGAAGCTCCTTGTTCGGCGGGCACTCGACCCCGATTCGAAGACCCCGTTTGGCATAAAGCGCGATCAGCCGGGCGAAGTAGGCACAGTCACCCAGTCCGTGATGAAACCGGACATCGACCCGCGCCGGCGAATGCCCATCCGGGTTTGTTTCCGGGGTCTGGGAGCGTTGAATGCAGCGAAACAGATTGCTGGGAGGGAGTGTCGGTTCCGACCAAAGTTCCGCGACCAGCGCTGACTTTTCGGCGACCGTCGCGGGCCAGGTCCGAAACCGTGGAAGTCGTCGCGCCCGCTTGACGGACAGCCGATCCTTCGCGCGGTCGGGAGGGATCAGATGCGTCAGATTAGAGCGACTCGGAAAGTCCCCAACGCTGCTGTCGCCGCCCCAGAGGACAAGAGTCGGAACCCCGGCGGCTGTTCCCAGTCGCGTGAGAAGATTGGGCGAGCCGACCACTAGCCGAGACTGGCCGACGACCTGGGCCAGTTCGGCGAGCGAGATGCCGTGCGACATCGGCTTGCCGCTCGCGCTCTGCAGGATGTAGTCGCCCCCGCACGGATGAACCGTGACCGCGACTCCTTCGCACGCGTGCACGGCATCGGACCATGCGGCGAAATCCCGGTCGTCGCCATTCTCTGACAGCTCCACGAGTACCAACGGGCCGTTTCCAAGGCCATCGACCCATTGTCGGGTCTGCCCCGAAACCAGGTTTTCGCGAACGATCACTTCTGGAAAGTCCAGATCCGAGAGTGGACTCAGTTGGAACTCGTCGCGGAGACAGGTGGCCGCCCGGCCGCCATGTTCGTTCGGGTATGGAAATGAAGCGTCCGGCCAGGAGATGCGGCGCGCATTTCCGTTGAGTGGCGTGGTCTCCAGGTCCAGCACCCGTGCGCAGGAGCCCGTCAGCAATGGAACATAGGGCGAGTGGACAGCGACCGCGAAGGAGCGTTCGGGGTAATAGTGCCGTAGATGACGGAGGACCGACGTGAATTCGATCACGGCATCCGCATCATGCGGGAAGACGAGAATCGAGCCCTCCTCCGCAGGTTCAGTCACTTTGGTGATAATCGATATCTCCTTTCGGGAGGCCCGCGGGATGTGATCGCTCTTGTAGTTGAGGCCGCTTTCACTCTTCTTCTGAGCCATGTTCCAGCCTTCCAAAGTCCGTTCGACGGATCGAATGACGTCTTCCGGGCGAATCATCGCGAGGCACTGCGGAATCGTGAGTTCGTCGCCGACGGAGACCGGTCGCACACAGCGGTCGTGCCGATCCTTGCGGTCGCCGTCCCCGACCGGCTGACACCGCGACTTCCAGCATCCCCCGGTCGCGCAGCAGTCGAGTTGGCCGATGGTGTGCAGGTACTGATGCTGGGGGTAAGACTCCCATTGCGGCGGTTCTCGTCCCCCGGCGATCACGACGCAGGCCCGATTCGGAGGGCTGCCCGATCGGACCGGGACCGCCGCCGCCAGGTGCATGGCGAACGTCACGGGACAGATCACCCCCTCTGCAAAGTGCATCAGCCGCACGAAGTCTCGGATCGACGTCTTCCCGACCAGGTTCGCGACTCCCATCAGCGGCGGATGCCAATGCCCGGCCTCCCCGCACTGCACGAAATGGGTGCGCCCCTGGAAATGATCGACCACCTTCTGGTACGACTCCGGGTTCCACCATTTGGCGGTAAAGTCATACTTCCCGCCGGCCATCAGAATCCAGAAACGGTCCGGCAGTTCGCCGAGATGAGCGGGCAGCGCTTTCCGTTCCTCGTCGTCCAGGTGAATGTCGCCCCGGAACTCGGTGAGTGGAATTTTCACATTGAGCCGTGATTCCAGGAATTGGGCATATCCATGCAAAAAGTGATAGGGACGCTGGTTCGACTGGTGAATAAGGGGATAGTGCATCTCCAGTCGCTCGACCCCGGCGGCGGAATCCTCCAGCGGGGTGAGATAGGGGTTATGCCGCCAGAGTTCGGGCGCCGACGTGCGAACATCGGTCAGAAAGACGCCGGGACAGGCCCGGTGCAAGTCGCGCACGGCGGCCGTCAGCATCAGAATGTCGCCGGGACTTTGCCGGGAATGAAGAATCAGGCGACGCATCCCGGACTCCCTCCCTGGAGAACCTGCTATCTGCCGACCTTCCGTGAACCGCGCGCTAAGAATCGACCCGGTCGGAGTGATGCACCGGGAACCTCGAGCGAACCGAGCGAGCAACGAAGAAAATGAACGATTGGGAACGTGTTTTTAGGATAGGAACTGCTAACCAGAGAGAACATTCAATAATCGCTCTCAAGAGAATCGCAATCCGAAAATTCAGAAAATGGAATCAAGACATCCAAATTGAATCTGGCGACAGAATCGATTTCCCCCCAGATTCGCGCGGCGGGTCGCCAGGAATTGGTAAGACCACCGACACGATTAAGTGGTCGCACCAGTTCCGTCCGGCCATTGTGGGGTTGGTCGCATCGAGGCTGCTTCCGGTCATACCGCGACCGGCACCGGTCTGGCGAACGTGGGAGTCGGAGCAGGAGAAGCGATCCGCTGGAGGCTTGCCGAGCGTGTGCCGCCGGAGTGCCCCGTCAAAGTTGGCAAATGGTCTTGCAGCCGGTAGCCTCAAGTCGTACAGATACGAGCCGTGTTACAAATGTAACGAGACCTGCATCAGATGGCCGATAAACCAATTCAGCCCAGCGGAGAGGACGTCGGTGCGGCGTTCCTGGTGTGGTACGGAGAATCCCTGAAGAAGTATCCAGACGGACTCGTGACACAAGCGCAAGCTGCGAAAATGCTTGGGGTGAACCGAATGGCGGTGAACCGGCTGGTTGGGTCGGGATACCTCCGTGCCGTCTATTTCCCTCAGGCGCCGAGGGTTGCGGGAATCGCGCCGGGAGAGGACGACCCCTCCTGGTTGCGTTTGACGGCCTGGTTTGGCCGCTGGGTCAAGAAACTGGATTTCCCCGACGCATGCTACGTGTCGTTCGGAGACGTAATCGAGCTGTGGTTGCGAGGAGATGCGTCCAAGAAGTGCAGCCTGAGCTGGCGAGAGTGGATCGCCAAGATCCGGTCGAACCGTGAGGACGTGCGCGAGCGAATTGAAATTGGAGACGCGACCGACGACGCCGAGCAGGCAGCCAGCGTGAAGCAGATGTACGGAATTGGGAAGGGCGAAGCAGACATCGCGTACAAGCGGGTGTACATGCACGACCAGTTGCTGGATTGGTTTCAGAGAAGGGCGGAAGAAGTCGGCCTGCCAAGAAACCAATTGATTTTTTGGGCCTTGGAACAGTGGCGCGAGCTGGTCAGCACCACGGCGAAGACAGCACCGAAGTGCCGTATGCCCAAAGAGGAGGAAGCCGATTCGATCCATTACCAGGTGAAACAGGCCGTTATAAATCAGTGCACCGGCTCAGATGCGACGTTTATTCGGGCGTTGGACGAGTTTGGCGGAGACCTGGGTGTCTATGGTTCAACCGGCGTTCAATTCGATGGCACGGTCGGTTGAGATCTGAAGGACGGACAAAAGATCGTCCTTCCCCGGGCGAGCCCAGAGGTTCGCAGGAAAGCAGTCTTCGCAGGAAGCGAAGTCTTTTGGCCAGGGAAGGCGCGGTCATGTTGAGTCAATCGGTATTCGGTGAAGAGCCGGTGAACGCGACGAACGCGGGGAGCCCCGCGTCAGCGGGAGGATCCGCGGAAGTCGCGTCCAACCTGGCCATGGCGGAATCTGTAACACGCCATGGCCCCTTTTCAATTGGCACGAATTGGCACTTCCTGGCATGTGGAGTGGACTCACTGGATGTGGGTCTCTTCGTGGAGTGGGGGATTCTGTGGGATTTCCTTGCCAAGCAGTTCGACCTGGGGAAGGAGCGTGCGTCCCGATCGAAAGGGCTGCCATCCAGTGACTATGAGTTCCTGATCCTGCCGAGCGGGAAGCCACCCAACTATCGCTGGCATCTGCAATGGCCGGGATTCCATCTCTACCTGGCCAATCAGAAGTCGGCCCAACGGGGCACCCCTAACGCCTATGCCTCGATCAACGCGAAAACGCTCTGGCTGGAATCAGTCGAGTTGGCCGTTCAGTCGATCGTGCGGGAAATCGAACTCCTGGGGGGAGACGTCAAAGCGATCAAGCCGAGCCGGTGTGACCTGACCGCCGACTTCCTGTTGCCGGGCGGGCTGTCCCTCCCGTTCCTCCTGGAGCATCGAGTCCCGGAACATACGCAGCACTCGCACAACATGACCGCCGAACGGTTGGAGACGTTCTACCAGGGGGCGAAGAAGTCGCCAGTTCAGTTGCGGATTTATGACAAGGGATTGGAAGTTCTAAAAGGAGGAACCAAGTTCTGGTTTCGAGATGTCTGGGGCATTGAGACACTGCAGGATGTGTGGCGCGTCGAATTCCAGGTACGGCGCACGGCCTTGAAAGAGTTCAAGTGCAACTCGATGGAGGATCTCGGAAAGCAATTGGCGGGGCTCTGGTCGTACCTGACCGGGCGTTGGTTCTCGTTGCGGTTGCCGGACGATCCCAACGCTACCCGCCGAACCACGCATCCCTTCTGGCAGGCGGTGCAAGACTGTGCCGAGCGATTCGGTGAACTAAGCCACGTCACGCGCAACCGGGAGAATGGACTCGCCTCGGAAGAGTTCTATGTGCAACACGGTGCCGGCTGCCTGGCCGGCTTCGCAGTCCGCCGGCAAGAACCTGACATGGAAGAAGCGTGTCGGCAATTCACAGGTGCGATGTTGGGGTACTGGCGCGAACGGGATTTCGCGAAGAAGTACGCGGTGAAGTCGATCCAGCTTGGATTCGCGGGGAGTCCCGCGATGGCCGGAGCGATGGTTGAACCTCAAACGGGAAAGGATTCCCCATGCGAGATCGGTCAGCAGACGATTTCGGATTGATTGACGCCAGGAAATTGGCGGAGTTGTTGGGAACATCATTACGAAATGTCTGGCGGATGCGCAGCGCGATGCGACTGCCGTCGCCTGTGACCTTAGGGAAGAAATTGACGCGCTGGAGATTGTCCGACATCAAGCAGTGGATCGCTGACGGCTGCCCGTCTGTCGGTCCATCGCAGAAAGCGAGGTCTTGAATGGCATCCATCTATCGCCCGACCTACAAGAAGGGCGGCAAGACTCTGAAGGTCAAGAAGTGGTACATCCGCTATCGGGACCACGACGGACGGCTGACGACCGTTCCAGGGTTCACCGATAAGGGGGCCACCCAGCAACTGGCCGCCAAACTGGAGCGGGAAGCGGACATGATCCGTCGGGGCCTGCTGGCCCCTGCCGCGAAGTTCCAGGGCGATAGCATCGATCAACACCTGGCGGCGTTCGAAGCGTCGCTGCGGGCAAAGCAGGTATCTGACGGCCAGGTCGCGCTGGTGCTGGCCCGATGTCGTAAGCTCCTCGACCTGGGCAAGGTCCGTCGCCTGGTCGACATTCGGGCGGAACGTGTCTCCGAGACTCTGGCCGAGCTGCGACAGTCGAAGAAAGAGCGAAAAGGACTCAGCGTCCAGACCTCGAACCACTACCTGCGCGCCATCAAGCAATTGACGCGCTGGTTGTGGCTCGAAAAGCGATTGAGCGAAGACCCGCTGGTGCGTCTGGAGATGCTCAACGTCCAGGTCGATCGCCGCCACGATCGGCGAGCCCTCTCCGATGACGAGATGACTCGCCTGTTGGCCGCCGCCGAAAGCGGTGCGGACTACCAGGGGTTCAGTGGTCGCGATCGCCGGATGCTCTATCTGATGGCCAGCGCGACGGGGCTGCGTGCGTCGGAGCTGGCCTCGTTGAGCCCTTCAAGCATCGATCTCGATGGCACAACGCCGCGCGTCGTCGTCGAAGCGGGATACTCGAAGCGACGTCGACAGGATGAAGTGCCGCTGTCGTCGGACCTGGTGGCGGAACTGCGTCCTTGGCTGGCGGAGAAGCCCCTGGGCGTGCCGTTGTGGCCCGGTCAGTGGGCGAAAGTGCGAATAGCCGGAAAGCTGATGCAGTTCGATCTGGAAGCTGCCAAGATTGCGTATCGCGATGCCAGCGGGCGGTTCGCCGATTTCCACGCCTTGCGGCATACGTTCATCACGAACCTCGGGCGTCACGGTGTGTCGCTGACAACGGCCCAGAAGCTGGCCCGACACTCAACGCCAGTGCTGACTGCTGCTCGCTATACGCACATTGACCTGGCCGAGCAGAAGAAGGCTGTGGACCTGGTTTCATTGAGGCGCCCGTTGCAGCGCGCGGAGGGCATTTCCTGTCACAACGGGTCATCCGAGGTCACAACGGCCGCTGATTCCGAAGAAGAGTCGGAGAAAGAAAAAAACCTGAAAAACAGGCGTTTTCAGGGCCAAGAAGAGCGGAGAGGCAGGGATTCGAACCCTGGAGACCCTTGCGGGTCTGCCGGTTTTCAAGACCGGTGCAATCGACCGCTCTGCCACCTCTCCGAAGTCGGCGTCCGCACCATCGTAATCGCCGTTTTCCGTGGTTTCCAGCAGGTTTGAGCGTTTCCGACCACTTCGGGTTCGCGCGGCGTTCCCTGCATCGGGCTGCACCGAAGAGAGGCGAATTGCGACCGTTTCCGGTAAGCCGGACGGAAAGACAGCGGGACGGTCATTGGTGCCGGTCGCCCGCAGTTCCTGCACGTCGGAAGTCGTCTTTGAATCGGAGGGTAGAGAAGGTAGCGCGGCCAATCCTGCGGCGACTCCTCATGGGTGGCGGCGTCGCGCTCTTCCAGACGGCGGAGAAATGCGGTCGGATTGTCCGGATTGACATTCGGACAGCGGAACTCCCGCCCGCGGGACGGACAAAGGTCGGTCCCGCGAATGTCGTCTTCAATCTGGAGCGACGTCTGGCAGTGCGGGCAGTCGAACGTGAAAGATCGAATTCATCGCAATTCCACCCGTGACCCCGGAGGAGTCGAAAGCGTCGGTCTCATTCAAGGATTGAAGTCCGGATTTCGTCCAGTCGTTTCATCAACGGGCAGCATGCCTGTCGGTCATCGACGCACATAAAATGTCGTGCGTCTTCGCGCCCAGCGACCGCCAGGTCTTAGACATCCCGCAGCCCGTGCCTCGACAATGGTATTAACACCCATAATAGTTACTGAACGCTGCGGAGTGACTGCCTAAATTCCGTGGTTGACCTACCTTCCGTCGATTGCCAAGCACATTTGGTATGGATAGCGTCGCTACCATCTGGCCGCTCTGGTGACTGCCAAACGATTTCTTCGCTCACCTAGCAAGGTCAGCCAAAACCACTCTGCGGGGCCTCGCGATGAAGAGTCAGTCGATTTTGTGCATGGCTGTCTTGAGCATGGGTTTGATCGGATGTGCCCGATACAACAACTACGCCTACATCAAAAACCTGGGACCGAACCCGGTCACCATCACCGCGAACCCTTCGCCGATCTTTCCCGATCTTCCACTTGTGATTCCTGTCGGAGAGGAGAAGTACCTGGAATGGACCGATAAGACCAGTACTTCCACAATCACCGCCGTGGACATGACGACATTGAACTCCGATACGTTGGTCGATCAGTTTCTCGGTTCCGAGAAGGCACCGACGGAGCTTGAGTGGACCGGCTCCGCGTTGATCGATGTGACGCCTGCTCCGATCGGAATGCAGTAGGCTCCCCGAGCTGAATTCAATTGCGGGTTGCAGAGTCTCCAAGAGTCCCTGTCGATGTGCCGTCATTGACAGGGGCTCCTCTATCACGACCGAGTTCTCTGAAAGCGTCGCCGCCGTGACCTGGTGCTTGCGCGACCGCGTCAATCATCGCGAGAATAGCGCCCCGTAGCAGAGCGGCGAGCGTCGGCCAGCAGTCGACGAGACGTGTCAGTTCCGGATCGGAAGCTGCCCCATTCTGGAGCGATTCCGGTAAGCAGAGCGGTCAGACAGAATCCCGATTCTCTGCCATGGCGTGCGTGACAGGCACTTGCGGGAATGCATCTTCGGTTTTCTTCAATACCGGTGCAATCGACTGCTCCGCCAACTCTCCAGAGTGCGCGCTTTGGGCATGATACTCGTGGATTCGGCCTGATTCCAACGGATGCGCCGGGATGAGTTCCGCCTGGAAAACGGTGGGATCGACAGCCGGAGGTTGTTGATTGACCAGGAGCCGTCGAGCTTGCGACGATTGGTCGTGAGTACCAATTGGCGGGACGCATTCCGCCGCGAGCGTCGGGTCTTGCGGAGATTGTGATGGCTGCGATTCGAGTGGGGGACAAGGCTCCGGATTTTTCGGCGACGGCTCAGGATGGCCGTATCATCCGGCTGGCTGATTATGTCGGGCACAAGGCGCTGGTGCTGTTTTTCTATCCGAAGGACAACAGCCCCATCTGCACGAAAGAAGCGTGTTCGTTTCGCGATTCGTACGAGCGGTTTGTCGAGGCGGGGGCGGAGGTGGTTGGGGTCAGTGGCGACTCGGAGGACAGCCACCAGGCGTTTGCAAGCCAGCATCGGCTCTCGTTTCCGCTGATCAGCGATCCGAAAGGGACGCTACGAAAACTTTTTGGCGTCTCGTCGACGCTGGGGATCATTCCCGGCCGGGCGACGTATGTGATCGACAAGGAAGGGATCGTCCGGCTGATCTACTCGGCTCAGTTCGCGTCCGATGAGCATGTGCGCAAGGCGCTGCAGGCCGTGAGCGGAGATGCAGCCGGCCAGTAGAAATGCAAAAAGCCTCCCGGGGTGAGCCGGGAGGCTTTCGCTGGGGTCAGCAGCAAACTCGCATCATGCGAACAGGGCGGAAACGGCCTGGGCCTTCACCAGTTCGCGGGGCTGGTTGAGGTGGTTGTAGACGATCGTTTCCGGATCGATGCCAAACGCGTGGTAGATGGTCGCCAATAGTTCGGTCGGGTGAACCGGGTTCTCGAGCGGAGCCGACGCGGTGGCGTCGCTCTTGCCGTGGACATAGCCGCGCTTGATCCCCGCGCCGGCCACGACCGACGTGAAGCAGTACGGCCAGTGGTCACGGCCGTCGTCGCTGTTGCTGTTGCCCGAGGTGCTGACGCCGCGCTGCGGTGAGCGGCCGAATTCGCCGACCGCCACCACAAGGGTGTCTTCCAGCAAGCCGCGTTCGTCCATGTCCTGAATCAGGCCGGAGAGACCGCCGTCGAGCATCGGGCCCGACTGGGTTTTCATGCGGCCCGACAGGCCAACGTGGTGATCCCACGAGTGGTTGTCGGAGTTGGCGACCTTGGGCCAGACGACTTCGACCACGCGCGTGCCGGCTTCAATGAGACGGCGGGCGAGGAGGAGGCTTTGGCCGAACGTGTTGCGGCCGTACAGATCGCGGGTTTCGCGCGATTCACGGTCGAGAGCGAAGGCTTCGCGCGCCCGGCCGGAGATCACGAGGTTGAGCGCCCGATCGTAATATTCGTCGAGCTTATAGTCGGCGACCGCCTTGTCGATGTCGGGCATCGTCAGGTCGATCTGCTGGCGGAGCTTGGCCCGCCGTTCGAGCCGGGCCGCGAAGACGTCGGCCCGCAGTTGCAGGTCGTCGATGCGGATGCGGCTCATCTTCTCCATGTCCATGTCGTCACCCTCGGGGTAGAGAGTGTAGGGGTCATAATCGCGACCCAGGAAGCCGGCCGTGCCTCCCTTGCCGACGACGTTACTTTCCTGCAGCGGGCGGGGAAGCATGACGAAGGGGAGCATCGGCTCCGTCGGGGGCTTCAGGCGGATGATGTTCGAGCCGAAGTTGGGGAAGTCCTTGGGGCTCGGCGGTTCGAGCTGGCCCGACGGACTGACCTTGTCGGTCGTGTAGCCTGTCATCATCTGGTAGATGGCGGCGGTGTGGTTGAAGAGCCCGTTGGGCGTGTAGCTCATCGAGCGGATCATCGTGAATTTGTCGTTGAGCGTCGCCAGCTTCGGCAGGTTCTCGGTGAACTGGATGCCGGGGAGCTTCGTGTCGATGTTGTTGAACACGCTCTTGACGTTATCGGGGACGTTCGTCTTGGGATCCCACAGGTCAAGGTGGCTCGGCCCCCCTTGCAGGTAAACCATCAGCACGCTCTTGGCACGACCCCAACCGGGTCCGCCGCCATGCTGGGCGCCTTGAGCTTCCTTAAGCCGCAGAAGATTCGGCAGTGACAGACCAAAGAGGCTCGCGGCCCCAGTCCGCAGCACGGCCCGCCGCGAAACGCCCAAACCACGGTCGCACAAATCCTGGCCAGGTTGGCCGACGATTGAGAACATTTTTTGGGGCTCCGATTGAAGGATCAGGTGTTTGTGTGAGTTATCAGGTATCAGCCGTCAGGAATCAGTAAGAACAGGCAGCTTATCAGGGAGTCAGCGATCAGATATCAGCATTCAACAGGGTTTTTGCCAGCATGAATCAAAGCGATTGGCTCTTTGATTCAGCGTCGTTCGTCGATCCTCGAAATCAGTGCGGCGAGCATTTTGCGGATGGCTTGGGTCTCACCAACCAATTCTTCCGTCTTTTCTGCTGGCACGTATCCCAGGTCGCCAGCAAGAAGCAGCAAGTATTCGGTCTCGGAACAGGAACCGGAGGCAATTCTCAGGAATCGAATAAACTCGGCGTTGCCGCCGCGTCCGCAACCTTCGGCAATGTTTGTCGGGACTGACGCAGCAGACCGGCGAATCTGGCTGACCAATCCAAATCGTTCATCATCCGGAAACCGCCCCGATACCCGGTACAGCTCCAGAACCAACTCATGCGACCGCCTCCAAACAGTAAGATCCTGAAACGGTCGCACACCAGAAATCCATCTTCTAACTCTCTTCCCTGATTCCTGAAAGCTGATCCCTGATCGCACTCCGCTCAATAATTAAACAAAAACGCCGGGCTATTAATCAGGGCCCATGTCAGGTCCTGGACGGCCGTGAGTCGCTGGTTATTGACCTGGGCTTCGCTGGCTTTAACGTCTTCCCGCAGGCGGACCAGGTTGGGGTCGTCCTGGACGGGCTTTTCGGCCTCGGCCAGTTCTTTTTGCAACTGGACCAGTCGCGGATCCGGCGGCAGGGGCTTCTGGGCCTCGGCCAACGCGGCCTTCTTCTTCATCATCTCTTCGTCGTGCTCGGTGAAGAACGCGAGCAGGGCTGCTTTCTGTTCGTCGGTTCGTTCCGCGGCCGGGGTTGCGACGATCTCGTTGTAAGGAGCCGGAATTCCGAGCTTGGCCGGCTTCGGAGCATCGGTCGCGGAGAAGCGGAACTTGCCGATCGTATGCGTCTTGTCCGTGTAGCGCTGGTGCATCACGAACGTCACGATCTGCGGCTCTTCGAATTTGAGATCCGTCTTCACTTCAAAGACGGCCCAGTGAGTCTTACTTACCTGGGGTGAAGCGGCCCAACCGTTGTTGGGCTGCATACGGCCGTCGATGGTTTGAGCGATCGCGAACCCATCCTGGCTGAAGTCAGCCTGAGCGTTCTGCAACTCGATCTTGGCCTTCTTGGCCGGGTCGGACTTGGGAGCGACAAAGACTTCGAGTTCGGTCAGCACAAAGTTGCCGTTCTGAGCCCGGCCGGGGCCCTTCGCGGGAAGACGATCGTCCGTGAGGGCTTCAAGACGAATGGAGGTCAGTTCCTTGAGATCGGTCTCGGCGACAATTGTGTAGGCACCGAGTCCGTTCTCGCCGCCAACCAGAACCGAGCCATCGGGCTGCGTTTCGAAGGTGGCCTTGAAGTTGGCCTTCATGTCGGTGGGGGCGAGCGTCGCGTACTTTTGCAGACCTTCGTACTGCTTCTCCCATTCCGGCAGCCGGGCGGCTTGAACCGTTTCATAGGCCTTCAGGTCTTCCTGGGCCTTGGCGATGCGTTCCTGCCGCTGCTTTTCCTGCTCGGCGATGCGGGGAGCAATTTCGACTTCGTAATCCGTCAACGTCTTCTTCGAAGTGACGATGGCGGCTTCGCGCTTCTGTTCAAGATCGGCCCGAATAGGTACCCAAGCGGCTTCTCTTTCGGTCAGCCGGGCAGCCAGCATCTGGTGGTCGGCCTGAATCTGCCCCATCGTTTCGAGCGAGAGATCGATTTCGTGATCGGTCGCCGGGCGATTGAGGACACGGAGGAAGACTTCGCGAATCAATTCGCGATCGTCGGGCATCTGGCCGGACAGCGAAGCGAGGTCGTTCGCGGGGTCGGCGATGGCGTCTCCCACGGTCGGACCGGTGATGAGGGCCATGACGGGCCCCAAAGCAACACCGGTCTGGCGTTCGCATTCGCACGCGCTTTCGCGCGGCGGACGACCAAACGTCTGGAGGAAACCGGCCCCGAGTTGCGAGGCGACGTCTGGCAATTGAGCGGCTCGCGTTCCGGGGGCGTAACCGGGGAACTTGGTCTGCGAGCCGGTCACCAGGTGAATCGCGTCGTAAAGCGTTTCGGCCTGCAAACGGCGGGGAATGGCGTGCGAGTAGTTGATCTTGTCGTCTTCGTTCCACTTGTTGGAGCGGAACGACAACTGATACGTCCGCGATTTGCAGATCAACTTCACGATGTGCCGGGTGTCGAACCCGCTGGCGATGAATTCCTTGGTCAGGAACTCGATCAGCTCGGGATTTGACGGCGGGTTACCGGCTCGCAGGTCGTCGATCGGCTCCATGATGCCGACGCCGAACAGGTAGCCCCACAACCGGTTGACATAGCTCTTGGCAAAGTAGGGGTTGTCAGCCGAGGTCATCCAGGCGGCGAGCTGCTCGCGGCGGCTCGCATTCTCGGCGGTGGTGTAGTCGCACTCAAAGGGGAACTTGGGTGGGGTAATTGCCCCGGTCCGCTCGTGGGTAACTTCGCCGTCGGTCTTGTCGAAGACCACTTCGTACAAGGGCTTGGCCCCTTCGACGGCTGTCCCACCGATCTGCTGGCCGCCCCCTTCCGGGTCAGCCTTCAGGCCGAATTGTGAGAAGAACGCGGCCGTCTGGTAGTACTGGTCCTGGGTCCATTTTTCAAACGGATGGTCGTGACACTTGTTGCAGTTGAACCGCACGGCCAGGAACAGGTGGGTGGTGTTCTCCATCGTGTCGAGCGGATCGCGGAGAATCTTGTAGTACGAAGCCGCCGGGTTCTCGCGATTCGAGCCGCTGGCCGTCAGCACCTTGCGGGCGAACTGGTCGTACGGCGTGTTGTTCGCGACTTCGGCACGAATCCAGTCGCGAAGCTGCTTGGCCCCCGCTCCGCCGAGGAACTTGGGATTCACCTGCAAGAGGTCGGCCCACTTGTTGGTCCACTTTTCGATGTAGGGATCGCTGCCGACGAGGCGGTCGATCACTTCGTCGCGCTTGACGCGGGTGTCACGCGTATCGGCCAGGAAGGCCCGTACTTCGGCTGCCGTCGGTGGCATGCCTGTCAGGTCGAGATAGACACGGCGGAGGAACTCTTCGTCGCGGCTCAAGTCGGACGGCTGGATCTTCATCCGTTCCCACTTTTTCGCGACAAGTTCGTCGACGGGACCCCAGGTTTCCGGCTGCTGCCAGGCGAAGCCTTCACGGTCGCCCATCACTGTCAGGGTGGTGGCGGCGTAGGCCCCTTCGTAACGAACGAGAATCGGCGCTTCTCCGCGACGGGCGGCGGTTACCAGTGATTGCGCGTTCACGGTGGCGACGTCGGCGTTGCCGCTCTCCAGGAACGATTCTCGCGTCACGTCGCGTTCGGTGCCGTCGGCATAGGTGGCGATGACCTGGAACTGCTGGCGGGCCCCCGGCATCTGGATCACCGGGTTTTCGGGGGCGATGCGAATCGACGCAACGCGCGGCGTATCAAGCCGGAGCTTGGCGCCGGTCGAAATCCAACGGCGGATGATCTGATAGTAGGGAGAGTCGGCAGTCGTCAGTTGTCCGCCGGTGTGCGGGACGGCGCCGGTCGCCTTGAGAAGCATCAGGCTGTCGTCAGCCGAGGCGAGGTTCGTGCGACGGCTGGCGTGGTCGTCGGTGAAGCCGCGGACGTCGAAGATCGGGTCGTAGCCGCGGAGCGACAGCTTGAAGCCGTTCTTGCCTTTAGCGGCGCCGTGGCAGGTTCCCTGGTTGCAGCCCAGCTTTGAGAGGACCGGGTTCACGTCGCGGACGAAGTCGACGTCGATCGCCGTCTGCAGGTTGCCGACAGCGACGGGGACGTCGATCGACTTGCCGCCCAGGCTGAGATTGAGCGTTGCGGTCCCGGCCTGTCGCGGACGGACCAGCCCAGTGGAGGTGACTTCCACGACGTCGGCGGACAACTTGCGTTCGACGGAACGGGTGACGTCGACGAGTTCGCCATTGGCGAGCCGGGCGGTCACGAGCAACTGGCTGTAGGTGAATGGTCCCTGCAGAGCGATGGAAGCCGGGAGGACCGAGAGGCTTTCAATGGTGCCCGACGGAGGGGCGTCAGGCTGCTGGGTCGGTTCGGCCGGCCACGGCAGGAGTGTCTGGGCCATCATCGTCTGGTCCTGCACGGCGACCGGCAGGAACTCGCGGATGAGCGAGCCATCGGCCGCGGACAGGAAGCGAATCTTGCCATCGCTGCCCGAGACTGCCAGTTGATCGCCGGCCGGGTTAAAGGCGACGGAGTAGCCGCCGGTCCCTTCAAGGGGAATGCGGGCGAGCAGTTTGACGCCGGTGTTGCGGTATTCATCCTGCTGCTGCCGTTCTTCGGCCGAACGCGTGCCGGGAACCTTTGCCATGATGGTCTTGATGTTCTCGGGAACATCTTCGGCGAAGTCGTAGCTGCAGATGACAATTTCGCCGCGACCGTCGAGACTGCTGGCGGCGGCGATGCGGTGGCCGTCATCGCTGAAGGCGACATCGAAGACACGGCCGACGAGCGGGAAGAGGTCGAAGATGTGGTTGGCATCGTCGCCGATCACGCGCTTGGCGTGGCGATGGATGCGATAGACGCGCGGCGTGCCGTCGGAACCGGCGACCACGACATGGTCGAGCTTGGGATGACTGGCGACCGCTTGCAGTCCCCCTTTGAGGGCGCCGGGCGTGATCGAAGTAATGTTGTCGATGAACCGCTGCGTCGCGAGTTCGGTCAGCTTCACGGTCATGTCGCGACCGACCGAAATGACGTGGGAGCCGTCCTGCGAGAAGACGGTGTCGAGCGCCCAGTCTTCGTGGGCTCCCTGGTAGAGAACCTGCTCGCCGGAATCGGCCTGGAACGCGCGGACGGTGTTATCCGGGCAGCCGACGACAATCAGCTTGCCATCCGGCGACCAGTCGCCGCCGTAGAGGGTGTCGTAACCGACGGTCTTCGACAGCTGCAGTTTCTGAGTGGCGACATCCCAAACCTGAATTTCGCCAGCACGACCGGGCAGGCCGCCGACGACGGCGAGCCTGGTGCCGTCGGGCGAGAACTGGACGTTTTCGATCCGTTCCGCGAGTCCGATGAGGCGGCCGGCTGGTTCGTCGTTGGCTGTCTTAAAGAGGAGGACTTCGTGGAAGCCGGAGACCGCCAGGAGCGAGCCGTCGGGCGAATAGTCCATCGCCGTGATGACGGGTGGGCGGGTGTAGACGGGAGGATGGTCGACGTCATAAATACGGGCGGCGGTGGCGGGGGTGTCGTCTTTGGCCCCTTCCGCGATCCAGCGACGGACGAGATCGACTTCGGCAGCCGAAAGAGCCGGCTTGCCCTTGGGCATGGCGGCCTTGCCTTCGGCGTCGGGCTTAACTTGACCAAAGAGGTAACTTTCGTCGGGCTTACCGGGGATGATGGCCGCGCTGCCGCTTTCGCCAGCCAGAAGCAGCCGGGCGAATTCGGTCATGACGTAGCCGCCCTGGGCCTTGGCGGGCTGGTGGCAACCCTGGCAATTCGCCTGGAAAATGGGGCGAATCTGGCGGTCGTAGCTGACCGGTTCTTCGGCAACGACCGTGGAGACGGAGAGAAGCGCCGAGAGGCCCCAAACGGCAAGAGAGAGGCGTTGACTCAAGGAGATCATCAAAGGTGCTCGCTACCCCAAGAGCACCCGGACGAGAGCCAGGCTCACGAAAGACGCAGGGAAGCGACAACGACTCAACACGCGGTCGACGCTTCGACGCAGCCCTGACACTGAACGGAGCGCGCGAGCGCCCCGACCGGGGTACCAGAGCCGTGCATCTTCGAGAGCCGGACTCGTGAGTGCTCACGAAACCGACTAGCGGGACAGCGCCGGTCCACCAATCCACCAGGACGGGCGGTAGCCTCTCCGGACGGAGACGGCAGGCAAGGCGACCCCACAGGCAGGCCGCGGCCTTTCAGCCACTTTCGATCCTAGGAAGGCGGCGGGAAAAACGCAAGTATTTTTTGATCCGTTGGAGTTGAGTGGTTGGTGGCTAGTGGGTGGTGGTCAGTTAAAACGAATGCGCGGAGTGGAACACAGTCGCGCTCGAAGGGCGATTTTGAAGGGGTGATGAGAGTTCTTTCGCCGGGGTTCCCCGGCGGAGCGGGGTTTGAAGC
>JAHBXV010000062.1 GCA_019636285.1 Planctomycetaceae bacterium
GACTACAAGAGAGAGCCATTCCGACTTCCCGTTCGGAAGGCGTCGGCGGATCATGATGTCTGACACGGTCTTTCTGGTCGCCACGGCAGCGGTGGCGTTTATTGCCGGAGCCATCGCGTCCGTCAGCGGCTTTGGTATTGGGAGCTTGCTCACGCCACTGCTGGCGTGGCGAGTCGAAACCAGGCTGGCGGTTGCCGCGGTTTCCATCCCGCACTTCGTGGCGACGGCATTCCGATTCTGGCTGCTGAGAGCCAAAGTTGATCGGAAACTGCTCTGGAGCTTCGGCCTCATGAGTGCCGCCGGTGGGTTGACCGGCGCGGTGTTAAGTTCCTATGCGGGTAGCCCCGTGTTGTCCTATCTCTTCGGGGGACTGCTCGTTTTCACCGGGTTCATGGGGTTGACCGGCCTCTCCCAAAAGTTGAGATTTCATGGAGCCATGGCCTGGGCCGCGGGATTTCTCTCGGGATTGCTCGGGGGCCTGGTCGGAAATCAGGGCGGCATCCGTTCCGCGGCCATGCTGGGATTCAACGTGCCGCGCGATGCCTTCATTGCCACGGCCACCGTGGTGGGCTTGATCGTCGATGGCGCTCGGCTGCCCGTGTACCTGTTCAGCCAGGGAAGTAAGATTGCCGATTTATGGCCGGTTCTCGTGGCCGCGACTTTGGGAGCCATCGCCGGGACAGCGATTGGAGAACGAACCCTGAGGCGCATCCCCGAGCCGCTTTACCATAAAGTTGTCTCAGCCCTGGTGCTGATTTTAGGAGTCTCTATGCTTCTCAAATCGACTCACTGAGACATGCTGGCTCTCGGGAATCGTTGGAGCGGTGGCCGCGCCGTTATCCAACCCGCGCGACTCAGCGTTCGCCCGCGAATCGAACAGAAGCTTTGCCAGGGTCGCGTACTCCACCGGCTTCACCAGGTGGTCATCAAAGCCGGCCTCCCGGGATTTCCGGCGATCATCGTCTTGCCCCCACCCTGTCAACGCGACCATATGAATCGCGTTACCTCGGGATTGCGCGCGGATTCGACGGCAAGCTTCGTAACCGTTCAATTTCGGCAGGCCGATATCAAGCAGGATGACGTCCGGCTGGTATGCCTCCGCCTGCTCGACGGCTTCCATGCCATCATGGGCCGTCCGTGTGTCGTTGCCGGTCAGCTTGAGTAACATGGCCAGCGAAGTAGCCGAGTCGCGGTTGTCGTCGACAACGAGAATTCTACGAGCCGACACGACGTTCTCCCTGCTTGGTTCTGTACGCGGCTCGGGTTCCTCGCTCTCGGTCGGAACTGGCAGACGTACGATGAATTCACTTCCGCGGCCCGGACCTTCACTCCACGCTTCGACCGATCCCTCATGCATCTCGACCAGCCGCCTCACGAGCGCGAGTCCAATGCCGAGTCCGCCATGCGACCGCTCCAAAGAGGATTCCACTTGCGAGAACATCTCGAACACGCTTGTCAGCTTCTCGGACGCGATGCCGACGCCCGTGTCCTTGATTTTCACGACGACGTCGCACGGCCTCGCCTCGGCGGTCAGCCAGATTTGTCCACCCGGCGGGGTGTACTTGCAGGCATTGTTGAGGAGGTTGCCAAACACTTGCGCCAGACGAACCGCGTCGGCGTGCAAGTAGATCGGGTTGGGGGGAAGCGCGACGGTCAATTCCTGCCGGGCGCTATCGGCAAACATGCGGGTCGCTTCGACGGCCTGGGACACGACTGACGCCAGTTCCACGCGCTCTCGCTTCAGTTCGATCTTGTTCCGGCTGATACGGCTGATATCAAGCAGGTCGTCGACGAGCCGCACCATATGACTCAATTGTCGCTCCATCGTGTCCCGCGCCTGCCGCAGCATCGCGCCGTCGACGCTACTTCGCTTCATGATCTCCAGCATGTTCCGCACGGGGGCGAGCGGCCCGCGAAGCTCGTGCGCCAACGTCGCGAGAAACTCGTTCTTGCGGATATCGGCTTCTTTCAAGGCTTCTTCGAATTGCTTGCGTTCGGTGAAGTCCATGCTGATGCCGGAGTAACCCTGCAACGTGCCATCGGAGTCGAAGCGGGGCCGAGCGACGGAACGCATCCAGCGATACTGCCCGTCGTGTCGGCGGAACCGGAACTGAGCATCGAAAATCTGCCGCCGTTCAACGGCGAGCAGATAGGCCTGCATGTAATCATCGCGGTCGTCGGGATGGATAAAATTTGCCCAGTCAAAGCCGCGGATTTCATTCTCGACGCCCAGGAACTCCAGATAAGTGCGATTGACGAACTCGGCTCCGTCGGGGCCATTGATCCAGATGAGGGCGGGGGCGGAGTCGGCCAACAGCCGAAAACGCTCCTCGCTTTCTCGCAGGTGTCTTTCGGCCTCCTGGCGGTTGCGCAGATGAACCCGCCTGTCGTGTTGCCAATGTCGTTGATACTGTCCCGCCAATCCGACGGCGGTGGTCAGGATCGTCAGCGTCACGAACGACACGGCTTCTTGCATGCTCGGCACGCTGAACAGCGGCGTCTCACCTGCCACGCGCGAAATGACAACAATTGAAAGTGGAACGAGCGCCGCCGGATAGGGGCCGCCGAACCAGCAGCAGACCAACGCGAGGCTGAGCGCGATCACTCCGCCAATTGGCCCATCCAGCGGCGTCCGCGGAATGATTATGAAGAGGACAGGGACGAGCGCGAGAATAATGCCCGATCGCAACCATGCGGGGAGCCGCGACGAAACCGTCGGAAAGCCAGTGACGTGAGCGAGTTTGACCGGCATGAACGCACCGATTGGTGAATAAAGCGAACCGCTGCCGACTCGTTAAAAATCACCGAGGGGATAACTGTCATTCCGTGCGAAGAGCCGCTGATACGTGCGGAAGTCGTCTCCGTTGTTCGCGCGGTCGAATGGGTCGCTTTGTGTCGCCGCGGTCCATTGACGCGAGGACGTGTCAATATTTTCGCTGATGAACCGGACGCTCCCGTCGCACATGCCGAAATGGGCTCCGCCGGCATGCAGACTGCTGAAGCCTTCCCGCTTCTCGTCCGTCGTCGCGGACGGATCGGGGTTGAGCGGCCGATTCCCGTTCCTCGCGAGCTTGAGCGTGCAGCAGGCCGCGCGGGGAAGATGAAAATGGCCGTAAAGCGTGGGATCCCAATTGAAGTCAAAATGGATCACTTCCCCCACCAGAAAGGTGTTGGATGCCCCGTCGGTGATGTCTCGGATCCGGCAAGCCGAGTCCCGACCGAGTACTCCGTTTGTCTGCAGCGGCCCTGTCGCGAGCAGTGGTGCCTCGAAACTGTTCCCGAACGCTCCGCCATTCCCGCAGTAGTTCGAAGTCGCGAATCGCTCGGGAAGAAAGGGGTTAACCGTGGGAGGCAACTGTTCCTTGCGCGTCGCATCGGACGGGCATTGAAAAAGCGGAAGCGGGGTCGCGAGCAAATGAGCGTGATGGGGATCGCGCATCGCGAGCGAAAAGTTGAAACCGTTGAAGAGCGGCGCCTGATCGACGAACGGGAGCAGCGAGGCCGTCCAGCCCCAGCCGTCGGCGACAAGTGCTGTCGAATTGCAGGCCGTATTCGGGCGGCAGTAATACTGCCCGGACGGAAAGATCGCGAACGTATCGTGGTAGTTGTGCAGCGCCAGCGCGATCTGCTTGAGGTTGCTTTTGCACTGGGTGCGGCGGGCTGCTTCGCGCGCCTGTTGGACCGCTGGGAGCAAGAGGGCGATCAGCACACCAATGATGGCGATGACCACTAGCAATTCAATGAGCGTGAATCCGCTCGAAGTGCCCGGTGTTCGCATCCTTGATATCTCCTGTCACGGAGGGCACTTTGCCGTCAGCGTCCTTGAAGGGAATCAATGAGTGGACAGGCCATCTTACTCCCCCTTGAGCCAAAAGCCCATTCCCGGAGACAACTAGTTCGGAACTCGGGAAAATCCTGAACAATTCCTGTGCATTTGTCTCCTTTGCGGAGATGCCGTGCCCGGTCAAAAAACGGCGGTGAACCAGACTGTCGAGTAGCGATCCGCGCTCGCGGCCCTCACGCGGATCCCGGCGAACCCCGGAAAAGTGAAGACCCCTGGTCCGATTGCTCGAACCAGGGGTGTCACTTGAGAAGAGTCGAGCAATCGACAGCTTGATTGCATCGGCGACAGCGCCGCGCCCGCGAATCAATCCAGGAACGCCACGTGCCGCATCGCGGCTGCCTGCGTTTCCGTATTCATCAGCACCCGATGCCAGTCGCCGAGCGAGATCGTCGCATGATCGGCATGCCGCACGCGTCCCTTCACATACACCGACGGGTTGCGACGCAGCGTCGACCACGCCCAGTGCCTGGCTTCCGGATGACGCGAGAGCAGCACGTTGTACTGGCTCTGCGTCAGCCCGTTGGGCTTCTGCGTACTGACATAGACGAGTTCCCCGCCGGAGCGGTAAAGGAATTCGACCATGTGAGGTTTTCCGCCGCCGCGGCGTAAGGGCTCATTCGTCAGCACGAGCTTCTCGTTAACGAGTAGCCGCGGTTCCGGTACGAAGAACCATTCCCCCTGGCGAACGAAAGCTTCGTTTCGCCGACGGTTCCAGTTCTTCCGTCTCCCTCGCTGTCGCAGTTGCCGACTGACCACTTCGTCTGGCTTCAGGGCCTCCATCGCCGTCCGGACCGTCGAGACCGCCCGATTTTCCGGGACAGCCGCGACGAACCAATGACGTTCGTCGTGACCGCACAGAAACTTGTGCTTCTCGTTCGTTTCCGTGCGCGACATCAGCAGGAGATGCCGCTGTCTGGGTTCGGCGTGCAGGACTTCCACTTCGGCTGGGGCCTCGTTCGAGATGCGAATCTCGAACAGTTCCCCGGCGCGATCCTGGACAATGTCGAGCGCGACCGCACCCCGGAAGCGTTGATCCAGCCAGCGAACGTGAGCCCGCGCGCCGATGCGCGCGAACTGTCGCTGGAGAACATTCACGTCCATCTTAAGAATCCTGGTCAAGGACGACGTGAATCCTCGCGGGAAATCACGTCAGAGTTCCAGGGCCACCGGGGACCATCCTCGGGGCCGATTCATTTGCCTGTCGTGTCTGAGACAATGTGTTCGCATTTCGGCCTCCTTTCTTAAGGATGAGAAGAGATGTTCCTAAAGTCGTGCCTGCTCGGACGCTTCAAGTCCGCGAAAGGTTCGCATGTTTTTGTGAGCTGAAAGTACGGGAGTCGAACTCGTAAGGAAATTATGGCGTCAACCAGCGCCGGGTATCGCGGCTGAGGCCCCTCCCAGGAAGTTGCGTGACGAGCCGAGTGGTCTGGCCGAGGTCGACAAGTAACAGAGTCCCGCGGCGGGGTACGATTCCGTTTGAACCCGTGGATTCCGCTGACTTGGGGTATCGATTGATTTCTGGAAATGTCAGAGAGCCGACACAAGACCTGCTGGACTCCGTTTCTCCGACCAAGGCAGTCGAGTTGCCCCGTCTGCGGTCGCGGCGGTGACGTCGGACAGCCGGTAGCGAAGCGATCGCTCAAGCTCCGGAAGTCTTCCGGACCCTTCGCGAAACCCAGATATCCATCGCGCCGTGTCCGCCGGGCATTGACCGGCTGTAGAAGTAAACCGACTTCCCATCGCCCGAGAGCGTGAAGGCACCATTTCCGGTCGAGTCGGTGGCAGGGCCGAGAGGCATATCCAGTGGAACGGCTGGCCCAAAGGGAGCACCGACGCTGACGCGCGTGACGAGAAAAATCCGCCGAAAATCCTTTCCCTGCGACATTGTCAGCAGCACGAGCCGGTCATTGCTGATGTACGCCGGCATGTCCCAATCGGGGGTATTAGCGGGAAACGGCAGATTCTCCACAGTCTCGAACGGTCGATCGAGGGCCGGACGGGTGAACATCCAGATGTCGCCATTCCGGCTGCCCGGTCGAGTTGAAGTCACCAGCAACGTCAGCCCGTCGGAAGACTGCACGGGATGCATCGCGCTGTTCTCGTTAACCGGCGATGGCAACAGTGCGGGCGCGGAGAATGGCTTCTGGAGATCCTGACGAGTAGCGGCCGCGACTTGGCGTTTTCGTTGACTGGACTGACTCAGTCCGATCAACGAGAGGCCGTTGCCAGACACATTGAATTGATCATTCCAGGCCTTGTCATTGACGATGACCCGTGCCGTCGGGAACGGGATATCCGCGCGGGTTCGTTCGCTCTTGAGCAGTTGACCATTGTAGCCGCGCTGAAGATAGATAGTTAACTCGTCATCGGACAGCCCGGCCAGGGTTTCCGGGCTGGACGAGTTGATCCCTGGTCCCAGGTTCTCCGGCGCCGTCCATTCGTAATCTGGCGACGTGAGCCGTTGAATGACCTCGGACCTCGTCCCGGCCGGTGGCTGTGGAGGAACCACCGCGATGAGTGTTTCAGGAGAGGGGGACGGCACGCTGGTTGTCACCACCTGGATTGGTGCCAAGGCTGCTTCCGCGGCCGTTTCTACCGGCAAGGCCGATTGTGTGACTTGCGATGGCAAGGCTGGGCGGCGGCTGAAGATCGCGACGGCCAGCATAAGCACAACGACCGCGCCACCGCCCGTTCCGGCGAGCACCCGCCAATCGGTCCACAAGGTTCTGCCGTGCGGCTTCGCGGACTTCGCGGCGTGACTTCTCTTCCGCCGCGGCAAGCTCCTCGACGTCCCGATATCCGCCCCGGACACGAGTGTCTGCGCCTCCATGACTGGCTTGACCAGCCGTTCCGATTTCGCGGTCTTGATCTGGGACGGCTGCGATCCACCGCCCCCTTCGAGTTGCCGTAGAAAGTTGGCGAGCTGGCCGGATGATTCGTCTTCCCGCCGCGACCGCAGGATTACCGCCGAGCCAGGGGAGTCGTCCTGGCTGGCTTCCAGGTCGGCGATAACGTCCGACATGCTCTGGTAGCGATCTTCCACCTTCTTGGCGACCATTCGCTCGAAGACCTGCTGCAGCAGGGGAGAGACATCCGGACGCGCCGCCGACAACGCGGGGATCGGCGAGTTCGCATGCGCCATCAGGCGGGCCATCAGCGAGTCGCCCGCATAAGCGGGCTCGGCGGTGAGCAGGTAATACAAAGTGATGCCAAGGCTGTAAATGTCCGCGCGGTGATCGGCCGACTTGGTGCTTAATGCCTGCTCCGGAGACATATAGTCCACGGTCCCCATCACCACGCCGGTCCCCGTCAGTTCCGCCTGCTCGCCGACATCCGCTGTCCCTGACAGCCGCGCCAGCCCCATGTCCAGAATCTTCACCACGCCGGACGCATCCAGCAGCAGATTGGCCGGCTTGATGTCGCGATGCACGACCCCCTGTTTGTGCGCGAACTCAAGACCTCGCGCCGCCTGAAGAACGCAGTCCACCGCCTGCTTGATCGGCAGCCGCCCCTGTTTCTTGACGATTGACGACAGATCGCGTCCATCGACGAATTCCATCACCAGAATGTGCTGGCCGTTGATCTCGTCGGCATCGAACGCTCCCACGATATTTGTGTGGTTCAGCTTGGCCGCCGCGACCACTTCTCGCTGGAACCTTGCAATGGCCGCGGCATCCTTGACCATCGCCGTCGGCAACACCTTGATGGCGACGCAACGCTGCATCCGCTTGTGGCGGGCCTTCAGCACCACCCCCATGCCACCCCGGCCCAACTCGTCCTCAATAACATAGTTGCCCAGCGCGAGTTGTTGACCCTTTCCCTTCCAGAGAATTTGTACCTGATAGCCGGTCAGACGGCCTTCCTTATGAAGCCGCTTGACCAGGGGCTCGGCTTCGCCGGCAGCATCCTGCTCCGCCGCGATCGCGTGCACCGAGGCCAGGTCGGATTCGCTGAGAATTCCGCTGGTTTCGAGTCGCTGCAGAAATTGCGAGATCGTGATCGACATGGCCCTGGCCCTTGCGAGCGATCCTGACAGACAAACTCTCTCCGGGGCCACTCCCCGCGAATTCCGGACTCTCAATTCTTGATCGGAATGTCATCGAGCGGACGGGTCGGTCGTAGGGAAGGGCGATCGGTAGCATCTCTCGACCGCTTGCAAGAACGAAATCGCGCCCCCATGCGACTCTCGACCTCGGACGATACCGAGACTTAAGGCGGTATCGTAGCCGAAAGGCGGCGCATCCCGAGTTTTCGTCAGGGAGCAATCGCCGATCATGATGAGCCGGGAGCAGCCCGCACGACCGTCACAACTCACCTTGGGGTAAACACCATAAGACCCTGCATCTTGCCACTGGCACAGTCCTGCAACTTGAAGCGTTCGACAGTCATGGAGCCCCTTCGGCCCTCCCGTTAAAAGTGACTCGGTGGCTTCGTACGAGTTTGCGAGAAACGAAAGCGGCCCGCCGGAGTTACTTCCAGCGGGCCGCTTGTTTGGTTCAAGATCCTATTTATCTCAATTCCTCACGGCCGCGACCGACGTCGTGCCGGTCCGCGTGGATCGATCGAGGTCGAACCGATCCAGATTCATGACCTTGGTCCACGCTTTCACGAAGTCATCAACAAACTTTTGCTCGCCCCCCTGGCTGCCATAGACCTCGGCAATCGCCCGCAACTGCGAATTCGATCCAAAAATCAGATTGACCCGCGTCGCGGTCCATTTGACGTCGCCCGTCGAACGATCGACCCCTTCAAAGAAATGCTCGCACATTGGCGAGGTCCGCCACTCGTTGCCCATATCGAGCAGGTTCACGAAGAAGTCGTTCGTCAGGTGTTCCGGACGTTTTGTGAGCACGCCCAATTGGGCCATCGGTCCACTTCCGGCGTTCGTATTCAAGACTCGCATCCCACCAACGAGGGCCGTCATCTCCGGCGCGGTCAGCGTCAGCAGTTGAGCGCGATTCACCAGCAGTTCCTCGGCCGGGCGATCGATCTCCCGGGCCTGGTAGTTCCGGAAACCATCCGACTTGGGTTCCAGCACGGCAATCGCTTCCACGTCGGTCATTTCATCGGTGGCGTCGGTCCGTCCGGGAGCGAACGGGACCGTCACCGTATGGCCGGCTCGCTTCGCCGCTTCTTCAATGCCAGCGTTTCCACCCAGCACGATGAGGTCGGCGAGCGAGACTTTCTTGCCACCCTTCTGAGCCTCATTGAATTTCGTCTGGACCTGCTCCAACGTCTTCAGAACCTTCGCCAGCTTGGCAGGTTGATTGACCTCCCAATCCTTCTGCGGCGCCAGACGGATGCGTGCCCCATTGGCTCCGCCGCGCTTGTCGCTGCCGCGGAATGTCGAAGCCGACGCCCAGGCGGTCGATACGAGATCGGAAACCGACAGGCCCGATGCCAGAATCTCGGTCTTGAGCGCCGCGATGTCCTTGTCATCGATCAACTTATGATCCACCGCCGGAACAGGATCCTGCCACAATTGCGGCTTGGCGACTTCCGGCCCCAACAGCCGCGACACCGGACCCATGTCGCGATGCGTCAGCTTGTACCAGGCCTTCGCGAACGCGACGCGGAACTCTTCCGGGTTCTCATGAAACCGCTTCGAGATCTTGCCGTAGACCGGGTCCATCCGCAGCGCGAGGTCGGTGGTAAACATCATCGGGGCATGTGATTTGTTTTTGTCATGGGCATCGGGCACGGTCCCCTTCGCGGCCGGGTCGGTGGGGGTCCACTGCCACGCGCCAGCCGGGCTCTTCACCAGATCCCAGTCGTAGCCGAACAGGTTGTCGAAGTAGCTGTTCGACCACTGGGTGGGCGTATTCGACCAGGCACCTTCGAGGCCGCTGGTAATCGTGTCTCCCGCATTCCCCTTGCCGAACTTGTTCTTCCAGCCCAGGCCCTGTTGTTCGATGCCGGCCGCTTCCGGATCCGGGCCCACGTTGTCCGCGCTCGCCGCTCCGTGAGCTTTGCCGAACGTATGCCCACCCGCGATCAGGGCAACGGTTTCTTCATCGTTCATCGCCATGCGGCCGAACGTCTCGCGAATATCCTTAGCCGCTTCCAAGGCACTCGGCTTGCCGCTCGGGCCTTCGGGGTTCACATAGATGAGTCCCATCTGCACGGCTGCCAGCGGATTCTCAAGCTGCCGTTCGCCGGTATGTCGCTTATCGCCCAGCCATTCACTTTCCGGTCCCCAGTAGATGTCTTCCTGCGGTTCCCAGACATCCTCGCGACCGCCACCAAATCCAAAGGTCTCAAATCCCATCGATTCGAGCGCGACGTTCCCGGTGAGCACCATCAGATCGGCCCACGAAATCTGGTTGCCATACTTTTGCTTGATCGGCCACAGCAGCCGCCGGGCCTTGTCCAGGTTGGCATTATCGGGCCAGCTATTGAGAGGGGCGAAGCGCTGCGTGCCATATCCGGCCCCCCCGCGGCCGTCTTCGACGCGATAAGTTCCCGCGCTGTGCCACGCCATGCGGATGAACAACGGGCCATAGTGACCATAGTCAGCCGGCCACCAGTCCTGGGAAGTCGTCATCAGCTCCCGCAGATCGGCTTTGACGGCTTCCAGATCGAGCTTCTTGAACTCCTCGGCATAGTTGAAGTCAGCTCCCAGCGGATTCGATTTCGCCGAGTTCTGATGAAGAATCTTCAAATTCAACTGGTTAGGCCACCAGTTGCCGTTCGACATCGCCCCGCCTGCGGTATTGCGAGCCGCGGCTGGCAGCATCTCATGCATCACCGGGCACTTTTCGAGTGCCGCATTCGCGTCTCCTTCGGTAACAGTTGCCGCCGACTTGGGCTTCTCAGCTTTTACGCCGTCCGCCGCCTGCACCGTGCGGCTTTCGCCAATGCACCCCGTCGACGCCACCATGGCAGCCGAGACCACACAACCACACATTGCTTGCCAGTTCATCAGTTGTCTCCTCGTGCTTTGTCAGGGGGGGATTTTCGTGTGCCACTGGCTCTGCCAGTGCGTCTTAAGTCTCTCATCCACGATAAGATGCACTGGCGAAGCCAGTGGCACGCACCCGAACCATTGGCGTCGACGGAGCACTCGTCATCGTGTTGCGACTCCGCGATTCCGCATCCCACCGGGGGTGGCCAGCTCGGGACGTTTGAAGTCTAGGACGTCCAATTTTAGACTTCCAATGCATTTTTGTTCTTTCAATCATGCGTCCGGTGCATGACAAAATCGGGTGTCGAATCATGGACCTCGACCAGCTCCGCTACTTTTTGCGCGTCGCCGAGCGGCAGAACTTCACCCGTGCTGCCGAAGATCTGGCCATTTCGCAACCGGCCCTCAGCCGCTCCATTCAGCGGCTGGAAGAGGAACTTGGCCAACCGGTTTTCGAACGCAAGACGCGCTCGATCGTCCTCACCGAGGCAGGGATGCTGCTGCAGTCCCGTGCTCAACAGGTGCTCACGATTCTGGAAGACACCAAGGCCGAAATCACCGACGACGGCCAAAGCGGCCGCGTCCGCGTGGGGGCCATCCCCACGATCGCCCCCTACTTCCTGCCGGAACTGCTGCAATCGTTCTCAAGGGCCTATCCCAAGGCCACGCTGATCGTTCAGGAGAACACGACCGACTCTCTCATCAAGTCCTGCACGCAGGGGGAGATCGATCTCGCGATTCTCGCCCTCCCGGTCCCGGCTCGCTACCTCGAAGTCGAGGAACTCTTCAAGGAAGAACTCCTCCTGGTGCTGCCGCCCAACCATCCGCTGGCCGCCCAGGAAAAGATTCGCCTCACCGACGTCGAACCATTTCCGTTCGTCCTGCTCGACGAGGCCCATTGCCTCTCGGATAACATCATTTCCTTCTGCCGCCAGCGTTCGTTTCAACCAGTCTCGGTCGAGCGAGCCAGCCAACTCGCCATGGTGCAGGAACTCGTCTCCCTCTCGCACGGCATCTCCATGATCCCCGCCATGGCCCGCCAGATCGACCAGAGCAACCGCCGCGTCTACCGCTCCATCTGCGGCCGCCCCCCCACCCGCACGATCGCCGTCGTCTGGAACCCCTACCGCTTCCAAAGCCGCCTCTTCCAAGCCTTCCGCGACCACCTCCGCCGCTTCCGTTCATCGCATCCGCCGCGTTAATCGGAACATCACCATCCACACGCCCCCATAGCCGCGACCCAACGGGGAGCGCGTCTTCTGACCGATAGAGGGTGCCACTGCCGGACCGTCCGCAGGCCAGGAGTGCTCTTCCCGCCTTGCCCATCAGTCCATGTGACCGGACAGACGATTCACGCGTTCCAATCCGTCGGATTTCGTCCTTCCATTCGTCCTGTCCGGACGCGAACATGCAGGCCATGCGATTACCGCATCGTAAGCGGGTGCGACACCTTGAAGATCCGGGACATGTGCTTGACTTGACGCTTTCCCGCTATCGTACTGACACCGCTGCCGCCCGAACTGCTGGAATGATTCCGTGACGTTTCCGGTGAATGAACCGAGGGGAACGATGGTCATCGCTGCGGGTAAAGCACTGCTGGCCCGCAGACGGTCCAGCAGTGGCACCCGGCGCTCCCCAGTGATGATTCGGCCAATAAGATTCCGCTGCAAAGGCTTGACAAGCCAAATAGAGAGTGGAACGATATTGGCAGTCGTCTGGCCGTTCGCCACTTCTAATGGAGAATTCTATGCCCGAACAAAAAGAAGAGAAAGCGAAAAAGAAGGTTCTTCGCCAAACTCTCGTGGATGCCCAAGTGGCCTTCGCCGAAGCCTTGCGGAAGATCGAAGAGGGGCAAGATGTTAACGAAGTGTTCGGAACAGAACCTTCCCAGCCACTTGATGTCAACGTCGCTTGCGACAGCGGTTGTTAACCGCTGCTCTAGTCTGGATTGAAACAAGGCTTTCTTAATCCACAACTCAAGGAGACGAACTGTGCCAGATGCTACTACCGAGCGTGCCAAACGTAAGCAAGATGCAAGAAAGCTGCTGCTCGCTGCCCAGCAGGAAGTTAACGAGAGGCTGCGTATGTTGGACGAAGGTAAGTCTGTAGAAGAAGTTCTTGCGAAGGCCTCTGCAGAACCTAACTTCAATGTTGCCTGCGATTCTTCCTGCTAATTCGCGCCGCTGAGATGTCTACGGGCCCCTGTCGAGGAAACTCTGCGGGGCCTTTCTTTTTCTGGGTGCTAAGACGTGAACGAGTTGAAGCTTTCTCGGTATGCCGTTCCATCTCCACCCTTCGTGGATTGTCGGACAAATCTTGTTAATCGCGTGGTCTTTAGCGGACTGACCGGCAGGGTCTTGGTGGTCGGTGAAAAGGTTTGGCGTGATCTGCACCAAATTCCGCTCCGTTTATCTGGTGGTTCCAATGACAATCACGTCGAGCTATTAATTAGCACCCGAATCCTTGTGCCCGCAGACTTGGACGAACTCCAAGTAGTTGTTTCCGAAAACATTGCGGCCGAAGATGATGACAGCACCTTGTACCAAGTAATCCACCCATCATCTTACTGTCAACTGGGGTGTAATTACTGCGGTCAAGTCCATTCTAAAGGGACGATGTCTCCCGAAGTGCAACGGTCGCTTGAATCCCAGATTGCACATAAACTGGAACAGCAACGTTATAGGCATCTAACTGTATCGTGGTTTGGCGGGGAACCACTATTGGGCTTGAAAGCTATTCAGGCTATCTCTCCCCGTCTACTCAATCTGTGCAAGTCGCTCAAGAAGGGGTACAACGCGCGTGTCGTCACTAATGGGCTACTCCTGACGAACGATGTAGCGCTAGAACTTCAGGACGAACACAAAGTCGATTTTGTGGAAGTCACTCTCGATGGTGATGAAGCCTCGCACGACAAGCGTAGACATACCAAATCACAAGGGGGGACGTTCAGAGCCATCTTCGCAAATCTTGCGTCCATCCGGAATAATGCCGATATATCATTTCGGCTCAGGATTAGATGCAACGTCGATCGGTCGAATGCGGATGCCGTGCCCTTGTTGATCGAAGAGATGCATCGACACGGATTTCATGAAAGATTTGAGTTCTACGTTGCTCCCATACATTCGTGGGGAAATGACGCGCATCTCACTTCGCTCGATGCAAACGAGTTTGCAAAGCTTGAGGTCGATTGGATGACTGAAATGTACGATCGTGGTTTTCGCGTGTCTTTGCTTCCGCAACGAAAAAAGATTGTCTGCATGGCCGCAAGACGAGACGCAACTGTAACATCCGCTGACGGCAAGCAGTATAATTGCACGGAGGTGGCACAAGTGCCTGTTTATGAGGTAAGCGGCCTATACAATATTGGTAGCACTCAGGCGGGAGCCTCAAGCAATCGCAGATTTCCGCTTCAGGCTTTCCCGGCTGAGGTCGGCGATGGGAAGCATCAGTGTAGTTCGTGTGAGATTTTGCCAGTCTGTGGCGGCTCCTGTCCGAAACAGTGGGCTGATGGCGTAGTCCCGTGCCCTCCGATTAAGCGAAACCTCCCGCAAAAGCTTCTCTTGTGGCATGTCATCCAGCAGTTAGAGCGTGGCAAAGAAAGCGGCGTGGCCGGTGCAGTCGAGGTTTAGGCTGTTTACGTCGAGCATGCGGAAATGCCCAGTGAGAGCCTCAGCGATTCCCTTTTGGTGTTGCTTGCCGCGTGTCAATCGGTCCAAATGCGGTGTGAGTTGCGGCAAGCGATAGTCATCGAGAGTCCATTTGACTCACTGCTTAGAGAGCAAATGGCGAAGATACCTGGCGTTTCAATTGAGCGATTGGACGCGGCTGGGGCGATCCGAAAGACCGCACTTGGTTCGTTAAGGGCATCAAGACTCCAGGAAGGCGGGCGTCTGCTCGAATTAGCCATGCAACACCAGCAGGCTGCGAGCGATCCACTGACAAAGAACGTTCTACGTTCGTTCGATTTGGCTGTTGAAGCATACAAGTCATACAAGTATACACATTATGATGAGGCGTTAAGTCTTTTGGAGCTAGCACACGAAATAGATGGGAGTGTAATCAAGTCTTTCGGAATTGATATACTGCGTTTTCACCAAATCCAGCTGACGCACAATCGCGCACGAGTGTTGTTGAAAAACAACGCTTCCGATGGCATGTCTCTTCTACACGCAACGATCCTTAGGGCAATAGAGTTGGAGTCATCTCTTGGCTTGGGCGATGAGACGCATTTGCTTGCGTGGATGATGATAGACCAGCTTTTGGTAGAGGTTGCGAAACAATCGCTTGCGGGAAGTGCTATAAATGTAAGCGAAGAAGGAGCTGCTACGGGGGGCGGGCACGGGCGTTTTGCGGGGAGGTTTATGTGCGCACTTGGATTGTACTCAAGACGTTCATCTATTGTGCGGCTTGTTGATTGTATTGCCGCTGCAATTGAAGACGCCCCCCACCTTCCTAGCGGTTCGCTTTTCTACCTACTCGGTGTTTGCGCGAGTGTTGCGTCTGAAACGAATCTCTCTGTTGGAGACGAAATTCTACAGGTTATCTTTGAAATATGTTCCAGGTCGCCCTCTGTTCCGCCGCCTATACTACGAATGCTAAGTGCAATCAGAATTGAGTAGCAATGGAGAGAGTCGAGAACTACCGAGGTGCAAACTGCTCTAGCTGTTTGCGGTATTGCTCGGCGCGATGCCGGTTCCCAGTGAGCGACTCGTAATCGACGAGTCTTCGCAGGCACAGTTCGCCGGGTGCCAGCTGGCTTGCCCAGCAGTATCTTCGAGTCGTCTGCGAAGTCCCATTGCATTTCTATAGCATCGCAACGTTGAGTCATGACACGATCCCCTTCACGTCAACGTGAAGCGGAAGAAGAGTCATCAATCTCTGTCCATAAAGATGCACTGCTGGACGCGTCAGCATGGACACTCAGGTCCGCCGGTCCCCTCAGTTGTGCCCGCCAACCCTCCCGTCAATCATGGAAGACACTTCCAGTTCGTCGCTCGGCGTGGATGTGATTTCCAATGCGCGGTCCGTGGTCCATTTCGTTCGCAAAACTCGTATGCCTGACAGGTTTGTGCGCCTGCTGGGGATGCGGGTCGGCGAAGCCACCTCAACCGGCCGAGGTCACGTCCACGCAATCTCAGCCGGACAAACCTGTCCCAACCCCGGCGCGGCCCCCGCGTGCCGAGGACTGGTTCGAAGACGTCTCATCGGCTCTCGGTGTTCGCACTCGCTTCGAGACGGGACGTGCGGCGGGTCGCAATACCCTGCTGGAAACGGTGGGCGGCGGTGTCGGGCTCGTTGATTACGATCGGGATGGTCGGCTCGACATCTACTCGGTCGGCGGCGGAATCATCGACAAGACCAGCGAGCAACCGCAAGGCGTTCCCGGCCAGTTGCTGCGCCAGCGGCACGATGAACGCTTTCAAGACGTGACCACGGCGGCACGCCTGACCGATCCCACCGGCTATTCCCATGGAATTGTCGCTGGCGACTTCGACAACGACGGCTTTTCCGATCTATTCCTCACCTGCTATGGCAGTTGCGTCCTCTGGCGAAACCTGGGCGATGGAACCTTCGATGCGGTGACGGAATCGGCGGGACTGACGGTCCACGGCTGGTCGACAGCCGCCGCTTTCGCCGATGTTAACGACGATGGCAATGCCGATCTGTTCGTGGCCGGCTATGTCGACTGGTTGCCCGACTCCTACTCCGCCTCGCGTCCACCGGACGACGTTCCGCCGCCTCAGCAGTATTCACCGGCTCCGGATCATCTCTATCTGAACCTGGGGGACGGACGCTTCGAGGATGTGACGTCGCGAGCGGGGATACGATCCGATGGCATGGGGTTGGGAGTGCTGGCTGCCGATCTCAATAGCGACGGCCGGGTTGATCTCTATGTCGCGAACGACGTCGTCGCCAATCACCTCTATTGGGGCGGGGCTGACTTTCCATTGCGTGAAGCCGCCGAATCATCGGGCTTGGCCTACAACGAAACAGGGACGCCGGAAGGGAGCATGGGCGTCGACGCCGCGGATGTGAATGGCGACGGACGTCTCGACACCTGGGTGGCGAACTTCGAACTCGAAGACAATTCGCTCTCGTTGAATCTCGGTGACGGCTTGTTCCAGCATGCGACTGCCCGCATGGGACTGGCGGGGCAGGGGCGAGCGTTCGTTGGCTTTGGAACCGGCTTTCAGGATTTCGACGCCGATGGCTGGCCAGATCTCTATGTGCTGAATGGTCACGTCCAATACCACTCCAGGTTCAGCCCATTTCGTCAGCCCGCCTCTCTCTTACGGAATCGCGACGGCCAGCGCTTCGAAGATGTGACCGGGCAGGAGGGCCCGTGGTTCAGCGTGCCCCATACCGCCCGCGGCGGCGCGGCGGGGGACTGGAACAACGATGGCGCGGTCGACCTGGTTGTCAGCAGCCTCGATGAACCGCTCGCCCTATTGCGAAACCGGAACCCGGTGAAAAAGTTCGTCCGTCTGCAACTGGTGGGAACCGTCAGTCCGCGCGATCCAGTGGGGGCCACAATCGTCGTCGAAGAACCTTTGCCCGTCCGTACTCTCGCCGTGATGAGCGGAAGAGGCTATCTGTCTCACTCCGACCCACGGCTGATTGTGCCAATTTCTTCGGACGTGGAGCGGGTGAAGCTCGCTGTCTTGTGGCCCAGCCGACTTCGAGAACGATTCGAGATTTCGACCGAACGGGAAGAGGCAGTGATCGTGGAGGGACGCGGCACAAAACCCGATTGATCGATCATCCGGGAGCTTCCGCGACTATACTGTTGGCTGAGAACAGGTCGCGACTCCTTTGAACGCGGCCGGCCCCGCTTGAAACACTTTCCGACCCATCGCTGATGTCCCGGCGACACAGAGCAAAGTCCACTCCCGCGCCGAAACCCACGTCCCGTCGTCGCGGGTGGGGCATCCTCGTGATTTGCGGATGTCTGGTCCTCGGATTCGCCTGGGTTTGGTCAACCCGCCTGGAGCCTTGGTGGATGTTTCGCGATGCGGCCGAGGCGTTTGACCAGAATCCGCGCGAAGCGGCGGTTTTGCTGGAAGCCGCCGTGGGGCAATCCGGCGGTTCTTTTCCCGAAGCCGAACTGCTTTGGACACGCGCCCTCTTACGTCTGGGGCAGCGGGCCGAAGCTCTCGGCTGTTTCAGTATGATTCGAGATCCGGATCAATTACCGGCGGACGATTTGTTGCAACTGTCAGCCGAAGCACGTCAATCGGGTGAGCTCCTGCTGGCCGCGTTTGCTCTCGAAGCCATTCCCGAGAACAGCGCTCGCTTTCTGGAAGCGAGCCAGCAGCTACAGCAATTGCGGCTCGATCAAGGACGTTTTCTGGACGTTCTGGCGCTGGGCCGACGGATCATCGAACAACAACAAGAGAGTGCGTTGCCCCGGTTGCTGATGGCACAGGCACACGAGCAACTGGGCGATCCACTAACTGCATTGGAAAGTTATCGAGCGGCTCTCGGGCAACGCCAGTCGCTCGCTCCCGGTGAGTCTGCCATGGCACTCAGGCGAGCCATTCGCATCGCGCTGCAGACTGGCGAGTTCGCTGCAGCTCGCGATTGGAGTACCGAACTGAAGGAGCATGCGAAGCCGACGGTCGACGATCGTCTGGCGGAAGCGGAGCTGCTACGCCTGACTGGCGAAGCAGCCGACGCATGGGACATCGTGAATGAACTCGCCGAACGGGAACCATCGAACCCGGCTGTTCTGGAATTGCGCGGAACCTTGGCGATGGAGCGGTCGGACGAAATGGTCGCCGAGCGTGACTTCCGCGAAGTCCTCCGCAAGCAGTCGTGGAATAAGGGCGCCCACTACAAGCTCGCGCAGATTCTGCAAAGAACCGGCCGGGGCACTGATGCCGAACGGCATTTCGCGGAGAACCGACGGCTGACCGAGATCTCAGTTCGCGTGTTAGCCCTTCAGCAGCAAGTCGAGTCGGATGCCGCGCGGGAGCGTGAGAGATTGCAGGAACTTGCGGAACTGTATTCCGAATTGGGCCAGACCCGCCTCGCCGAACAGATGCGGCAGCGGCTGCCCTGATCCCAACTTCGTCACAAACAAAATGAGCCGGGCACGGTTCCCCTGGGAACCGTGCCCGGCTTCAACGCCAACCATTGTATCGATGACTCAATCCGTCAACGCGATATCAAACGTATTGTCTCCCTCCATGACTTCGAACGACAGCGGGCTGCTTTCGGGGTTGCGATACTTCTCCGGAACTTCCTTGACCACAGGCACGGTGGGCTTTCCCTCCATCGAGAGCTTCATCGCTTCTTCGTCGCTGATCGGCGGGGGCGGTGGCGGGGAGACGGAAACCTTATAGCCGCCGGCGAGAACATTTCGCCCGTCGCGCATGGAAATCCGGTAGTTGCCGCTTCCGTCAGTCACGCCACTCCCCGTCAGACCGTTCGCGCCCAGGAATGTGACAACGCACCCCTGCGGCACGGGTTGACCGCTGTAAGTCACTTTGCCGCTCACCGTCCCCTTGGCTCCGGAGGGCAACCCACCCCCGCCACCGCAACCACTAATCCACAGCGAAGCGAGGCAAATCGACCACGCGGCCACCTTCTTCAGATTGTTCATAGAGGGCCAATCTCCAAGTCGTTGAAAGAACGGAGCAACGCCGAGTCATTCCCCGGATTGTGGCAGTCAGCTGCAATGCAAACAAACGACGCGCCAGATTGCACTTCGCAAGTCCGGCGCGTCGAAATCCGTCGCGTTTGCAAATCCGGCCCGCCCTTGAAATTTCCAGCGAGAGAGCCCGTCATCAGCGGGCTTTGAAATCACTGCTAGAAGTCGCCAACCGTCGCGCGGTCGTTACGAGTGGACACCCGCTTCAGCGTGACCAGATCGACATTCTCACTGATGAACCGCACGGATCCATCGCAGAGCAGGGCATGAACTCCGCCAGCATGGGACGAAAAGAGCCCATTATTCGCGCCATCATTATTACAGACGCCGGGCAAAACCGCTCCACCGATTGCTCTCACGGCATTCGGTGCATACCGCACGGTTGTCAAGTTGAAATGCCGCTGCGACGTTGTCTCGCTGACGCCGGCCGTCCCCATAGTCCAGCCGTGGTTGTTATTAATCTGCACCTGCTGCCCCGCAGCGTTCGTTGCGTAGTCCGATTGTTCGCTGACGGCGAGAACGTTACTGGTTCCGTCGCTGATGTCCTTGAAATTAATGGACTTGATCGGCAACAGCACACCGCCGCGGGCGTGAATGCCCTGTGTCGGACAGGTGCAGCAGTTGTCGCTGTTGTACTGCGGCGTCCCGGGGTGGTTATAGAAGCCGGTCGCGACGACCGGCAGTGGATCATCCACGGCGCCGGAAATCCCTACGTATTGCGCAACCTGGTTCTGAATTCCTCCACCGGTGTCCTTCTGCTTCGGCAGAGAACTCGACGGGCAACTCAGGTGCGCAAGCACGATGTTGCGGACCAGATTCTGAGTCGCGGCATCCATTTCGGCCGTGTATCCAGGCGAGGCACCCTGGAAGTTGTACGAATTGAAGATCGGGGCCTGGTCGACATACGGCAGGATGGAAACCCAGAACGAAATCCCCCACCGGCCGGTCCCGACGCTGGCTCCAGTGGGGCCGTACACGCCGTTCCCTGAATTCACGCCAATCGGGAAGCCATTAAAGTTGTCGTGGTAGTTGTGAAGCGCCAGGCCGATCTGCTTCAGATTGTTGCGGCACTGCGTCCGCCGGGCAGCCTCGCGCGCCTGTTGCACGGCTGGCAATAGCAGTGCGATGAGAATTGCAATGATCGCGATCACCACGAGCAATTCTATCAGTGTGAAGCCCCGTCTCTTCCCGCCGTGTTGCTGCATAACATGACTCCCAGAATGAAGAACAAGAAGTGAATTCCGATCGGAATTCGTTGATCTTACGTCGCAGCCAAACCGTGTCAATCTCTGGTAGGCGACAAATGCGAGCGTAAATTTAGAATCTTTTGTTCACTTTTTCAGTCGATTGTTTTTTTTGACGGAGGATCGCCACGACGAAGACCTCGACTTCCGCTGAGGAACTCGGGATACGGTCGAAAGCTGCCAATTTCACCGGCTGGGGAGATTGGTGCTCCCGCTAGAACGTGACAAAGGCGCGGGAATGCCGTGGCCTCTCCCGATCGGGACTGAACAGGAAACACCGTCCCAAGCGTATCGGATCGCTCCGAATCGAGATGTCGGCATCCTTTTGGTTGGAGCAAGACATTCACGACCGACGTCGCACGCTCGGCGATCGAATCGCCCTTAATTCTTATCCTGGTCCGACTTCCGCCGCCGCGTCGCGTGCGGGTGCGCTTTCTCGTAGGTCTCGCGGAGGCGAGCCGTACTGACGTGCGTGTAGATTTGCGTCGTCGTCAGGCTCTTGTGGCCCAGCAGTTCCTGCACGCTCCGCAAGTCGGCTCCGCCATCCAGGAGATGCGTCGCGAAGGTGTGGCGCAACGTGTGCGGGGTCGCCAACCGGATCAGCCCCGTCTCCTTGAGATGTTTCTCCAGCATGCGGCCAATGCTACGGGTGGTCAGTCGGCGACCGAATCGGTTGAGAAACAGGGCGTCCTGCTCCGATGTGGCGGCTTTGGGGTCCGGACGGCGGACATCCAGCCAGCGGTAGAGGGCGATTGCCGCGAAGCGCCCGATCGGGGCGACTCGCTCTTTGCGGCCCTTGCCAAAGACCCGCACGATGTTGGCGTCCTGGTCCCAGTCGCCCACGTTCAGGCTGACGAGTTCGGCGACTCGCAGCCCGGCTGAGTACATGGTTTCCAGAATCGCCCGATCGCGCAGCCCTTCCGGTTCATTCGCCGGCGGGGCTTCCAGCAGCTTATTGATCTGCTCGCCCGTCAGGAATTTCGGCAGGCGGCGTCCCGTTCGCGGCGTCCGCAAAGCCTTGGCCGGGTTGGTGTCGACCAGCTTCTCGCGTTGAGCGTAACGGAAAAAGCTGCGCAGACAGGCCAGCCGCCGGGCAATCGTTGTCTTGGCGTATTCGCATTCGTGCAAATAGCTGACATAGCCCCGCAGCGCCCCCACATCCAGTTCGCGCGGGTGATTAACCGTACCGACGCGCTCCGCGAGGTATTCGAGGAAGCTGCCGAAGTCCTCGGCGTAGGATTTCAGCGTGAGCTCGGAACAGTTCCGCTCGATCTTGAGATGGCGGAGAAATCCATCAATCGCGGCGTGCATGCGGCCTCCGCGGCGGGAAGTTCAACTCGAATCACCCGCTGGCGGGATCCGCCCTTCGCGAACCAACCCTCACTCCGGCAGTCGCGAGCGATGCTGGACAGGCGAGTGGGGGCCAAGGTCGGCGTGGGCGTCGTCCAGGCGGTGCTGCCGAACTCGCTGGCTGAGGACGGCGGCGTCGTACCAGTTGAAGTCGAGATCCGGATCGCTGGCGTACTGACCGAGGGTCTTCAGCAGTTCCCCGGCGCTCGTATCGTCGTAAAGGAAGACATACCGTTCTCCTCCTTTGAGCAGCGCCAGCACGTTGACCCCGGACTGATCCATCCCGACGTCCCTCCCGGTGATTGTCGACCGATCCTCCGAACTTATCGGCCACGCAGGCGAGCGGCATTCGGGAAAACCGATCGAAGCGGTGCGACCGGAGCCGGGCCGCGGGTGCGCTGCGTCATGATTTGTCGGTAACTGCCGCATCTATTTGTATCGACGAGGTTTCAGCACGACCCGGTGTCGCGCTTCCCCCCCGTGCAGTTGCAGCATCTCGACAATCATCACGTGGGATGTGAAGCGAATGAAGTCCTCGCTGCGGTGGAGATAGGCTTCCCAGCCCCCGCTGCGCAGGTCGCCGCTCAATTCCACGTAATCGCGGAGTCGAGCCACCAGACGTGGGTCGGCACCGTCGAACAGCCGGGTATAGGTCATCAGCGGCTCGGCGGTTCCAAACGGGATCGGGCCGGAATCCCGCATCTCTCCGCTTGGCGACTGTCCCCGCACGGTACTCGGTGGCGGCACCGGCTGGCAGTCTCCGGAAGGGCAGGGGGCCGCGGCTCCGCCGGGCATTTCGATCCAGGTTTCGCCGCGTCCACCCCTTCGCGGCCGGACGGGTTTCCATAGCGACTTGCTGTCGTGATGACTCCATTCCTGAGTGGGAATTCCCGGAGAAAACTCCCATTCGCGCGGCGAATACCACGCCACCTGCAATCCCACGCGGGGCGGGTAGTAGGGCGAGTAATCGGTGACGGCCCCCACCACCACGGCGTCAACACCCAGGATCTCGGCCAGCCGGACAGCGTCTGTCGACGAACTCATCTCGAGCCGATGGTCGCGGATCGCCTGCTCCGTCACGCCGACCGGGACGACCTGAAAGCCCGGCGTTTTCTGCAATTCGGCAAAATAGGCTTGGGCGAATCGACGACCATCCACGGCTCGTTCTTCGCTCAAATTGAAGAATGGCACCACGGCGATGGTGGTCAGGCCGGGGACTGGATTGCGTACCCCCACCTCGACCATCACGCAGCCGGCGAGCAGCGGAATCAGACAGAGCCACCTCGTCAGCTTCACCGCGCGGTCCTGGCGTTCTGTCAGGGTTTGATTTTCGTGTGCCACTGGCTCTGCCAGTGTGCCTTAAGTTTTTCAGCTAGAACAAGATGCGCTCACGGAGCCCGTGGCATACGCCCGTAATCTCCAACATGGACGGAGCACGAAATCCCGGGCGCAACAATCCGCGCCATCGCTAGAATCGGCAAAGTCGACGCGAATCCTTCACCCTCAGGTTGCCGGGGTCGGTTGAACCGGGAGATTTCTCTCGAAAATTCCCAGCTCGCTTTCCCAATCGCCTCTTTCGTTGGTTGCCCGCACGGCGATAAACTGCCGCAACGTCTTGGCGCCTTGGAAGAAGTGGTTCCACGATTCGCTGGCCGAGGCGGGCAAAAGTCATGCGTTCCACGTCCGCGGCACCTCTCGTGAGACCGACTCACGGACCGTCAGTCGTCTGCGTGGCGGAAGGCCGTACGGTATGGGTTCAGGTCGTCAATCGCGTACACACCGTTCTCGACTGGCGATCGTCGGCGGCGGTCGAGACTGGGAAGAGCGCTACGCGACCGCGTTCGAGCGACTCTCGGAACGCCTCTCCCTCGTCACGGTTTACGGCACGGTCGCATCGCAAACCGAGATCTTTGCCGAGCGTTGGCGGTGCGAACCGGCCAAGTCGCTCCGGGGGGCCATCAGTCGGGATGACGTCGACGGTGTTCTGATTCTCGAGACCGATTGGCAGAGTACGTTTCCGATCGAGCTGGCGGCTTGCGTGGGAAAGCCCTGCCTGGTGGGTTCGCCGGCCGTCCTGACCCCGGCCGATCTCCCTCGCCTGGCCGCGAGAATTGGGGACTTATCCGGCTTTGTCACGGTGGCTCTTGAGCGACGTCACGAACCGGTAACCGTTCGTTTCAAAGAACTTGTAGCCACCGTTCTGGGGGCGCCCGTCGAGATCGACATCGCCCTGCGCGGCCCCGATCAGGCTCGGTCCGATCGGGCAGGCCTCGCCCTCCTTGAGGCGGTTGACTGGTGTCGCTACGTGGCCGGCGGACTGTCGACACGATTCACGTCCAGCACGTCGCGCGACCCCAGGGGACTGTGTATCGATCTCCGATTTGAATCGACGAGCTCCATCGTCCCGGCGCGAGTCCGTTACCGCTTCGATTCGGCGATGGAGCAGCCTGTTTTCGAGGGGTTTCAGGCCAGAACCCAATTCGGCTCGGCCAGCTATTCCTCGGGCGACACGCTCCGCTGGGAATTGCAAGGCGATGTCCGAGCCGAGTCCGTGACCGGCGAGCGAACGGCCGCCGAATTCCTGCTGGATCTGTTCGCCCGACGTCTGGTCGGGGGCGTTGTGCCGATGCCTGGTCCCGGCGATCTGGCGGTCGCCATGCACGCCTGCCGGCAGGTGTTTTTGTCCCCATCCGATGGTTAATCGGCTCGACGGCGTATTGCGCTTCTGAGTCGTAATCGTCTTTTCTGAAAAGACTTAACGAAATCGTCTGGGTGTTGGATCTTCCCGAATCATCTCGCGGGTCGGTCGCTGTCCGGCCAGCGGCGGCGGGCAGATCCTGCGGCTCGCCCACTCCAGATTTAAGTCTTGGGCCTTGAACTGCCGAACTCGCGGACTGGACACGAGCGAGTGGGCGCGTACAATCGCCCTCGCTTCAGGACATTGAAGTTTTCTCGGGCGCATAGCTCAGTTGGCTAGAGCGCAGCTCTGATAAAGCTGAGGTCCGTGGTTCGAATCCACGTGCGCCCATTCACAAAAGTCCGAAACTCGAAGCACGAAATTCGAAGGGCTGGGAGAGTCACCTCCGGTTTCGGATTTTGAGTTTCGAGTTTCGGATTTTTTGTTTCGGGGATGTAGCTCAATTGGGAGAGCGCCGGCTTTGCAAGCCGGAGGTTGCCGGTTCGATCCCGGTCATCTCCATGGTTCCGTGGCCCGGTTCGCCGGGTCGCTGAACCGGGTTGGAAAAAAAATGATCGGCTCGCTTGACGGTCCGCTGAGCCCTTCGTAACATTCCCCCTGTCGCAAACACGACCGCCGCTGACTGTCTCTGACGAGGTCGGCAACGGTCGCCAAGCGATGAGTCACGCAAGTGGCTGGTTTTGAAGAAGACAAAGGCTACTGTCGGTCGCCTTTTGGTGAATAGCCAAGAAACGGTTGGCTGAACTCGTTGCCTCGGCTCGCTCAGCGGGTGGTCTCCAATGAATCCAGGCGGAAGCCGTGCTGGGTTTATTGCAGCCCACATTGGGTCGGCCGGAGGGAGGGTGTTCTGCACCATCGTTCCGGCTTTGTTCTTTGACAATCTGGTGTATTCGCAAGTGGCGTCTCACACGACTGCAATTTGCCGTCCGTGAAATCACGGCGGCGTACTGTGTGTCAAATGTAAGAGCCTTATGTAGTTCGGCGACCTCGCATCGGGCAACCGATGGCGAGGAAGTGTTGACACGATGCGATTGTTGGCGAAATGTTTCGTTTCGGGTTCTCCCGGTGCGGGGCAGGTCGCGGGCGAAATCATTGTGGTCAAGCTATTAAGGGCGTGTGGGGGATGTCTCGGCGCTAGAAGGCTATGAAGGGCGTGGAAGACTGCGAAAATCTCTGGGGGAGTCGTCAAACAGGCAATGATCCCGAGGTCCCCGAGCAAACCCAGGGAACTGAAACATCTAAGTACCTGGTGGAAAAGAAAGAAAACTCGACTTCCTGAGTAGTGGCGAGCGAAAGGGAAATAGCCCAAACCGATGGCTACGGCCATCGGGGTTGTGGGGCGGACAACATGTATCAGGCGGCCAAGAAGAAACCGATGGAAAGCGGTGCGAAACAGGGTGACAGCCCCGTATTCGAATGGTTTGCCTGAGCTAGTCCTGTCCCCGAGTAGGTCCGGGCACGTGAAACCCGGACTGAATCCAGGAGGCCCATCTCCTAAGGCTAAGTACTCTCTAGCGACCGATAGTTAACAAGTAGCGCGAGCGAAAGATGAGAAGAACCCCTGCTAGGGGAGGATAGTGAACCTGAAACCACACGCTTACAAGCTGTCGGAGCACCATGCCATTGGCGGTGTGACGGCGTGCCTATTGAATAATGAGCCAGCGAGTTATTGTCGTCGGCCCGGTTAAGGCCTTCAGGGCCGGAGCCTCAGGGAAACCGAGTCTGAACAGGGCGATTTGTCGGCGGCAATAGACGCGAATCCACGTGAACTACGCATGGGCAGGTTGAAGCGCGGGTAAGACTGCGTGGAGGACCGAACCCACCAATGTTGAAAAATTGGGGGATGACCTGTGCGGAGGAGTAAAAGTCTCATCAAACGTGGGGATATCTCGTTCTCTCCGAAATAACTTTAGGGTTAGCCTTGGGCAACTATGTGACGGGGGTAGAGAGACTGACTTGGCATGGGGGGCTACCCGCCTACCCAGCCTGACCAAACTCCGAATACCGTTACAACTATCCCAGGAGTGAGTCCGCGAGGGAGAAGCTTCGTGGTCGAGAGGGAAACAACCCAGACCGCCTGCTAAGGTCCCAGAATCTTGCTGAGTCACAAAGGATATCGGAGTACTGTGACAGCCGGGATGTTGGCTTAGAAGCAGCCACCATTTAAAAAGTGCGTAATAGCTTACCGGTCGAGTATTCCGGTACCGATAATGTACGGGAGTAAGCAAGATACCGAAGCAGCGGAATTCGTAAGAATTGGTAGGAGAGCGTTCCAGATCAGATACAAGCCGTACCGGAAGGAACGGTGTCGGGGTCTGGAAGTGTTTATGCTGGCATGAGTAACGATAAAACAGGTGAGAATCCTGTTCGCCGTAAGCCTAAGGTTTCCTGGGGAAGGTAATTCCGCCCAGGGTAAGGCGGTCCCTTAGGTCAAGGCCGAAAGGCGTAGCCGATGGAAAGCCGGTTAATATTCCGGCCCCGTCCTGCACGAAAAGTGACGTTTCTTGAATGACAGTCGGGCGATTAGAAGTGCCCGTGCCGCAAGGCCGAGTCCCTGGTTGACGAAGCTGTCTGCAAAGGAACCAAGAAATAGCGAGCAGGCGACCGTACTAAAACTGACACAGGTAGGCGAGGCGAGTAGCCTCAGGCGCTCGGGAGAACGCTGGTTAAGGAACTCTGCAAATTGGCCCCGTAACTTCGGGATAAGGGGTGCCTCCGCGAGGAGGCCACAGCAAAGCGGTTCTAGCGACTGTTTACTAAAAACACAGGTCTCTGCGAACTCGTAAGAGGATGTATAGAGATTGACGCCTGCTCGGTGCCGGTAGGTTAAGGAAGAGGGTCAAGGGTAACCTGAAGCCCGCAACCGAAGCCCCGGTAAACGGCGGCCGTAACTATGACGGTCCTAAGGTAGC
>JAHBXV010000063.1 GCA_019636285.1 Planctomycetaceae bacterium
CACTGCGGGAGGCCCGCCGCCGGCAGACTTCCGCATATCTCTGGGAGTTTGGCAGCCGTTTGAAGGCGGCCCTGAACGATGCGGCCGCGAAGACAGGTTGCCCGGTCAGTTGCGATGGCGTCGACGTCCATCCGCATCTCAAGTTTCGCCCGCCGACACCGGAGATGGGGCCGCTGATGACAACGCTCTACATCCAGGAAATGGCCAAGCGCGGCTGTCACGGGTACGCGGCCTTCTATCTGAACGGCGCCCAAGGCGATGCGGAATTGCAGCAGACAGCGACCGCCGCGACTGAAGTCTTCTCGCTGATCGCAGAAGCGGTTGAAACGAATTCGCTGTCGCAACATCTCGAATGCGCCCCGCAGGAAGAAGTCTTTCGACGGCTCGTGCGGTAACGAAACGGGAACGAGATCAACAGTCGGACGCCGGAAGGGTAACGCAACAATGACAACGGATTGGATCGTCACCGACGCGGATCGCGAACTCTTCGACCGCGAGCTCAATTCCTTCGTGCCGGATGAAATCTTCGATGCGCACGCCCACTGGTATCGCCTCGATCACTTCGAGCCCGGCGCCGCTCCCGCCTTCGTGGCGAGCGGCCCCGAAGTCGCGGGATTCGACGAGTTCCAACGGGCGATTGGCGAATTGACCCCGGGTCGCCGCACAACGGGGCTGTTCTTTCCCTATCCCCATCCGCGGATCGACGTGTCAGCCGAGAATGCGTTCCTGGCCGCTGAACTCGCCAAAGCGCCGGATTCTTTCGGACAGATGCTGGTCACACCCGAAATGGACGCCGAGGAAATCCGGCAGGCAGTGCGAGAATCCGGCTTCGTCGGGCTGAAGTGCTACCACGTCTATTCGAAAAGCACGCCGACCTTCGATTCGCTCATCGAAGACTTTCTCCCCGAATCGCAGGCGCGTGTGGCTCATGAATTGGGGCTGTCGATCACGCTCCATATGGTGCGGCGAACCGCTCTCGCCGATCGTGCCAACCAGGAGACCATTCGCCGCTATTGCGAAGTCTATCCCAACATGCGGCTGATTCTGGCCCACGCGGCTCGTGGGTTTAATCCGCACCACACGGTCATGGGCATCGAGTCCTTGCGAGGTCTGCGCAACGTCTGGTTCGACACGTCCGCGGTCACTGACTGCGGAGCCATCGAGGCTATCATTCGGACCATGGGACATGACCGTGTCCTGTACGGCTCCGACTATCCGGTCTCGCATCTGCGCGGCCGCTGCGTGGCTGTGGGTGATAGTTTTCTCTGGATCTCGGCAGCGAATAACGAACTGAAAGCCGCCTATGGCGACATCACGCCGGCCCTGGTCGGTCACGAAAGTCTGCGGACGGTGAAACTCGCCGCGCTGAACTGCCGTCTAAGTGACTCGCAGGTCGAAGACATCTTTCTCGGAAATGCCCGTCAACTCTACTCGGGCCGCTGACGACTGCTTCGCCACGGCTTGATGTTCGTGTGCCACTGGCTCCGCCAGTGCGCCTTCCGGACGCCGCATGCTCCAAGGTCCATCCATTTGTAACCCGAAGCGTGAGCGAGGGACGTCTTTATTATCGCCCTCGCTGACGCTTCAGGTTATTAAGAAAGTTCTCGCTACCGCGATCGCGACTCGTCATGAAACTTGCGCTGCAGGTCAAGAACCGCGCGGGAATGGCGCTCCAGGTCTGCCTGCAAACGCTGGGTGTCGTCTTCATACCCCAGCCGTCGCGACAGAAACTCGAACTCTTCACCCTGCACGGGCGGAACAGTCAGGTTCCGCGCGTCGCCGCGCACCATTCGCAGCGCATCAATGAGACGCCGCAAAAAGCTGAGCGCGGCCCCGATCGACTTATGCTCGTCGGCTGACAGGATGCCAAGCTTCGCGAGAGTCTCGATCGCCAACCGCGTGTTCGTGATGCGGAGTTCCGGGTGCTGTTTACCATGGCTAATCTGTAATGCCTGGACGAGATACTCGAGATCGACGAGTCCCCCGGCACTCAGCTTGGCGTTGAATGTCCCACCCCGCACGAGTTGCCGCACCTGCCGTTCACGAATGGCCAGCATGGCGGCGAAATCGAATGGCTCCCCGGTGTAGACGCAGGCATCGCGCCAGGCGACCACCTGTTGCCCCAGTTCCGCGTCTCCCGCGATGGGCCGCAATTTGACGAGGGCCTGGCGTTCATAAGGCCAGGCGGGTCCGTCGGCGGCAAAATAGTTGCGGAACGATTCCGCCGTCACTCCCAGGTTGCCGGACCGGCCATGGGGCCGCATCCGCAGGTCAATCCGGAAGATTCCCTCCCGACGCGCGACGATCGACTGCACGAAGCCGTCGACGAGTTGCTGGACGAAAGCCGAGTTCTCCGCGCGCCCGGAGCCGTCGCAGGTTCCGGCTCCGTCGTAGACGAACATCAGTTCGATGTCGGATGCGAAACCGAGTTCGCGGCCGCCGCACTTCCCGAGCGCCAGGACCGCGATGCGACAGGGGCCGTTCCCGTCGAGATGCGGCTCACCCAGTCGAGCAGCGGTTTCCCGCCAGGCCAATTGAAACGCGATGTCGACCACGCACTCGGCGACGTCGGTCAACTCGGCTGAAAACTCGCCGAAGGTGGGAATCTTATTGAGAATGTGCCGCATGTCGACGCGGAACATTTCGCGATCTTTCAACTCGTTCAGCCGACGGCGGGCAAGATCGCGGTCGGAAGTTCCCAGGCACTCGCGCGAAAACTCTTCGAGCAATGCAGCCTTCGTCCTAGCTGTTTCCAGCACCGAAAGATCGCTGAGCAGTGGGAATAGATTCGCATGCTGCAACCGGAGGAAGTCTTCCCAGAGGAAGTCGCTCACGCCCAGCAGCCTGGCCAGGGCCGAGAGGACTTCCGGGCGCTCGATGGAGGCCAGTTCGTCCATCCAGTTGGGGCGGGACAGGATCTGTCCGAGCAGTTCGCGAAAGTGCCACAGGGCGGCTTCCGGATTGGGCGAACGCGGGAGAAGATGCGTGAAGTGCTTGATGAGCACGATCGCCGCGCGAAGCTGGGATTGCCGCTGCGGATCGAGGATTTTTCCGCCCGTTGTCACATCGGTGACCAGCAGTCGGTCGACGACGCGATCGCCAGCAGAGTGAATCTCGACCCCCGCAATGTCCAGCCCGCACAGCGACAGGGCGTTGGACAGTTCGTACAGAAAACCCATCGTGTCGTCGGCGGAGATATCGAGAATCGTCGCCTCGGGATGTTGGACGTTGTCGACGGCGATTTCGACCGGCGACAGACGCCGCGGCTCGTCCTGGCTGTACTGCAAAGCCGCGGCGACTCGCTTGACGAGTCGTCCCTGGGCATCGGCCGTGGCACCGGAGCGAGTGAGTTTGAGCAACTGGACGAGGTCGGCCTGATAATTGAGCCAGACTTCCGGTTCGACCCCTTCCACCAGGGGGCGAACATGAAAGACGTTGACGAAATCCCGTGGCCGTGTGCCTGGCCCGCGACGATGGCGGCGCGTCAATTCATCGGCCAGTCCGCGATGCTGGCCCGTCGTCACAATCCCGTCGACGATGTTAAAGCCATAAACGAACAACAGGCCGCTCATCATCGACAGGTCGCCCGGATAATCGACCCCGGCAACCACGACCCGCCAGTGCGAGTCGTCCAAGGGCACGGCAGAAACGACAACGGGCTGGTCCGCGCTTGTTTGCAGCAGGAGCGCGGCCGACTTCGCGACGACATCGCGAAACCGGCTGACGACCCCGGAATCGATCCCCTCAAGTTGCGGAGATTCCTCCGATGCCGCGGCAGCGAGACCCAGGTGTCGATCGTAGACCCGCCGGATCGCGGTCTGGTGACGGTCGATCGCGGCGAGCAGATGGTCGCCGTCGGTGAAATCGAGTCGTCGGGCCAGGTAGTTGAGGCTGCGGCGGTCGTCGGGGATGGCGTGCTCCTGCGTGTTGTGCATCAGTTGCAGGGCATGTTCGATCGTTCGCAGAAACAAATAGCCGCTGCTGAGCGACCGGTATTCATCGGCTCGCAAGAGGTCGTTGTCGGCAATCCGCACGAGCGCGTCGAGCGTATTGGGCGAGCGAATGCCCGGCCGCGCGTTGCCGTGAATGAGCTGCAGCGCCTGGGTGATGAACTCGACGTCGCGGATCGAGCCCCGTCCATGTTTGACATCGGCCCGCGAACGTGACCCGCGCAAATCAGCCTCGATGCGGGACTTCGCCGTGCGGATGCTCTCGCGCACTTGAGAGGCCGGAATGCCGAAGACAATCGGCTCGATTTCGCGAAGAAACTGTGTTCCCAACTCCTCGTTTCCCGCCACGACGCGGGCCTTGAGCAGGGCCTGGCGCTCCCAGTTCTCGGCACTGGTTCGCAGATAGCTCTGGTAGGCGGCACGCGTGGTAACGAGTTCCCCGGCCCGGCCCCACGGTCGAAGTCGCAAATCGACGCGGTAGAGAAAGCCTTCGGTCGTCGGATTCTGCAGCGTCCGCACAATTTTCTGGGCCAGTCGCGTCCATTCGGGTGCCGGAGTCTCGATCAGAAAAATGAGGTCGATGTCGCTGCTGTAGTTCAGCTCGGCTCCGCCCAGCTTGCCCATCGCCAGAACGCACAAGGGGTCTGGCGTGATGCCCGAGTCGCGCGCGCAGCATTCCAGACAGACCTGGATCATGACCTCGGCGAGCAGCGACAACTGCATCGTCACGGTCCGCAAGTCCATGAGTCCGAAGGCGTCGCAGGCCGCAATCCGCAGGAGTTCCTGACGCTGCTGGCGGCACAACGCGCGCGTCGCTTCTTCGAGCGAATCGGAGTGCCGGACGACCGCTTGGAGTTCGGCGTACAGGCTCCCCTGACTCTTGATTTCCGCGAGTCGACGATGCTGGGTGAGGCGGCTGAGCGACTCGGGGTGGCGCGTCAACGTGTCGGTCAGAAACTGGCTTCCAAGGGTCAGTTTCAGCAGGATTTCCGTCGCGCGCGGCTGCTCGATCAGAAATTTCGCGGCCAGGTTCGGGTCGCCGACGCAACTCAGCCAGCGTTCAAAGTGCATCAGCGAGACGTCGGGGTGCGGCGTCTCGGCGAGTGCCAGCAGCAGGTGTTCAAGACACCGCTCTCGAACGGCCTTGTCGGTCAGCAGGGCCTTGAGGCGTTGAAAACGGGCGTTCGCCGCCGGGCGGTCGTGGAACCCGAGCTTCGCGAAGACCTCCAGGACCAGTTCCTCTTCGGGCTGGTCGGTTTGCAGAAGCTCACGCAGGCGTTCGAGCATGCTTTTGGGCTCTGGGCAGCGAATCGGGCAGGTAACTGGCGAATCAAAACCGTCGCGATGTCAGGACATCTCACTCAAATCGCCGACGGACTGAAACCGCCGAGTCGGGCTGCGAGGCGTGCTCCCGGATCTCAATCGGTCGATGTCGGAGACTCGCGGCTCCCGGGCGTCATGGCCTGGCGAGAAGCGCGAAAGTTTCTGGAACCGGTCGCGGCATACCTGTACGCCTCGGCCGGGCTTGATATGATAACCGAGTTGTCCGGGCGTGGCGAAGCCGTAGCACCGCCCCACGCACCCCGGTTGGCAAACTCGCGACTTTCAGACATCGAGACGATTTCTTATGCCGCATCGACATCATCCGCAGACGTCCCGCCGTGATTTTCTCAAGGTGTCTTCCGCGCTGGGCGCGGCCGTGTTCGCGGGGACGGCTCCCCGAATCAACTGGGGGCAGGAGCGTTCCGCGAACGAAGTGATTCGCTTCGCCTGTATCGGGGTCGATGGCAAGGGAAGCAGCGATCGCGACGACGCGGGCCGCCACGGCGACATTGTCGCATTGTGCGATATCGACGAAGAACGTCTTCGCAAGGCGTCGGCTCGGTTTCCGGATGCGAAGGTCTACACCGATTTCCGCAAGATGCTCGATGAACTGCACGGCAGCCTCGACGCCGTGACGGTCAGCACGCCCGATCACACCCACGCCCCGGCCGCCGTTCGGGCCATGCGGCACGGCCTGCACTGCTTCTGTCAGAAGCCCCTCACCTATAGCGTTGCCGAAGCACGCCTGATGCGGGAGCTGGCCGCTGAAAAGAACCTCTGTACCCAGATGGGTAACCAGGGAACCGCGACGAGCGGTCACCGGGAAGCGATTGAAATCATTCGCCGCGGCGACATCGGCGCGGTCACTGCCGTCCACATCTGGACGAACCGCCCGATCTGGCCGCAAGGTGGCGGACGCCCGGCTGGTGAGCAGCCGGTGCCGGAACACGTGAAGTGGGATCTGTGGCTTGGGCCGGCACCGTTCCGCCCGTACAACGAGGCCTACCACCCCTTCAAGTGGCGCGGCTGGCTCGATTTTGGCACCGGTGCCCTGGGCGATATGGCCTGCCACACGATGAATATGGCCGTTTCGGCGCTCGAACTCTACGAGCCGACCAGCATCGAGGCGGTGCCCGATCCCGAGTGGAAGGGCGAAGCTCGTGGCGAAACCTATCCGAAGTTCTGCCAGATCAAGTATGAATTCGGCAAGCGCGGCGATATGGGGCCATGCACGCTGACGTGGTACGACGGCGGGCAGCGTCCGCCGCAGGAACTGTGCCCCGATTCGCCCTTCAAGGCGAGCGGGTCGCTGGTGATCGGCGAGAAGGGGATGATTCACTCTTCGAGCGATTACCACAGCGAGTTCGCGATCCTGCCGAAGGCGAGCTTCGAGGGCCTCAAGACCCCGGAAACCGTCAAGTCGCCGGGTCACTTCACCGAGTTCGCCGAAGCGATCAAGGCCGGCAAGCCGGAACTGGCCCTGTCGAACTTCGCGAACGCGGGTCGCCTGACCGAAACCGTGCTGCTTGGCAACGTGGCGTTGCGAGCGGGCGGAAAGGTCGAATGGGACGCCGTGAATCTCAAGGTGACCAACCTCGACGAAGCGAACCAGTACGTCCGCCGCACCTACCGCGAAGGCTGGGAAGTCTAGCACTGACTTCCCAGGGGATTCGTCGGGGCTTCTCGCTCCGGTGGTCTCTCGGAACTCTGATTTGATGTCGATGAACGCACCCGCTACCGGAAGTTCCGGCAGCGGGTGTTTTCTTGCGCGCTGCCCGCCTCGATACCGGGCGCCAGGAAACGAGAAAGCCAGAACAGATAACCCGACGCGTCAACGAGGGGCATTCTGTTTTCGCCCTCGCTGACGCGTCGGGTTACCTGAATTCCATCAGGGAAGCAACAGCCGTCCCGAGGATTGCGGTTCCGCCCCGGCCAGTTCTTCCATTCGCGAGGCCAACTGCGTCAGACGGGCAAGTATCGGAGCAGTGACCGGAATCGACTCGGAACCCTGAACCAGTCGTTCGAGCCAGTTCGCCGCCGCCAGAAACACGCCGCTGCTGTCCAGGATGCCGACGAGTTGTCGTTCCTCGCGGGAAAGCGGCCGAACGCTGGCATAGGCGTCCAGTCCTTGCTCCCAGATGCTGGGCGACATTCCTGGAATGCTCCCAAACAGCCGGGCGAGATCGGCGGCCACGGACTCGCGTCGGCAAGCGGCAGCGTCGATGAGACCCGTCACCTCTCCATTCTCGAACAACACATGATCGGCCCACACGTCGCGCAGGACGGGCTGTGTCGGGACAGCGAGCGATTCACCGAGACGAAGGAGTTCATCGACCCGGTTCCACAACTCGAAACCAAGCCGCGCCAGTTGATCCAGGATTTCCGCGACAGGCTGGGTTGCGGGGCGTCTTGGGGCCTGACGAATCTGGACCCACCAGGCCGGCGGTACGGCGCTGAGCCGATGGCGGCGCTCGCCGACAGCAGGGCTGACTTCACGGTCCCTGGTTGCAAACCACCGCGCGACTTCGGGAAGCGGGCGATGCATCGCGGCGGCCAGATGCCATCGCGCCAGTGCGTGGGCAGACTTTTCCACGAGTTTTGGATCGGGCTGCTGTTTCAAAAGCGGCGTGCCGGGTAACCACGGCTCGAGTTGCCACAGAAGCCCGGCTTCCTCCGCCAGGGTCGATCCGTCCAATGCGTATCTGGGAGCTGACACGAAGTTCAGTCCCTGGCCAGCCAATTCGTGCAGCAACCGGTGCAGGCCGAGAATTCGCTCCGCGGGCAACGAGGGCGAAGGCCAGCGGCGGAGCGCGAAGTCCCCTCGTGGAGAGGTCACTCGCCAGATGGCGGCGCCGCTCAGCCCCGACGACTCGCCATGTGGGGCGACCTGTACCGGTCGCACATCCGGATAGTGGCGACAGAGGAGGGCGGCCGCGGAATTCATGCTGGAATCGCCTGACCGCAGCAAATTGCAAGTGGTTGGACACACCCATCAATGAACATTGTTTCGGGACCGATTTGGCCGAGCAGCGAACCGCTCGTTGACTTTCGCTATTTCGCGGCGGTACAAATTTTTTCTGGGGAAAGTGAAGCTCTCTTCACGACGATGCGGGCTTTTCCAGTTGCGACGCGGGTTCCGTCGGGGCAATCACGACCATTGCCCCCCGCGAGTGAACCATCCTCAGCGAAGGTAATCCAGTGAGTCGACGAAGTCTGGCATCTGTGTTGGTTGTGACGGCTGCGTGCGCCGGGGCGAGCGGATCATCGGTGGAAGCCGGTTGGTTCCACAACCCTTGGGGCGGTTCCGTGGCGACGTTCGGAGGCGGCTATGGCAGTGGGTGGTATGCCTACGGGCTAGACAGCGGACCGTACGGCTACAGCGTGGGCTACGTTCCCTACGTGACCGGTTACGGAGCCTACGGGGCGTCGACCGTCGCCATGTCGGCGGGCAGTTCGGCCTGTTGCCCGACCGACTGTTGTGCCACCGCTGGCTGCGCGGGCGGAAATTGTGGAACTCCGGGTTCGCCCTGCCAGGTCAATTCGGCCCCTCCCGGCGACCCCAAGCCTCAGCCCGATTCGCAGGTGCCCAGGACGGTGCCGACACGCGACTACGATCAGCCGTCGCGGCCAGCCGCGCCCAGCCGCGAATTGCCCTCGGACGATTTTCGCCCGTCGCGGGCCACGCCCAGCCCAGCCGCGCCGACATTTGAGGATCCGGCACCCGCACGTCCTCGCACCCCCGGTGATTTTGGCTCGTCCCCGAGCGATTTCGGAAGCCCGCCGGCTGGCGGCAGCGGGGCGCGTGATGACGGTTTCCTGGATCCCGTTCCAGGTTCGGCAAACCCGGGACGAACCATCAACCCCATGAACGACGCGCGCCCGTTTGGTGGTGACTCGGTCCCCATGCCGACTCCAGTTCCGCGACCGGCCGGTACGGGAACGGGAACCCGTCCGGCTCCTCCAGCCACGCCCGGATCCACCAATCCTGCGACCCCGGCTCCGTTTGATCCGTCCGATCCTTTTGATGCGGCAGACCCGAATAAGGCGTTTGGGCCATCTCCCAGTTCAAATCCAGAGCGAGTCAATCGCCCCGACCTGGGGACACCTGACGACGAGAAGAAGCCGGAGTCGAATGACGAGGAAGTGACCGTTCCCCAGAAGTCGTCGAGCGAGAGCGTCGACAAGGTGCCGACCGAAGCGACAGGCGCGCCGCTGGAAGTCAATCCGGCAATCCCAACCGAGGCGCCACCCACAGCCGACCCGCCAGCCGAAGAACGGGCTCCCCTCGAAGAACCGGCAACCGAAGTGCCTCTGCCGCCAGGCGCGGACGAGCCATTGAACAAAGATAACCAGGCGACCGTCGCGCCGGTCGTCCATGTCGCGCGCCGAGTGATTCACGGTCGCTTCGGAAACCCGGCGATCGTGAAGACCATGGTTCCCGTCCCGGCGAAGCAGCTCGCGAGCCCGACAGAACTGGCGACCATCGTCAGCCGCGACAAATAGCGGCTCGGCTTCGTGCCATTTGGAGTCGTGGGCGAATCGAATACAGACTGCCCTGACCGGCCCAATCGTGGTCGGTCAGGGCGTTTTCGTTTCGTCTTGAACGTGCGGTCACTTATCGAGGTAGACCAGGTACAGCGATCCAATGACAAGCAGAACCACGAGTGCCGCGTCCGGCTCGATGATCCACCACCGTCGTTCGGCCCGGTACAGCAGGCACATCGTCGCCACGCACGTCACGAGAATCACGCAGAGCGCGGTCGTGAGGTGAACCATGCTGACGCTGGCAAGTAGACTTCCGGTGCTGAAGTAGTCGACCGGCAGCAGGATCGTCATGTTGAAGGAATTGCTGCCGAGAATATTGCCGACGGCCATGTCGAGATTGCCGAGTCGGACCGAGGCGAGGGTGGTGACAATTTCCGGCAGCGATGTGGTGAACGCGACGAGCGTGGTCCCCACGAAGCTTCCCCCCAGACCGCTTTCGTCGGCAATGGCGTCCGCGGTCCTCGCGAGGAAGGGGCCGGTCAAAAGAATGCAACTCGCCGCGATCAGGTAGCCGATCACGGCTGTTCGCAAACGCATCGCCGGGGTCGAGGGTGGTTCCATGGCCATCGCGGCCTCGGTCGCGGCGAGATTCTGGTTAAAATAAATCAGCCGTAATCCGGCGAGGTAGATGGCGGCGATCGCAATCGGGCCGATGCCCACCGAGCCGAATTGCAGGGGCGATTCGAGTTTGATGAACAGGGCGGCCGTGGTCGTGAGAACCAGGCACATCATCGCGGACAGGGCATGCGCTGACGCAATTCGCGACAACATGCGTCCGCGGGAAAATGTGGTGAGGTCGAGCAGTCCCAGGATCAGCAGGTTTATCAGGGAACTGCCGAACAGGTCGCCCACGGCAAGGTCGACCGCCCCCAGACGCGCTGCGGAGCAGTCGACGCTCAATTCCGGCAGGCTGGTGGCCACGGCGAGAAGAATCATTCCCGCCAGCGTCCGTCCCAGCGGTGTTTGATCGCCGATCTGGTCGGCACAGCGGGCCAGCCACGTTCCGGCGACGACAATGATGCTCCCCAGAAACGCGAACAGCAGGATGTGAGTCAGCACCCGTTTCGTTCCCTCTCGGACGTTGGTTCAGACCGGTTGGTCGCCGCGATGGGGTTTTCGCGAGTTTTTCGATCCAAATCCAGCCCGATCGGCGAGGTTGCCAGCGGTGCCGGGATCGGGGAAACTGGAGGTTGGTTCAGCGGTTTCAGTTCTTCACGAACCGATGGCGGGAATCTGCCGATGATGCGATCTTGCAATTCGACGCGCTGGGCGAGTTGCCTGGCTTTTCAGCCATGGGCATGGGGACTGATCGTTGGCTTTTCTGCGTCACTCGCAGCGGCCGCGACCCCGCGCGGATCCGAAACCATCGAGTTCAATCGGGACATTCGCCCGATCCTCTCGGCCAACTGCTTCGCCTGCCATGGATTTGATGCGAAAGCCCGGCAGGCGGAATTGCGGCTGGACACGCCGGATGGGGCGTTCGTCGACCGCGAAGGGATGGCGGCCATCAAGCCAGGCGACCCCTCCGCGAGCGTGATCTGGAAGCGGATCGTCTCGACCGATCCCGACGAGGTCATGCCGCCGGCAACTTCGAACCACGTGTTGACCGACGATGAAAAATCTTTGTTGAAACGCTGGATCGAACAGGGGGCTCCGTATCAGAAGCATTGGGCGTTTGAAGCCCCAAGTGCCGGGGAGGTTCCCTCGGTCCGCGATGGTTCGTGGGTACGAACCCCCATTGATGCCTTTCTCCTGGCGCGACTCGAAGAGGAGGGCTTGGAGCCAAACCGCGAGGCCGACCGTCCGACCTTGGTTCGGCGAGTTGCCTTCGCGCTGACGGGGCTGCCCCCCACGCGCGAGGAAGTGGATGCCTTCTTGTCGGATACTTCGCCACGCGCGTACGAAGCCATGGTCGAGCGCTATCTGGTGTCGCCTCGGCATGGCGAAGAGATGGCGCGGCACTGGCTGGATGTCGCCCGCTACGCGGACACCCATGGCTTGCATCTCGACAACGAACGGGAAATGTGGGCCTACCGAGATTGGGTCATCGGCGCGTTCAACCGCAATCTGCCGTTCGATCAATTCACCGTGGAGCAACTCGCCGGCGATCTCCTGCCGAGTCCTACGAAAGATCAGCTCATCGCCACCGGCTTTAACCGCTGCAACGTCACGACGAGCGAGGGGGGCTCGATTGCCGAGGAATTCCTCTATCGATACGCCGTCGAGCGAACCAGCACGACCATCGAAACCTGGCTGGGATTGACCGGGGGCTGCGCCGTCTGTCACGACCACAAGTACGACCCACTGTCGACCAAGGAGTTCTATTCGCTGTACGCGTTCTTCTACAGCGCGGCTGATCCAGCCATGGACGGCAACATTCGCGATACCACGCCGTTCCTGTCGCTGGCGACACCGGAGCAGGAAGCGGAGCTGGCACGTCGCCAGGCACAACGCGACGCTGCGAAGAAGGCTCGGGATGAATTTGTCGCGAAGTACGAGTACGTGGATCCGGCTGTTCCGTACGGTCTTGAGGGGCCAGTTTCTGCTCTCGCCGCCATTCCGGTTCCCACGCAGCACACACTCATCGACGATCTCGTTCCGCGGGGGGCCACCATACGGGCACGCACTCGCAACGCGGTCACCTGGACTCCAGCCGACGAACTGCCATGCCCGTCCGGACGGCGATCGCTCAAGCAGTCGGCCGCCGACGTCTACTACGATCGGTTCACGAATCCGCACGTTCCCTGGATGATGCCCGTGGACGGGAAGATTTCTGTCTGGGTGCGTCTCGACCCAGCCGGGCCGCCGCGCGCGATCATGCTCGACTTTGCGACAACGAGCGGGGCACGACGCGCCATCTGGGGCGATGCCCAAGCCGTCGGCTCAGGCGAAGTTGGCACACCCGGCCGCTTCCGGGTGGGCGACTTGCCCACGCCCGGCGAATGGACCCGTTTGACCGTCGCCGCGAGCGATCTCAACTGGCCGAAGGGGGGCGAAGCGACGCAACTGGATCTCGTCGAAGTTGACGGGACCGTCTGGTGGGACCAGTTGGTGTTCGAGGGCAAGCAGGCCCCGCAAGACGACCCCTATGCCTCGATGGATGCCTGGTGGGCCTCCCGCAAAGGCAAGAACACGCCCGCGGCTCCCAAGGTGGCACAGACGTTCCTCAATATTGGTCCCAGCCCGGATCTTCCCGCCGAGCAACGCGGCGAAATTCAGAAGTATTTCGTGAACGAGATCGCGAAGCCGGATGACTCTCAGTGGGAAACGCATGAGCAAGCTTGGCTTGATGCGGAAGCCCACTGGCGGACGCTGGCTGACAACATCCCCGGTACCTTTGTCTTTAAGGACGAGAGCACCCCGCGTGAAGCTCATGTGATGCTGCGCGGTCAGTACGACAAGCCCGGCGAAGCCGTCACCGCGAATGTTCCCGCCATTCTTCCGCCGCTGGCGACGACTGACGGAAATCAGCCCTCCCGGCTCGACCTGGCCCGCTGGCTGGTGTCCGACAATCAGCCGCTCACGGCCCGCGTGGCTGCCAACCGAATCTGGCAACAGTTCTTTGGCACGGGGCTCGTCGAAACCAGTTCGGACTTTGGTTCGCAGGGTTCGCCCCCCAGCCATCCGGAACTGCTCGACTGGCTGGCCGTCTGGTATCGCGAGCACAACTGGGACACGCGGGAACTCGTGCGGATGATCGTCCTGTCTGCGGTGTTTCGACAGGACGCGACGGTTCGTCCCGATGTCCTGGAGCGCGATCCGAAAAATCGACTGCTTGCCCGTGGCCCGCGCCTGCGACTCGACGCCGAGCAGATTCGCGACAATTCGCTGTTCGTGTCCGGGTTGATCGATCTCGAGATGGGTGGCCCGGGGGTCAAGCTGTATCAGCCGCCCAACATCTGGGAACCGGTCGGTTACGCCGACAGCAACACGCGATACTACCTGCAGGACCACGGTTCGAGTCTGTATCGCCGGAGCATTTACGCGTTCCTCAAGCGAACGGCCCCGCCGCCATTCATGACGAATTTCGACGGGCCGAATCGCGAGCAGTCGTGTACGCGTCGCGAGCGGACCAACACGCCGCTCCAGGCGCTGCAACTCATGAACGACGTGCAGCACGTCGAGGCGGCTCGCGGACTGGCGGCGCGCATCCTGCGAGACGGGGGTGCCGATGACGAGGCCAGGCTGACCTTTGCCTGGCAAGTCGTCCTGGTCCGCGCTCCGGAACCGCGCGAACTGGCTGCCGTGCGGAGTGCCTTGGGAGAATTTCGATCGCGCTATGCAGCCAGTCCGGAAGCCGCGGCGAAACTGATTGCCGTGGGCGAATCGCCTGTTCCGCAGGATCTTCCCGCATCCGAACTCGCGGCTTATACGCTCGTGGCAAACCTGCTGCTGAACCTCGACGAAACCGTGACACGCAACTGACGGCAGCCTGTCCGAGATCCACGAACGATTAACCCCGATGGGGGAGCACACTCATGAATCATTCTGTTCGGCAAGCTCACGAAGAAGTGAATCGTCGCCAGTTTTTTGGTGACGCGGGCGTGCGGCTGGGAGGCGTCTCGCTGGCGATGCTCGCGGCGCAATCCTCGGCGCGGGCAGCCACCCCGAGCATGTACCCCGCGCTGCCGGGATTGCCGCACTTTGCTCCCAAGGCGAAGTCGATTATTTATCTGCACATGAACGGCGGGCCCAGCCAGATTGACCTTTGGGATTACAAGCCGGGATTGACCGAGCATTTCAACAAAGACTTGCCCGACAGCATTCGCCGCGGACAGCGAATCACGACGATGACCAGCGGCCAGGCCCGGCTGCCAGTCGCTCCGTCGAAGTTCGCTTTCACCCAGCACGGCGAATGCGGACGCTGGGTCAGCGAATTGCTCCCGCATACGGCGAAAGTCGTCGATGACATCGCGCTGGTCAAGACGGTCCACACCAACGCCATCAATCACGACCCGGCCTGCACTTTCGTGATGACGGGCAGCGAAGTGCCGGGGAAGCCGAGCATCGGGTCGTGGGTCTCTTACGGGTTGGGGAGCGAAAGCAATGATCTGCCCGCGTTTGTCGTGCTGACTCCCACGTGGTCGTCGTCGGCGGCGGCCCAGGCGCTGTTCACCCGCATGTGGTCGAGCGGTTTTCTGCCGACCAGCTACACGGGCGTCGCGCTGCGGAGCGTGGGCGACCCGGTGCTCTATCTTCAAAACCCCGACGGCGTGACGTCGGCCGATCGCCGGACGATGCTCGACGCGCTGTCTCAGTTGAACGAACGAAATTTTGAACGGTACGGCGACCCCGAAACCCGCACGCGGATCGCGCAGTACGAAATGGCGTTCCGGATGCAGTCCAGCGTGCCGGATTTGACAGCGCTGAATACGGAAAGCCAGGCCACGCTCGATCTGTACGGCCCGGAAGTTCTGCGGCCCGGAACGTTTGCTGCATCCGCTCTGCTGGCCCGTCGGATGGTGGAACGGGGTGTCCGCTGCGTGCAGATTCTGCATCGCGGCTGGGACCAGCACAACAGCCTGCCGTCGAACATTTCGTCGCAATGTCAGGACACCGATCAGCCCTGTGCCGGGTTGATCCAGGATCTGAAACAGCGAGGACTACTTGATTCGACTTTGGTCATTTGGGGGGGCGAATTCGGCCGGACGGTCTACTCGCAGGGGACGCTGACCAAGGAGAATTATGGTCGCGATCATCACCCGAAAAATTTCTGCATGTGGCTGGCCGGCGGCGGAATCAAAGGGGGCGTGAGCTACGGCGAAACGGACGAATTCAGCTATAATGTGGTCGACAAGCCGGTGCATGTGAACGATCTGAACGCCACGGTGCTGCATTGCCTGGGCATCGATCACTTGCGCTTCACGTACCGGTTCCAGGGGCTCGACCAGCGGCTCACGGGAGTCGAAGAGCCGAAAATCGTGCCGGAACTTCTCGCGTAATGACGAGATTTGGCACCCCGACAGAGTAGAGCCTTTCGTAGGCAGTGGAAGAGAAAATGCCGTTGCAGGATGTTTCAAGGATGATCCATTACGGGACGGATCGGACCGTCGAGCTGCCGCTCGACCCGGTTCGCATCGTCGCGACTTTAACCGGTCCGCCGCCGCTGGAAGACGTTCCCGTCGCCGTCGAACGTGCCTTGGCGACGCCTCTCGACTATCCCCCGTTTGGTAAGGCCGTTGTCCCCGGCGATCATGTCGCGGTCTTGTTGGACCGCAACCTCTCGGCCGAGTCGGACCTGGTTCCCGCGCTGTGGCGGCAGCTTGCGCAGAGCGATGTTTCGGCCAGCGATGTCCAGTTAATCCACCCGGCGAGCCTGCTTCCGGGCAAGTTCAGCGATCCGCGTACGGGATTGCCGGAAGATGTTCGCGATCAGGTCCAATGGCTGCGGCATGATCCGACGGTCGATGGTTCCACCGGGTATCTGGCCACCTCGGCTGCCGGAGAGCGTATTTACCTGTCCCGTGACATTCTTGATGCCGATTTCGTCGTGCCCGTTGGCCGGATGACGTTCCATTCGGTGCTTGGCTACCGTTCCGCGACGGGGCTGCTTTATCCGGGCTTTTCCACGACCGAATCCTTTGCGAAGGCGCACGGCGAAGGGCACAGCGAGCTGACTCCGGATGATGAGAGACCGCTCCAGCAACTGGTGGAAGAAATCAGTTGGCTGCTGGGACTGCAATTTGTCGTGCAGGTCGTCCCGTCCGCGATTGGCGACCGCCCGGCTGCCATACTCGGCGGCACTCCCGATGCCACGTTCCAGGCGGGTCGCCGACTTCTGGACGAGCATTGGAAGCTGGAACTCGGGTCACGGGTGCCGCTGGTGATCGCAGCCGTTCCGAGCGGCGCGGGGGGGAGTACCTGGGAAGACTTGGGGAACGCGTTGGAGAACGCGCGGGGCATCGTTGAGCGTGGCGGACGGATCGTTCTGTTGAGCGATTTTCGCGGAGAACTCGGGGCCGGCATGGAGATCATCCGGACAGCCGACAACCCGCGCGAGGCGCTGCGTCCGTTGCGAGAGATGCAACCAGCCGATTTCCTGGCAGCCAGCCAGTTTGCCCGGGCGACAGATTGGGCCGACGTCTACTGGCTGAGCCGCATGCCGGGCGAAGCGGTCGAGGAATTGTTCTGCCTGCCGCTCGATGAGGTTCGCGAGGTCGAGCGACTGGTCCGGCATGTCGACGAAGACTGCGCGATTCTCGGCGGAGCCCAGCACGCCTTCGCGGGCGTGGGGCGCGATGATTGGGATTAAGCGCCGACGCAGCCGACGAGTGGTACGTCCATGTCAAAGATTTGTATGTGTGTGCCACTGGCTTCGCCAGTGCATTTTTTTGTGAATCAAAGACTTAAGACGCACTGGCGGAGCCAGTGGCACACGAAAATCAGGCCCTGACAAAGCACTGGCCGGTTCGCGAGCGTTTTTCGCGGTGACGATCGGTTCCGTGTTCCGACCTGCGGCAAATGATGCGGGAACTGCTCGAACTCCTGGCGCAGCCGATTGCCTGGGGGCTGGTCGTTTCCGGCTACGGTCTCTGGCGGCTGCGAACCCGCATCAAAGAACGCCCGTTCTGGCCGTATCGACTGGCTGTCTTCGGCTGGCTGGTGATTGGTCTTGCGTCATCGCCGCTTGTCGCGCGGTTCACCATCGCCGGGTGGGAGCGGCCGGCAGCGCGTGAGCCGAGTGACCCCGAGACCGCCGACGTTCTCGTGGTGCTTGGCGGTGGGATCAAAATTCCGCCAGATGAAGGCCCGGTTGTCCTCGCGACGAATACGCTATATCGCGCGCTGCGCGTCTTTGACCTTCATCGCCAGACCGGGCTGCCGATTCTTGTCAGCGGTGGTCCGGTCTCCGGCCCGGGAAGCCTGACGGTCGCCGGAGAAATGGCGAAACTGCTCGTGGAACTCGGCGTGCCTGAGACAGCGATTCTGCGAGAAGAGGTCTCCACGTCGACGCGCGAGAATGCGGTCGAGACCGCGCGGATCCTGCGGGAGCGCGGCTTCAAGCGACCGATTCTGGTGACGTCCGCCTTGCATGTCCGCCGAGCGGAAATGCTGTTCGCGCAACTGGAAGTTCCCATCGATGGCGTCGGTTGCGACTTTCGACAGGACAGGTTTCCCATCCAGGCACGGAGCCTGATTCCCTCGAACGCGGCACTCGCCGCGCATCAGGAATGGCTGCACGAAGCGCTGGGAATGGTGGATACGCTGGCGCGACCGGCGAACCGGACCGTCGGGAACCCCTGAGCGTTGTTTCCGCGTGCCATGCTACGCCGTTAACGCTCGTCGCCGCCGTCCCCCGCCGGCTTGCCCGGCGGGAACGGGAGTTTGACAGCAAGTACGAGACCGCGACCCGCTTCGCCCCCGGTCAGCTTGTCTGGCCGGAGCAAAAGTTTGATGGCTGATACCCTGGCCTGTCAGACTTGGCTTCCTGCCGGACAAGCCGGCAGGGGAGCGGAGAGTGACAGGGCAAGACTTCTAGCCTTCAAACTTTCCGTCCGGCGGGACGAGCCCGCCGGGGCGGTCGGGCAGCGGAAAGAACGATCAAACCTTTTTTACAGCGATTGATCGACCCAGAAAGGTTAACGGCATAGAGGGCCACTCGGCCGCTGACCCGATTTGAAATGCTCAGCGAGACAGCGTCGTCAATTCTTGCTGAAGCATGTCGAGCCGGTGCGATGTTCGATCCATCGACTCTTTGAATCGTCTCGGCGAAAGATCGGGTGTCTTCGGCACGACGGGCTGCTTTCTGACCGTCTGATACATGAGCACCGGGAATCCCAGATACGTCGGCGCCTCGGGTGATTCGATGACTTCGAACCGGTGACGCCGGTAGTAGCGGCTCAGCCGGGTCGTCGACTGATAGATCGTGTCTCCCAGAAAACCTGGCAGGCGACGGCCCGTGATCGCATAGACCCAGCCGTTGACCAGCGACCGCAGGCCATAAATGCGGCTTTTCCAGTTCGGATGGTGGAACATGTAGAGCAGGTAGTAACCGGCTCCATGAAACGAGAACCGCACCGTGCCGCCCGGCTTTAGAACCCGAGCAATTTCGGCAATGGCCTTCGCGGAGTATGTGTAGGGAAAGACAACTTTGCAGACGACGCCGTCAAACATCGCGTCCTGGAAGGGAAGTGATTCCGCGGACCCTTCGACGACGTTCAATCCGTCCGAACGCAGCCGCCGAATGGCGTCGGTATCGAGGTCGACTCCCACCGCCTCATGACCGTTGGCGATCAGTTCCAGCATCTGCTCGCCTTCGCCGCAGCCCACGTCCAGAACCCTGGAACCGGGCGGGAAATCGGCGAACGAATAGTCGTGGACGTGGTAGGGGGCGAGAATGCTCATGAATCGGTCCGCGGAAAACGAATTCTGGCATGGCGCGGACCGGCATTCGGTTCGCGGCCACCCGGAGGTTCGACCCGCAAGAAATTTGCCTTGAGAAGTGAACACGCGACCGAGAATTCCGGAATCGGTGACTGTAAAGTTGCGGTCAAATTGCAACGCTGCCTTCGGTGCCGTGGGTAGCGGTTGTAAGGGTGCGGGAAAGTTCGCCGCCGGCCATCGGTCGCGGCCAGCCCGCGCGAAGGCGTAGGATGAGCGTGAACCGACCGTCGCAATTTGAACCACGGGGACTGGGGTCGTTGGCCGGAGCCGCGCCCACTTTTCATCGCTGAAAAAGGATTTCGTGACATGGATCAGGAAGCCGCGACGCCGACGACTCGGCCCGCACCGCGCCGGCGCTGGCTGATTGCCGTTGCCATCTTCGTGACAGGGCTACTGTGCCAGGGACTGGTCAACAGTGCCCTCAGCGAGAACCCCACGTTCGCCAAGTTTGCCTCGTTGATTATCTGGTCGAGCAACGCCTTTCTGCTGCTTTTGTGGTGGATCTTCCTCTCGGGCTGGTCCTGGCGGGTGCGTTTGGCGGGCTGCGGCGTTCTGCTGCTGCTGCTTGTTGGCATCGCCGCAGTCGTTCGACTGGATGGGACCGACGGGAATATGGTTCCCCGGTTTGCCTGGCGGTGGAGTCCGACGCGCGACGAAATCGCCCGCCAGTATTTCCAGGGACAGAAGGCGCCCGCGCCGGCAGCAGGTGAGCAGACAACCGTCGCAGAGGCAGCGGACTGGACGATTGGCGCCGAGGACTGGCCCGGGTTTCGCGGCCCGTTGCGCGACGGAATCTTTCGCGCGGGGTCGATCCGGGTCGACTGGGACGAAAATCCGCCGAAGGAACTTTGGCGGCACCCGGTCGGACGCGGCTGGTCGTCGTTCGCGGTCGTGAATGGTCTGGCCTTCACCCAGGAGCAGCGAGACAGCGGCGAGTCGATCGTCTGCTACGACCTGGAATCAGGAGCGCAGGTTTGGGTCCACGTTGACAAGGACCGCTTTTCCGTGACCGAGGCGCAAGGGGGCGACGGGCCGCGCGCGACGCCGCAGATCGATGGCGAATACCTCTATTCGCTGGGCGGCACTGGGGTGCTCAATTGCCTGGAAGCCCGGACCGGCAAACCCGTCTGGTCGACAAACATTCTCAAGGAAGCGGGCGGCGAAGGTTCGACCGCGCCGAACATCGAGTGGGGGATGGCCGGTTCGCCGTGGATTGAAGGTGACCTGGTGCTGGTGAATCCGGGCGGGACCGAGGGCCGATCGCTATTGGCGATCGATAAGACGAACGGTCGCGTGCAGTGGGTGGCCGGAACCTATCCCGCCAGCTACGCGGGTGTGCGTGTGGAAGAACTGCTCGGCGAGCGAGTGGTGCTTGTCTATCACGCCCAGGGGTTGACGGCTCATTCGCTGGAGGGCGGAAAGGAATTGTGGACGGTGCCGTGGCAAAACTTTGCCAAGGTGAATGCCACGCAGCCGATCGTGGTTGCCGACAATACGGTGCTGTTTGGCAGTGGCTACGGCATGGGGACAGTTCGCCTGGCTGTGAGCAGAACAGACGACGCTTGGTCGACGGAAACGGTCTGGAAGACAACGCGACTGAAGCAGAAGTTCAACGATGCCATCCTGTGGAAAGATCATCTGTACGGTCTCGACGATGGGATCATGACCTGCGTGAGCGCGGCCGATGGTTCCGTGGTCTGGAAGTCGGGGCGCTACGGTTATGGGCAAGTCGTGATGTTGGCGGACCAGGAATTACTCCTGATTATGACCGAGGAGGGGGATGTTCTCCTGATTCCAGCGTCTCCCGAGCGCCCGAAAGAACTCGCCCGGTTCAAAGCGCTCGAGGGGATCTGCTGGAATCACCCGGTTGTCTCCGACGGAAAATTGCTGGTTCGTAACGGAGCGGAAGCCGCCTGCTTTGATGTTTCGCTGCCGAAAACCGCAGCGGTGGAACAAGAAGTGGACGAAAATTTGGGTGAATAGATCAATGTTGGTTGAAGTGAGTGTCACCAAAGTTTATTTTGGCGACAATGTCACTTTCGCTCCGCATCCAGAATGATCTGCGTCAACGACTCCGCGCGACCCCGTCGTGCGAAGTGCCGTTGACGCTTGATGCGTTGTCGGCCCACTACAGCGTCAGCGTGACACCGGTTCGTGCCGCGATCACCGCGCTGGTGGCCGACGGAACGCTTATCAAGCAGCCGAACGGTCGACTCATCGCCGGGGCGGAATCGCGGTTGCCCGATGGCGCCGAGTCTGTCTCCTCTTCGATGGATACCGAGACCGCAGGCCATACGTCGGCTGAACTCTTTGCGCGGCTGGAACGCGATCTCGTGCGTGTCAGCCTGGGGGCGCGGCCCCGGCGAATTCGTGAAGAGGCGATCGCGCGATCGTACGGCGTCAGCCGGTCCGCGATGCGGAATCTCCTGAATCGTCTGGCGGGTCGTGGAATCGTGGTTCATGTGCCACGGAAAGGCTGGCGCGTTCGCCCGTTCCGCCAGTCCGACATGGAAGCGTTTCTGGAAGTCCGGGCATCGCTGGAGACCAAGGCGCTGGAAATGGCGTGGAATCGTCTCGATCGCGACAAGTTAACGACGATTCTGGCTGGGAATGTCCCGGCGACGACGTCTCGTGGAAATGCGAGAATCGACAATTCGCTGCATGCCTACTTCATCGAGGAATCTCGCAACAAATACGTGAAAGACTTCTTCGATCGGCATGGCCCGTACTTTGAACTGCTTTTCGAGTGGGAAGACCAGGATCTTCAGGCCGCGAACGAGGCGGCCGCCCAGCACCGGGCCATCCTGGAAGGGATTCTGGCCGACGATCGCCAGCGGGCCATTCAGGCGCTCGAACTCCATATTCGCGGTAATCACCCCGTCCTGCGCGACCTGGGTCACGACCAAGAGACGAGCCGCGCGCCGGCCGAGGAGACTGACGTATGAAAAAGTCTTTAGATCGTCTTGGAACCTGGAAGAGTCACGCCCGGCTGATGGCTGCCGCGCTCGTGCTGTGTGTCTTCAATGAAAGCCATGCGGATGACGAGCTTTACCTGACCAAAATTAAGCCCGTTCTGCGGGAGCGGTGTTATGCCTGCCACGGCGCGCTCAAGGCCGAGTCGGAATTGCGGCTTGATACGGCGGAATCGGCGGTTCGCGGTGGGGCGAGCGGAGCAGCGGTTTCGGCGCGCAAACCGGAAGAGAGCCTGCTCTGGCAGCGGATCACGTCGAAAGACGATGCCGACCGCATGCCTCCGGAAGGGGAACCGCTGAAGCCGGCTGAAATCGCGGCGATCCGTGAGTGGATCGCCGCGGGCGCGCTGGCGCCTGCTGACGAAGTTCCCGAGAGCGATCCCCGGTCGCACTGGGCGTTTCAGACACCAGTGAGGCCCGAAGTTCCCAACGGGACACCAGCCGGGACTAACCCCATTGATGCGTTCTTGAACGCACGCATGGCAGCGCAGGGGCTGACCCCGCAACCACCGGCGGATCGTCGGCTGTGGCTTCGCCGCGTGACTCTCGACCTGACGGGGCTTCCACCCACACTCGAAGAATTCGAAGCGTTCGAGGCCGACTCGTCGCCCGACAGCCGGTTGACCGTGGTGAACCGGCTTCTGGCCACGCCGCAATATGGCGAGCGCTGGGGACGGCACTGGATGGACATCTGGCGGTACAGCGACTGGTGGGGGCTTGGAGCCGAGGTTCGCAACTCGCAGAAACACATCTGGCACTGGCGCGACTGGATCATTGAGTCGCTGAACAAAGATGTCGGCTACGACAAGATGCTGGCCGACATGCTGGCGGTGGATGAACTGGCCCCGAACGACATGGACCGGTTGCGAGCCGGGGGATTCCTCGCGCGGCAATACTTCAAATTTAACCGAACCACCTGGATGGACGGTCTGCTGGAGCACACATCGAAGGCGATGCTGGGACTGACCGTCAATTGCGCGAAGTGTCACGATCATAAATACGACCCGATCACGGCAGAGGACTACTACGCGCTGCGGGCGATTTTCGAGCCGTACCAGATCCGCACCGACGCGACGCCGGGAGTACTCAATGCCGAGGTGGGAGGAATTCCGCGTCCGTTCGATGGCAACGCGGAGCGTCCCACGTACATCCACATTCGCGGCGACGATCGCAATCCGGACACCAGCCGGGCGATCGAACCGAATGTTCCCGCCATTCTTGATGGCGTCGAGTTTGCGATTGAGCCGATCGAATTGCCTCCCGAAGCGTATCAACCCGGACTGCGGTCGTTCGTGATTGAAGAGCATCGGCGACTTGCGGCCATGAAGCTTGCAACCGCAAGAAAACAGCAGGCAAAGGCCCTAGCCAACTATCAATCTCAACTGGAGCAATTGGCACGCCTGGAAGCTCCCGTGAGTGCTCTGCGGCCGGAGCGACCTGACGATCGGGTTGTCGTTAACGAATCGTTTCGTGAACAGCGAGCGGACCGCTGGCACCCGGTTGGCGGCGACTTCCGGATTGTCGCGGATGGGTTGGCCCAGCAATCGCCGGAAGGTCCGCGATCATCGTTACGGCTTGCCAGCCCGGTTCCCGAGGACTTCGAAGCCACTCTGACCTATTTGCCGACGGGCGGACGGCAGTGGAAGTCGGTTGGCATTGCATTCGACGTGATGGAATCTGGTGATCACGTGCTGGTGTATGCGAGCGGCTATGCTGGGGGACCGAAAGTGCAGGTCTCCTACACCCGCGATCAGAAGCCGGTCTATCCCGGCGAAGGGGCCAAAGCGGTCGGCCCCATCGAGATGAAGCCGCAGACGTTGACGATTCGCGTTCGTGACCAGTTGGTGAACGTGATCTTCAATGACGCTCTGGTTGTCGCCTATCGGCTGCCGATCGCCCGTTCGCGGGGGTCGCTGGAACTGGTGACTTATGATGCGACGGCGACCTTCATGAGCTTTCAGGCGCTGGCGCTCGATCCGGCAGTCAGCCTTGTCGAACCGGGCGGTCAGACGTCAGTCGCCGTCGTGCCATCGCGCGAGCAGGTCGAACTTGCGAAACGAATCGCCGATCAGGACGTGGTTATCGCGGAACTCGAAGCGAGCGCCATCGAGGCAAAGATTGCCGCCGACGACGCACGGTATCGCCAATCGGCAAACAACGAATCGGCATCCAACCTGATTCATGCGGGTGTTCGGGCCGAGCGGTTGGCAAACCTTGCCAGTGCCGAGTTGGCGGCGATGAAAGCGGAGCTTGACCTACTCAAGTCGGCCGAAGCGGAGCGAGCCAAGTTCGAGCAGGCGTTGGCGGCGGCTCGCAAATCGGTCGAGACGATTCAGGGAACACTCGATACGACGGAGGGTGATTACACGCCGCTGGCGGGGGCGCTCAAGACACTCGAATCGAATAACGAGACTGAGGAATCGCGGCGAAAGCCATTTCCATCGACCAGTACCGGACGTCGTTCGGCGTTCGCGCGGTGGCTCATCGATCGCCGGAATCCGCTGACGGCCCGTGTGGCGGTGAACCATCTCTGGGGACGGCACTTCGGGAAGCCGCTGGTGGCGACGGTCTTTGACTTTGGCCGTCGCGGTAGTCCGCCTACGCATCCCGAACTATTAGATTGGCTGGCGGTCGAGTTCATGGAGAACGGTTGGAGCATGAAGCATCTCCATCGGCTGATGCTCACGTCGGACGCTTATGCGCGGACATCGTCGAGTGTCGGGGCACCGCTCGAAACGGTTGAGAACGATCCCGAAAATCGCTGGTACTGGCGGATGAATCCGTTGCGGATGGAGGCACAAGCCGTCCGGGACAGTCTCCTTTCGCTTTCAGGGGAACTCGATCCCGAGCAGGGGGGACCATCGATTCCGGTGAATGACGCCAAGTCGCGGCGGCGGAGTCTGTACTTCGTGCATTCACACAACGATCACCACGAATTTCTCGCGACGTTTGACGATGCCAACGTGCTGGAGTGCTACCGCCGGGCGGAGAGCATCGTGCCACAGCAGGCGTTGGCGCTGGAAAACAGTCCGCTGGCGAATGAGGCGGCCCGCACGATCGCGAAACGTCTGGATGGCCGGGCGCCCGACGATCGCGAATTCGTGAGATTGGCATTCTTAGCCGTGCTGGCCGGCGAACCCACGGCGGCGGAATACGAACTTCTTGAGTCGACGCTGCAAAAGCTACAGATAGCGGCGGAAGCGAGGATGAGCATGGAGGCGAGGCTGGATGCACGCACCGGAATTGTTCGCGCGCTTCTGAACCACAATGACTTTGTGACGATTCGATAGTCGCCTGGCCGAGAGACGACGGGACATCGCGAACGAGAGTAGAGGCAGATATGTCACGGAACGATTCTTCGGGCAGCCAATGTTGCGGACAGCATCGCCGTGCATTTCTGGCTGATGTCGGGATGGGGTTTACCGGGCTGGCGCTGGGGGCGATGCTGGCGCGAGACGGCGTGGTCCGTGCGAACGAAGAGGCCGCTTATGCGCCACCCGATGGTCGAGCCCACTTTCGGCCGCGGGCCAAGAGTGTGATCTGGCTGTTCATGAACGGCGGCGTGTCGCACATGGAGTCGTTCGACCCAAAGCCGGAATTGACGACCCATGGCGGCAAGACAATTGCCGAGTCGCCGTTTGCCCATACGCAGGATCCGGAGAAGCTGAAGCTGGCCCGCGTGACGGTCATCAACGACGCCAACGGGCAACAGCGGAACAAGCTGTATCCCTTGCAGGTGGGGTTTCGGAAGTACGGCGAGTCGGGCATCGAGATGAGCGACTGGGTGCCCCATATGGGGAGCTGTGCCGATGACCTGGCCGTGGTTCGTTCGATGTGGACGACCGATGACAATCACGGCGCGCAGACGCAGTTTCACTCCGGTCGACACATGCTCGACGGCGAGTTTCCGACGCTCGGGGCGTGGGTCCATTATGGATTGGGTTCGCTGAACGAGAATCTGCCGCAATTTCTGAGCATCGGGAAGCGCGAATACTGGAACGCCAAGGACGGGCATTACCTCGGCCCAGCTCATGATGCGGTGCCGCTGCGGATCGATCCCAAAAATCCGCTGGACTACGCGAAGAGCGCGGGGGGAGTGAGTCTGGATGAGCAGCGGCTGGGTTTTGACCTGGTCGGAAAGCTGAACCAGCTTAAGGGGATTGAATACCCCGACGATACGGCGTTGGCGGCACGCATTCAGGCTTACGAACTGGCCTATCGGATGCAGACGTCGATCCCGGAAACGATCGACTTCGCCGATGAAACCGAAGAGACGCAGAAACTGTATGGTCTCGACGATCCGGCGACCAAAGAGTTTGGCACGCAGATGCTGGCGGCCCGTCGATTCGTGGAGCGGGGCGTCCGGTTCATTCAGGTGCAGCATGGAGCTGGAGGGGCTGGCGTATGGGATGCTCATGGCGGGCTCAAGGCGAACCATGAGCGCAACTTCAAGGCGGTCGACAAGCCTGTCGCGGGACTCTTGAAAGACCTGAAGCGGCGAGGGTTGCTGGAGGACACGATCGTGCTGTTCGCCAGCGAGTTCGGGCGGACGCCGGGTTCACAGGGAGCCGATGGCCGCGATCATCACATCTTCGGGTTCTCGGTCTGGATGGCGGGGGGCGGGATCAAGGGGGGCATGGTCCATGGGAAGACCGACGAAATCGGCTTTCACGCCGTGGAGAATCGGCACTATGTGACCGATATTCACGCGACGATCCTGCATCAATTGGGATTGGACTCTCGCAAGCTCGAAATCCCCGGCCGCAAGCGGCTGGACATCGATCATGGCCATCCGATTGATGCGATTATTGCCTGATACTGTTCGTGGTGTATCAAGTTTTCATGCCCGTGTGCCACTGGCTCTGCCAGTGTGCCTTAAATGGGTTGGATGGGTCCGCAGCCTTGAGACAGTCATCCTTCCCGAACTCTGACTCGTCTTGGTTCCTGATGGTCTTTTCGAGGATGTTTTTCGGCTCTTGCGGAACACGTTTTGTTAGGTTCACCATTGATTCCGACTTATGTCGATTTCGATTTCTCCGATGCCGGAGGCATCGAAGAGGGTAGCCGTGGGTCGCGCAGCGCACCCACGGTAAACGGAATGTTTTTCAAGGTCTCG
>JAHBXV010000064.1 GCA_019636285.1 Planctomycetaceae bacterium
CTCCTGTTTGTTATTCCGGCGATTCGATGTAATCGATGGTCCGCAGAGCGGACCCTACTGCTACTGTTGGTGGATCGTGGTCTTCAGGAATTTCAGCGGTGACTGCCATGAACTCCAGGAAAGTGTTTACCGCAAAGTGTGCTGCAATCGTTAATGGGAATCCAATGATAGTAGGGAAAGGCGCGGATCCTTCTTCGTCACTCGTTACGATCCATGCAAATACACCGAGCGACGAAATGTGGTGGAAGACCCATATTGGCTGTACCCAGAGAACATGGGAAGCGACGATCATAATCCATGCAATACCTGGCCGGCATGTCGCAACAATGATGTATGACGTGACCAGCGCGGTCGAAATCGCGGTGATTTGCCGGCTTCTCGCCGCAGCTCGAAGAAAATCGCCACGGGTGCCTTCCAAGTTCGTCACATGAGGAAAGTCTGTCACGAACATTGCGGCCAAGACGGCCACAGGAGGGAAGAGAATAAAAAGCAACCATTTTGACGGGGACATTGATCGACCTCATCGAGTATGAGGACAGGTCATACGAGTCATTCGATGGTCGGCCGGTGGAGATGTTGGCCATCGAGGTCGGCTTCTGTCAGTTTCAGTCGGAACGTGGGTTCGGGTTGGTTCGGCTTCCACCCCCTCTCAATAGCGAGCGGAATCCAACGGGCCACATCTGCCGGGGTGACGACATAGCCCGGGTGGAAAAGCCAGTTGTCGCATCGAAGAGCTGGCAATGTGAGGTGAAGCGTCTGTCCTCTCGGAGGCGAAGTCTCGATCGCGATCGTCTGGTTCGATACGGCAATGCCCTGACAGTAGGTGGCGCGATCGCGAACCCTCCAGCGAAACTCCTCGCTGCCAATTCTGATCTTTCGGGAACCAGCGCTGGGGATTGTCATGGACGCGACTACTTGCACAAGAAAACGGGGCCCTCGATTACTCGGGTCGGAGAAGAACGACACAACGATACTTGATAGGTCGCATTGTATCGTCTGACCAGCATAGTGCTTCCGGCATGGTCGTTTGGCTGCTCGATCTTCGCAAGCAAACAGCCTGGAAAACAGGCCAGATATGGAAAAGGTCTTGGGAAATCCAGATGGCAAACCTCCGTGGCCTGGCGGCCCCCCACGGTTGCAAGCAACCGGGGCTACCTCGAGGGCAAATCGAAGTTCGCGAATTAGGACACAGTCGCCGCGCTATTGCAGAAGATGAGCGAGACGGATGCCTGATCGCAGAATTCGCTGATTGGAAACCTTGCGGACGTTCCGTAGATAGTCTTCGGTCAGTTTTAGTGTCGGCAAGGGGGCCTCGCCTGTTTCGGCTGCGAGAATCGCTTCCTTGAGTTCGCCGATGTAGACGGACTCGCCTTCCAGAGTCCAGCCTTCGTGCAACCATTTGACGATCTCGGCTTCGACACCGCCGACGTCTTCATTCATGACGCCGGGTTCGGCGGACCCCAACAGGACGATGGCCAGGTCGCGGCAGTGTTCGTAGCCATCATCCGGGCCGAGGGGGCCATCCCAGACGGCATGCAGGTTTCCTTGCTGCTCCGTCCGGATATCGTTCGCGCCGCGGTCACCCCTGGGAAACAATCGCGGGAGGCAGAGGCTCGCCGTATGGCTGGGTTGGTGCAAATCCTGCCCGATGTGCAGTACCCAACATAATGCGACGGCCCGGTCTGCCTTCGACGCCGTCAGGTCGTTGAGCAACGACAGATTGGCTTTGAAGGCTTGTGGGCCATTGAGGTCATGATTCTCTGTCCCGCCGACGGGATCGAGCTTCGTGTTCATGCCCGCTTCGGCGCTTGCTTGGAAATCTGCTGTCGCATCGTCGAAAAAGAATCCCTTGGGCAGGTAGTGCCACGTCGGCCGGTTGAACGATTGCCGTTCCGGTGGGCCACTGCGAACGATGTCTGGCCAGACGGAGGCCTGCTGCAGCGACCATTCCCCGCGTTCCATCGGGTCGTCTTCCCTGACCGACTCCGGGAACCACTCGACGAAGTCCTGCTGATAACGGGGATGGTGAGTCAGCAGTTCGGCGAGTTCCGCGCGGCGCTCTTCCGGCAGCCGTCGCCAGATCACGGATGCGATCGTACGGTGTCCGGTCGCATTCCACGCGCGGCACTCGGTCGCGAGCATCGCCAGCACAGCAGAGATCATCAGAACGAGACGAAACATGGGCAGCGACCGTGGAGTTTCAAATGGGTGACTCGTCTATGGTGTAGCCGCGCCTCGTTAAGAAACGGTGTGTTGACGGTCGCGGGGCGGGGGGCGCCGGCGATTCGACGGCGGTTCCACGATCTTGTGAGAGTGTTCAACTGACTTCTGAGACTCGTTGGAGTCCTTCAGCCATCGCACCACTGTTCGCTGAGTGTCCATCAACCAGATTGGTTCGCGGCGCGGCCGAAAAGGGGTGGATTGCCAGATCTCGTCCTTGCTCTCTCTGCGTGTAAATCATCGCGGCGCCTTGTCTTCCGATGAATTGGCATTGCGGGAATATGATTTGGGCACGAGCGTTGCTCCTTAGAAGACGCCCCAGACTTTTCGAGCATCGTCGTTTCACAATGCGCCGGATCGAACGTGATCGACCTGAGAACTGGACCTTGCCATGGTGACGCGAGAAATGCGTCCACCGACTCCTTCCCCACCCAGTCCGCCGGAGGCCCTCGCTGAGGGTTCCCCGGAGACGCCCACTGCTCCAGTCGCCAAGGCTGCGGACGAGAAGGCCAAACCGGCGGACATTCCGCCGACGCGTTCGCACTGGACTGTCCGCCGGCATAACCAGCACCAGTCGGTGGCTTTGACGATCATTGCCACCCTGGCGGTGATCTATACCGCTTCGGCGGCCCAGGCGATTCTCTTTCCCATCACGTTAGCCGTGCTGATTGCCCTCACGCTGCGTCCGATCGTTCGGTATGCCGATCATCGCGGTGTGTCACCGATCGTCACGGTTCTGACGCTCATGATTTTCATCGTGGCGGCCGTTGTTTCCGCGGCGATGATGATGGTGGAACCGGCGCAGACCTGGATCCATGAAGCCCCGAAACGGATGGAAGTCGTGGGTCAGAAGCTGTCGAGTTTTCGCGACGGCATTGATGAGTTGTACAACGTCTCCGAGCGTCTGGAAAACCTGGCCACGGGGGGATCGCTGAAGCCTGAAGACGAGGAAACGGAAGACCCGAAAGCCCTGTCCGCGATCATTGGAAAGACTGCGGGAGAACAAGAGCCACCGACCGTTGAAAAGTCTCCGGAACCGATTCCGGTCGAGCTCAAGCAACCCCGGCTCCTGGCCAATCTGAACATGCTGAACTCAGCGGGCAACATGGTGGGAATGATCGGCATCGCGCTGATCGTGGGGTTCTTTTTGCTGCTCGAAGGGGACACGCTGCTGAATAACATTTTGAATATCACCCCCCGTTGGACCGACAAGAAAAACACCGTGCAGTTGGTCTACAAGCTGGAGGATGGTATTTCGCGATATCTGCTGACAGTGTCGCTTATTAATATCGCCCTCGGCGTGGCTGTCGCCGCGGCCATGTGGTTATTGGGAGTTCCCAATGCCATGTTGTGGGGAGTCATGGCGACGCTGCTGAACTTCATCCCCTTCCTGGGGGCGCTTCTGGGGGTGGTGATTATTTTTCTGGTCTCCGTCTTCAGCTTCGACTCCGTCGGCTATGCGTTCGTTCCCCCGTCGGTGTTTCTGATTTTGACCACGATCGAGGGAAACTTTATTACACCATCGCTCGTCGGCCGCTCGGTGAGCGTGAACTCGGTCGCGGTGCTGCTGTCTCTGATTCTCTGGGGCTGGCTGTGGGGGATCGGAGGCGCCTTCGTGGGCGTGCCGCTTTTGATCATCTTCAAACTGATCTGCGATCAGTTTGAACGAACGGCCCCCGTCGGCGCTCTGCTCTCCGGCCGATGAGCATGGTTTTTTGTTCCCGAGGGCGGCGAGACTTTTCTCTCGCGCTCGGAAATCCGTCACGGGCTTCCCCCTCGCAACATGGCTTCCCGGACACCGTCGTCCATGAGGGCGCCCGGGAGGAAGCCACGACCGACCTGAATGCCAATCAACCAGCCTGTCGGGAATTCCCCCACCAACACGGCCTGCGACGGACACGCGGCATCCAAAACCCGCTATTTTTCGCGAATTTCTGGCCTCGCGGCGTTTGGAACGGCACTTGCAAATCACTTCCTTCGCCTCCGTGGAGCGGCCTCGTCGAAGCAGGCGGTCTGCCGACGATGTTTCACTGCGAAGCGTCTGTTTAGAGATTCTCACGCAACCTCCGTGCAATCGGGTGCTTGCCCGCTGTTCCGCAGGTTTTTGACAGGCACGACCGGTTGCGTGAAGGGCTCTTGGCGATGCTTCGGAGACCACGGCATCTCGGCGATCCAGTTGGGTTGCTACGGATGCCAGGCTTCACATGTGTCACAAAAAGGGAGACTGCGATGAAATCCGTAAAATGGGTGGCTGCGGCCGCGATGGTGAGTATCGCCGCGATGGGTTGCGGAACCGGTCCGGAAGATGTCCGTCAAGCACAGTCCGACCTGGATGAAGCCCGGCATGAAGCGGCTCAGGAAATTGCCGAGGCCCAAGGGGACGCGCGGCGTGAGATGTACGAGGCGAGGAAAATCGCGACGTCGGACATCCAGGAAACCGACCAGGAAGCGATGAAAGACGTGGCCGATGCCCGTCGAGATGCCCAGGAAAAGGTTGATGACGCGGCCGAAGAGCTTCGGGAGACACGCGAAGCCGCCAAGGAAAATCAGCGGGAAGACGCGAAGGCTGTCCGTGAACAGCTTGCCGAGGCCCAGCAGACTCTGGCCGAACAGCGGCAGGAACTCGCCGCGGCCGAAGCGAAATTGAAGACGGCGAGGGAAAATGGCACGGAAGACGACGTGACCAGCGCCACCGAAGAGGTCCAAGCTGAACAGGAAGATGTCCGAGAAGCCGAGCAGGAAGTCGCGAAGCTGGAGCAGAAACTTCGCGAAGAGAACCGAGAAGTCTCCGACCCGGCTCTGTCGGACGACAACTAGCACCGTCTCGGTCGGACGGCCGATGACCGAGCAGTAAGAACCAAATAGCGCGGCTGATCTTCGCACCGACCGACCAGCCCCCACGCGCATCCGCATGGCTGGCGGATCGCAGTTGCCAAAGCAGCCGCGGCTAATGCAACCGGGTTTGACCTGGTGGATCAATCGGCTCATAAAAGCACACAAACGCTGAGACGGTTGTAAACCGTTTCAGCGTTTGGTGTTTCGTTCACGAAGCTTGAGTGCCCAGGAGAGGATTTGAACCTCCACACCCTTTCGAGTACTAGAACCTGAATCTAGCGCGTCTGCCAGTTCCGCCACCTGGGCTGATGGACGGGGGAAGCATAAGGTCTGTCGGCAGGTCCGGCAAGTTGGGACGAGGGAAAATTCGCGCGATGGTCGCCCGCGGAACGGCCTCGTCCCGGTCTTGCCGAGAGAACCTGTCAAACGCCCCGAATCACTTCGCCGACTGGACGAGGATGTTCACTCCCGACTTGTTCGACAGGATGATGTCCAGGTGGCCGTCGCCGTTCAGATCCTGAACGGTGAACTGCGTGCCGACCCCCGTGCCAAGTCCGGCAGTCAGGTCTTCGCGGACGAAACGCGGGGGCTTGCCGGCTTCGATCTCGATCCGGAACGAGACCATCACGACCGGGTCGAGAGCGCCGGGATCATTCTTGCCGTGGGCGGCGTAGCGCTTGCCTGTCACGAGATACGGCTGCGAGCCGCCGTACAGATTGCCCAGCCACAGGGCATGCGTCTGCGAGAACGTCTCGTCGATCAGGTGATACTTGAACGGGTCTTTTGAGTCTTTGCCGGGGTTTTCGAACCACCAGACGCCGAAGTCGTGGGCGGAACTCATCACGATGTCGGCGTCGCCATCCTGGTCGAGGTCGATCACCTGGATGTCGCTGCCACGCAGCGGTTCGGTCTGGCCGGGCTTCGTCAGCGGGTTGGGGTGGAAATTCCAGAGGCCGGCGGTGCGATTCTCAGGGGCTTCCCACCAACCGTCGGGAATAATGACGTCGCTGCGGCCATCGCCGTTCAGATCTCCGACTCCCAGGCCGTGATAGTACTTGAAGGTGCCGTTCCGCATGGGATCGCCGGGTTCGCTGATAGCGTGAAAGTGCCAGGGCTGGGTGCATTTGTCGGGCGGGGGGATTTCGACGAATCCCATCTGCTGCTCGGGCTGTGAACCAAAGAGCAGGTCGGGCTTCCCATCGCCGGTCACGTCCTGGAACTGGGGCGATTCGTTACAGATGCTGTGCCAGATGACGTGCTGCGGCCAATGGACCGATTTCCCCTGGGGATTCTCGTACCAGTGGAACGGATCGCCGGGGAAACCGACCACGATCAGGTCGTCCCAGCCATCCTGATTGATGTCGTAGGCCCAACTGGCGAAGCAGTTGCTGTATCCCTTGAGGGGCTCGTATTCGCCCACCGGCCGGAATTCGTGGGGCGTCCAGTCGGGGGCGGCGTACCAGAGATCCCCGGCGGCGATGTCTTGCTGGCCGTCATGGTTAAAGTCGCCGATGGCGACTCCCTCGGAACGGAAACGGGGGTCCAGTTCGGTCCGCTTCCACTGGACCTCGGCCGCATCCAAAATGCCGGTCCCGAAGGGCGAATAGCCTCCCAATGTCAGGACAATCATCCAGCAGCCGATGGCCAGGCGCGGGTCAGTCATCGAAGTGAGTCCTTGAAATGTGCGGGGGATCTCCGTGCAGCATAGCAGCCGGATGGATGGGCCCCAAATGTCCCCCACTCTTCGCCAATGTCTCCCCAGACAGCCAGAACGACCTCAACCGTCAAAATCCGAACTCAGCCGAACGGAAAACCTCAATCGACCAGCGTGCGCGGCCGAAGAGGTAGCGGAGTGCGCGCGTTCGTTTTTGCACTCCAAGCGTGGGAGAGTTGAGTCCCATGACCGGTCTGAGTGTCGGCACCGGCCTTGTCAGCGGCATCGACTTCGCGAGTCTGGTCGACTCGTTGATCGCGGTGCAGCGCGCGCCGATGACGCGACTCGAAGCACGCAAGACCGACATTCAGGCGTCTCAGTCGGCCCTCAATCAGTTGCAGGCGCAACTGCTGACGCTCACCGTCGCCACGCGAACGCTGAATGACCGGAACACGTTTCAGACGCGCTCGGTGGCGGTTGGAGATCCCGCCCAACTGTCGGTGGCAGCCCGGTTGACGGCCACGAACGGCACGCATCAGTTTCAAACCGTCAAACTAGCTACCACGCATAGTCTGCTGTCGAAGGGGTTTTCCAATTCCGATACCCAGAAAGTGGGGGCCGGACAACTGGTGATCGCCAACGGCGGTTTCGTCGATCGTTCGACAGCGCTGGAGGCACTGAACGGCGGGCAGGGAGTGCGCCGCGGTACGTTTCGGATCACTGATCGAGCCGGCACCAGCAAGGACATCGACCTTAAGAATGCCGTGACGATCGATGACGTCGTCCGTGCGGTCAATTCATCGGGAGTCGGCGTCTTCGCCGAAGCGGTCGACGATCACCTCGTGCTTCGCGACACAACGGGCGGCGGCGGATCGATCACGGTCGCGGATCTCAACGGTGGATCGGTAGCCGCAGACCTGGGGATCGCGGGTTCATCGGCATCGCACACCCTGTCCGGCACCGGAATTTACACCGCGACCGAAGCATTCAGCCTGTCGATGCTGAACGACGGGAACGGGCTGACCACCAACTCCAGCGGTGCCGAGTTGCAGTTCAACCTGCAAGACGGCACGGCGCTAGCCGTCGATCTCGATGGCGTGAAGACGCTGGGTGATGTCCTCGCGAAGATCACCGAAGCTACCGGCAATGAAGGGAAGCTGACGGCAGCAATCGTCAACAATCGACTCACGCTGATCGACAACACGACGGGGTCGGACGCCTTCACCCTCAGCAGTCTGGGCAAAACGAACGCCGCCCAGGTACTGGGACTGGAGGGAGCCGATATCACCGGGAACGAACTGACCGGGAAGCGGTTGCAGGGGGGGCTTTCCTCGCCACTGCTGCGAAACCTGAACGGCGGGACTGGTGTCACGGTGGGAGAGATCAGCCTCACCGACCGGTCGGGAACGACGGCAACGATCGATCTCTCGAATGCGGAAACACTGGGCGAGGTCGTCTCGGCGATCAATGGCGCGCGGAGCGCGGGGGATGTAAAACTGGCGTTGCGCGCCGAGGTCAACGCGAACGGCACCGGCATCGTTATCAAGGACACGTCTGGATCGACGGCGTCGAATTTGATCATTTCCGATGTCTCTGGTTCGCTCGCCGCCAATCTAAACCTGACCGTCGATGCCGCGCAGACCGAGATCGATTCCGGCGGCCTGAATCTGCGGTATGTCAACGAGTCGGCGAAACTCAGCGAGTATGCGCCGAAAAGCCTGCCGGTTCCGCCGGGCTCGTTTCGAATTGTCGACTCAGCGGGGGGCGTCGGAATTGTGGCCATCACGGCCGCCGACTCCACGCTGGGGGATGTGATCGACAAGATCAACAATTCGGGAGCGAACGTCACGGCTCGTCTGAACGCGACGGGAGACGGCTTCGAAATCGTCGACAACGCGGCCGGCGCGGGGACGCTCGAGATCGACGAAGTGGGCGGATCGACGGCGGCTGGTTTGCGGCTGTTGGGCAAATCGGTCGTCGGCGGCGATGGTAGGCAGACCATCAGCAGTCGCAAGTCGGTCGTGATCGACATTACCGAGAACGACACGCTGCTGACGCTGTCGACGAAGATCAACTCGGCTGGCGGGACGGTGCGCTCCTCGGTCGTGAATACCGGTTCGCCGATCAACCCGTTCCGATTGAATCTGGTGGCGTCTCAGTCGGGACTCGCGGGACGCCTCGCGATTTCTGGAACGGGGACCGACTTCGGATTCGCCGCGCAGACCGATGCCGGCGACGCGGTGTTGCGCGTAGGGGGCAATGTTCAGACAGCGTTCCTGCGCACCAGCTCGTCGAACCTGTTCCGGGACGCTGCGACAGGGCTGGATGTCACCGTTCAAGCGGTGGGAGCACAGGCAACATCGGTGACGGCGACGCTCAACCGCGACAAGATTTTCTCGGCGATCGATTCGTTCATCGCGGGCTATAACGCCTATGTCGATCTCTCGAAGGCCCTGAGCGGGTTCGACACGTCGACGCTCACGCGCGGGCCGCTGCAAGGTTCCGCAACGGTCATCCGAATGGGATCCCGTTTCAACGGAATGATTAACAGCCAAACCAACGGCACGGACGATCTTTACAACGGACTGTCGGATATCGGGATCACTGTCGGCAGCACTGGGAAACTGTCGCTGAATACCGATCGCCTGACCGCCGCGCTCGACGACAATCCCGAGGCGGTTTCGGCACTCTTTACCGATACGACGTCCGGCTTCGCGAAGAAACTGCAAGACGCGCTCGACTCGTACACCGACAAGTTCACCGGTTCGCTGGTGACCGAGAACGAGGCCCTGCAAAAGACAGTCGACGCGATGGATACGCGGTTGCAACAGATGGAACTGCTGCTGGCCGGAAACAAAGAGCGGCTGTTGCGGCAGTTCATCAACATGGAAACCATTCTGGGTGGCCTGCAATCGCAGCAGCAGACGCTGGGGGCGCTCGACAACATCATTTCCAATGCCCGGGCCGCGGCGAAGTCGTCATAGCGCGCGGTCATCAGGGCGAGCGGCCGCGAACAGCCGGGCGAGTTGCGCGGTCATGCGGATTCTGACTCTTCCGGCAAGTTGTCGGACCGTGCGCTCCCGGTTGTAACTCGCTACGGCATCCGGCCGATTGCTGAGAACCGGGGCGGTGGATTTTCCGCCGACTCGTTCCCCGTCGCGCTCGATGGGCCTGAAAGCGAACGGATTCGTTGTGAGCCAGGTTGCCGAAGCCTATCTGGAAACCCGGGTACTGACGGCCTCTCCCGTCCGCCTGCATTTGATGGTGGTGGAAGGGGCAATCCGAGGAACCTTGCGCGGAAAAGCAGCGCTTGCCGCGGGCGACCGCGAGCAGACGAGCCTGCATCTCGGAAAAGCCCGCGACTGCGTGGCCGAGCTGCTCGCCGGACTGCGGCCCGACGAAGCCCCGGAGTTGATTGGGACAACCAAGGCACTCCTCGCCTTCGTGCTGCGCAGCCTCGCGGAAGCCGATCTCCATCAGCGGTCCTCGTCCGTGGATGATGCCTTGCGCGTGCTGGCCGCGTATCGCGAGACCTGGAAAGAGCTGTGCGACCAGATCGAGGCGACGGGTACCATGCCCCCCGCATCAGGCCGCGTGGAGTTGCCCGGAAACTCCGTTCACCCGGTTCCTCCCGAACCCCACGTGCGAAGCTGGTCGGCCTGATCGGTTGACCATTTCGCCGCCATCTCGCGATGCTCGGTGGGTGTCGTTGCGCGCCTTCCTGGGAGAATCTCATGTCCGTGAAGCGGTACGGACCGGCTGATAAGTCGTCACCCGATGAAATCCGGCGGCGGTTCGACGCCGACGTGGAACGCTTTTCGAATCTGGAGACGGGCCAGACATCCACGGTCGATGCCCGACTGGCGATGGATCAGATCGCGATCGCGGCGACCCGTTCGACTCCTGCCGCGAAGCACGTTCTCGACCTGGGCTGCGGGGCAGGGAATTACACGCTACGACTCTTGCAGGAGTTGCCGAATCTGAACGCGACGCTCGTCGACTTGAGCCAGCCGATGCTCGAACGCGCGCGGGAACGTATCTCGGCCGTGACGAGCGGCACGATCGACCTGCGGCAGGGCGATGTTCGCGAGCTCGACATTCCGCTGGAATCGACCGACATCATCCTCGCCGCCGCCGTGCTGCACCATTTGCGAACCGACGAAGAGTGGGAATCTGTCTTTCAGAAGCTGGTCGCAGCGCTTCGGCCGGGTGGTTCGCTGTGGGTGTTCGATCTCGTCGAACACGAACATCCGGCCGTTGAGGCGATCCAGCGCGAGGGCTACGGAAACTACCTGACCGCCCTCAAGGACGAAGCCTATCGCGATCACGTGTTCGACTACATTGCCCGCGAAGATTCGCCGCGTTCGCTGACCTATCAGCTTGGAGTGATGCAAGCATGCGGCCTGGAGCGACTGGATGTGCTGCACAAGCACCTGTGCTTCGCGGCGTTTGGCGGGCATCGGCCGCGGTGAAATCTTTGCCAGCACGAGTCGGGGGCAGCGCTCCCCTGCGGGTCGCGGCTAACCTCCGCGATGTTCTCCGGCATCTGCGGAAGAGGGCGACTGATTGCCGCCGCCGAGGACGCGCAGTAGTCTGCATGGGGGCTTCCGCCGGCGCGAATCGACGGTGCGATCCAGGGACATTTCGATCGTGGAGTGAGGTGAGTCGTGCTGGTGCAGGTGGAACTCGTCCGGATCATCATCAGCGAGATCAACGAGCAGCAGGTGATCTTTCTGAAAGAGGTCGAGGGAGAGCGAAGCTTTCCGATTCTGATCGGCTTGTTCGAGGCGACGAGCATCGACCGCCGCGTGCAGGGCGAAAGTCCGCCCCGGCCGCTCACGCACGATCTCTTGAAGAACGTGATCGAACAGCTTGGCGGCGAAGCGCGCGATGTGGTGATCAACAACCTCGAAGAGCACACCTACTTCGCCAGTATCCGGATCATGATGGATGGCGACTTGATCGCCGTGGACAGCCGTCCGAGCGATGCCATCGCGCTGGCCGTGCATTACGATCCGCCGCTCCCGATTTACGTCGAGGAGTCGGTCCTCGAACAGGCGGCACAGTAGTGAGGGTGACGGAGAGACCGGCAACGAGCCGGCCGCCTTGCTGAATCGACCCGGTTCACGGAGGGATGGGGGCATGTTCGAGAACGAAATCGCGATCAACGAGTTTCAGTTGGCAAACTGGGAGAAGACCGTCGCCGATCTTCCGGAGGAAAAACTGTTTGAACTGTTTCCGGGACATGGTCACACCCCAGCGTGGATTCTGGGCCATCTGGCGATCGTCGGCGAGCTCGGGCAGAAAATGCTGGGCGGCAAGATCGCACACCCCGGTTGGCTGCGGCCGTTTGGTCCGGGCAGCGATGGCCTCGGTTCCGCCGATCTCGGTCTGACCAAGGCGGAACTCTGCGAGGCATTGCGGGCTGGTTACGCGGGTCTACGCAACCGGGCAGCGAGTGCCGACCCGGACGTGCTCGCGGGGCCGCATGGTGTCGCGCTCTTCGACGGGACGCCGCTGAAGACCCTCGGCCACGCGATTTCCGTCATCCTCACCAGTCATTTCGGCATGCACCTGTCGCAACTGTCCAGTTGCCGCCGGTCCTTGGGGAAACCAGCCCTGTTCTGAGACGTTCGCCTGTCTCCCTCTCCCCGCGTCCCCCATCGCCGCGTCGCGTCGTTCCCGCACCAACTACCAACCACTAACCACCAACCACCAACCACTCTCCAAAACGCCTCTTGCCCCCCCAGTGGCGGAGTGTTACCGTTTTTAGAGACCGATGTTCCCGTCTTTCTCGCCGACTTTTTGAAGGTCGTGCTCTCATGAATGGTCCCTCCGCCGAGCAGTTGCTGGTTGATGTTCGTCGTCGGCTCTGGCTGGCGATGGCGGGTCGATCGGGTCTCGTGGGCTTTCTGGCTGGCTGCGGCGTCGCGACCGCGGTTCTGCTGATAGCTCGCTTTGCCGGAGTGGGGACCGAACTGGCGACGTGGCCGATTCTGGTTGGCATCGTCGTGGTCGGCGGGCTGATTGGCCTCGTGGCCCGGCGACCGCCGACGCGAGTCGATGCGGCCCGCCGCGTGGACGAGCAGATCGGCGGCAAGGATCTGTTTCTGACGTTGTGCCAGCTTTCGAGTTCGGCGGGCGAATACCAGCCACTGGTGCTGCTGGCTGCCGAACAGCGGGCGGGCAATGTGACGGCGGCGCGAATCGTGCCGTTCGCGTGGCAGAACCGTTACTGGAACCTGTTCTGGCCGCCGGCCGTCGTCCTGCTGGGGATGCTGTACCTGCCGCAGTTCGACCCGTTTGGCCGAGTCGCGGAAGCGAAGCTCGACGAGACGCGAGCCGAGCGGCTGAAGGAATCGCGCAAGGCGACGCAATTGCGACTTGCCGAGGTGAAGGAAGCCAGCGAACAAGGCGACGAGGCCGATCCCACCCAACAGGCGATCAAGGATCTGCAACACACCTTCAACCGGATGAAGCCGAACGAGAAGCTGCCGAACCTGAAACAGCTTCTCGCGGAACAGAAGCGTCTCGGCGAGGCTTACCGCCGCATCAGCGAAGAGTCGCTGAAGGAACTGCTCAAGAAGCAGGCCGAGGGGGATCAGCTTTTCGGGGGCCAGGCGAATGAGCAACTGAAGAAGTGGTCGAAGGAGCTTTCCGAAGGATCGGCCGAGTCGGTCAAGCAGGAATTGCGGCAGATGCAGGATCTGTTGCAGGAGCTGAGCAAGACCGAGGATCCCGTCAAAAAGCAGGAGCTCGAACAGCAACTCAAAGAGAAGCTCGACAATCTCGAACGCCTGGCGAACGAGCAGATTGGCTCGGAGAAACTGGCGGCTGCCCTGGAACGGGCCAAGCAGCAGTTGGACATGAGCAAGCTTGATGAACTGTCCCAGGAAGCGATGGAGTCTCTGGCGGAATCGCTCGATCTGGCTGAAGCCGAACTCAAGGAGATCGCCCAGGCGGCGAAGGATCTCAAGTCGCTGGAACAGGCCCTCAAAACCCTGCAACAGGCGAAGCGGCTGAACGATTACGAAATGCTCGATGGCGACCAGGCGGGTAACTGCAAGTGCCTTGCTGACTACGAAGAATTGTATGCCCAGATGATGGCCAAGATGAAGAATGGGGAGGGCGAAGGTCTGGGCGGAGAAGGCATTGGCAAAGGGGGCGAGGCCCCGGAGGACGATTCGATCAAAACCGACTTCCGCAATGAACAATCCAAGTCTCCCACGACAGCCGGCAAGGTCATTCTCTCGATGAAGACCAAGGGCGTGGGCGAGACGGGCGAGGTCGTCAAGCAGTACCGTGAACTCATCACCGCGGTGAAGCAGGGAGTCAGCGAGGCGATTCTGCAAGAGCAGGTTCCGCCCGGCTACCACGACGGCATCAAGGGTTACTTCGACGCACTGGAAGCCCCGGCCGAGAAAAAGTAGGCGCCGCGCGCGAAGAGCCCCCGGTTGAGGGCAACCGGGGGCGAAGTGATGGAAGAGTCGCGGAGGCGTTTACAATGGCTCCCTGCGCTTCCGGCCGAGACTCGCCTGCCGTACTGCACTCGACTCCGGCGCGAGAGTCACCATCGCGATTCTTTTCCTGGGCTCTTCCCGAGAGGCAAAGAACGCCACGTTGGTCGATGCGGCATCCCCTGCTTCTGTCCGCGTTGTTATTAGCCTTGGGGATTGCATTGGGTGCCCAATGCGCAAACATTGTGCTACGCGCATATCGTTGCAGTACGTTCGTGGCCACTCCTGGCATCATCGTTGAATCGAAGGTCGAGGAAGTCTGGAACGCAGGACGGTCCCGGCGAAAGGCACTCGTTCGTTACCAGTACCTGGTTGGCAACCAGCAGTTTCTTGGCACGAAGATCGATCCCCTCCATTCCGGTGGATCGTCAGAAACAGCGCACGAATTGGCGGGGCAATATTTCCCGCAACAGGCCGTGACGGTGTATTACTCGCCAGAAGACCCCGCCGACAGTGTGCTGATTCCACGGCTCCTGGAGTCTGATCGATCGGGAGTGATTCTATTCGGGATTAGCGGCGTTTTTTTCACCGCGCTGGGACTCTTCCTCCTAAGCCTTCGACTCAACCCTGAGGCGAGACGAACGTATTTTGAAGCGTTAGGTCACATTGCGGAGAAGGAATAGTTGACCGCAATGCTTCAAGTGCCGTCGGACGTTTCATTCACCCCTTCCAGCCAACGCTCCGGCGCTGTTTGCACGCCATATGCGTCAGCGAGTCGCCGGTTTTTGTCTTCCTTGTAACAGAGGTGGAGTACTGGTACGGCAGAAATGACCGCGCCGGCGAGCATGATTGCCCGGACGATCGATTTTTCGACTCCCCACAACGAAAGCGCAGCGCCAGTGATCGGGGGGATGAGGAACATCAAGTAGTAGAAGGTGAATGCACGGCCGGATGGCGTGGCCATCAATCGGCGTTCAACCCGCCCCGTTGTTGGTACGGTGGATCGCAAGAGCACCCAGAAACCGATCAGCAACGCGGGCAGTGCCAGGAACTGCCATCGGCCGGTTCCAAGACCCACGGCAACTGCCAGGATGGCCGAACTCGGCACGGCGATCACCGCCATGCGGTCGTAGCGCGAGCGGGTAATGCGTAGTTGCCCCGGCATCAGCTCACGCTGTGTCTGCGCTTTCAGAAAGCCTCGCAACCGCAGTGCCACGTGATGGCAAAACTCGGGCCATCCTTCCTGCCGATCATGCGGCACCAGATCACGCAGAGCCGAGATGACTCGCAATCGGTTCTCAGCCGAATATCCGTGCAGGTCGAGGTATGGCTTCTCGTGTTGGCAGCGAAACACAATTCGCCCGTCACCGTGCCTCTTCCAGAACAACCGGTCGAGATCGGACACGTCGAACCGGTGATTCCGCAATACCGTTTGTAGAGTCAGCGTCGTACCGCAGATCGAGAACCGCTCGACAAAATAAGCGGCTAGCAGATACAGCGAAAGGAGCAGGATAACGCCGCATACAGTCAGTCCCATTCCGCCTACGAGCAGGACGGAATGTTCGCCGTTAAACCCGTGCTCTTTCGGATTCTCGAGGAAGAAGATGCTCGTGCAAACAGCAATCATCGCAAGAGACAAAACACCGCCTGTAATTGCCAAATAGAGAATCGCATTTCGTAGGCGAAAGGTCTCATCCATTGCCGACTCTCTCATCTCCTCCATTTCGCCCTGGGTTGCTTGCAACCCAGGGCATCCCCCAATCAATCATCTACTCCTCATGCACCACTTCAACATGCCCGTTCCGGGAGACTTCCTCCTCCATTTTCAGGAGTGACTCGGGGAGTTCGATGCCCGCGATGTCTTTGAGTACCTGCATCATCGGGGGGAGGGTGCGGGTCATGTTCTGCAGGAAGTTGGCGGTGCTGCTGGTGCCGTTCGAGCCGCCGTTTTCCCAGACGACCACCTTGTCGAACTTGATGTTCGAGATCGCCTTCGCGGAGGCTTCGGTCAGGTTGTCGAGGTGCTCCAGCATCATCAGCTTAAAGGCCTGCTCGGCTCCGCCGCACGCTTCGATGATCGTCTTGAGACCTTCCCCCTTCTTGGCGAGAATCTCGTACTGCCCGCGGGCCTCGGCTTCGAACTTCGCGTAGATGGCGGCGGCTTCCCCTTCCGCTTCGATCCGCTGCTTCTCGGCTCGCGCCTGAGCATCGACGACCACCCGCGCCTTTTCAGCCTTGGCGACCGCTTCCAACTGGGCCCGCTTCTCGGCTTCGACTTTCTCGGCTTCAGCGAGGGCGGCCTTGGCCATGGCACGGTTTTGAGCTTCCAGCACGGCCGCTTCGGCTTCGCGCTTGCGGGTTTCGCCGAGTTGATAGGCTTCCGCGTTGCGGACGGCCAGTTCGGCTTTGGACTGCGCAATCAAGGCCATCGACTTGTTTTCCCCCTCGATGGCCGTCGCGTTCGCTTCCGCGGTCCGAATACGCATCTCGCGTTCGGCGTTCTTGACCTGCGTTTCCTGAACGTACTTCGCAGTCTGCTCGGCGATCTGCTTTTCCTTTTCGAGGTCGGCAATCCGCATGGCCTGGTCGCGCATGGCCGACTGAATGCCGATCTGCCGTTCCTTGTCGAGTTCGGCCAATTGAATGGCCTGATCGCGTTCGGCGGCCTTCATGCCGATGTCCCGATCGCGCGAGGCCCCGCTCACGAAGATCGCTTTGTCGCGTTCGGCTTCGGCGACCTTGGTCTCGCCGAGACGTTCCTGTTCGGCGACGTCGCCACGCGCCTGCTGAATGGCCTGCGAGGCCGCCTTGCGGCCAATTGCGTCGATATAGCCCGACTCGTCGGTGATGTCGGTGATATTCACGTTGATCAGCACGAGGCCGATCTTCTTGAGTTCCGGTTCCAGCGAATTCTGCACGTGGGACAGGAACGTATCGCGGTCGCGATTAATGTCTTCGATCCGCATCGAGGCGATCACCTGACGCAACTGCCCGAAGATCATTTCCTGGGCCTGCTTCTCGATGTCGACCCGCTTCAGGCCCAACAAACGAATGGCGGCGTTCTGCATGACTTCGGGCGTGGTGCCGATGGCGACGGTGAAGACGCTGGGAACGTTGACACGAATGTTCTCGGCCGAGAGGGCGCCGCGAAGGGGGATTTCGATCTGAATCGGATCGAGATTGAGATAGGCGTAGTCCTGGATGAGGGGCCAGACGAACTGGGCGCCGCCGTGCAGGCACTTGGTCGTGCTCGTTCCGCCGGTCTTGCCGTAGATGACGAGGACGCGGTTGCTGGGGCAACGCTTGTAGCGCGAGACCAGGAGGACCACGAAGCCGAAGAAAAACATCGCCAAAAGGCCGACAGCGGCCAAAAGATAGAAGGCGGTGTTGTCGTTCATCTGGGCAAGAAGCAGATCAGGCATGGATCGGGCCTTTCACGCAGTCGGGAAGTGACTCTTTGGGAAGCGTTTTCAAGACCCTCGAGACGAAAGAGGCTTCACGGGTTTTTCGAAGTCCCAAGACGTCAACCGAGGTTTGAGATGTGCTGTCAGAGAACAGCCATCCTGGCCGGACGAATCCACCATCCCTGTCGGCAGGCCATCAGTGACCGTTGGCACGAAGTCGACTCTCGATCTGCGAACAGGCCGAGTCTTCGCAACTCGAATCGCTATCCCGGAACAACCATCCGTTCCTGGCCGGCGTGTTGATGGCCGGGGACTTCCTCCAGCGGCACTACGTCGACAACGTCGGGACCAAGCAGGCCGACAATGCGAACGGAAGTTCCGGTTGGCAGTTCGTGCCCGGTGGACGAACGGGCAGCCAGTTCGAGCACCTGTTCCCGCACGGTCACCTGCACTTTGCCCTGACCGTTGGCCGGAACGCGCAGGTAGACGGTTCCGCGCTCTCCGACCGCTTCTTCGCTGAAGATCGTGCCGTCGGCGTTCAGCCGTGTGAGTTGTTTCATCAGCCAGGCGACGCCAAAAAACGCGGCGCTGCCGGCGAGCAAGGCAAGCCCAGCCGTCTCGCTCCAGGAAAAGTGGGCCGATTCGCCCGCCAGCCCTCCCAGCCCAAAAAAGGCCGAAAACGCCGTCAGCGTGCGGAACGACAACATGCCGAACAGCCAGTGATCGCTGTGCGGATGCAGGTCATCAAGGTCGTCGGGAATGTGCATTTCGGGTCCGCCAATGTCGGCGGCGTCGGCCCCCAGGCCAATGACCGTCAACACGAACTGGCAGACCAGAATGGTCGCGCCGACGACAGCGCAAACGAGGTAGAGCGTGTGCATGAAACCACCTCATGGACGACAGACGCGTTGCGCAAGAACTCGCAGGACCGGACAGGGAAGACGTGTTCACCAGTCTAACGCACACCGGGAGCGGTGGATCACCGGAATCGCGACGGTTTTCCGCAACTGGTGATTTCTGGACAAATTGGAATGAACTTGCCTTGAGGATTCCCAATTTCTGGCGCACCATTCCCGGCAAGGTTGAGAGACTCATCCACGGGCCTTAAGGCAAGACCGGTGACCGGAAAGATGACACCTTCGCCAGTTCCCTGGCTCGATCACGGCTGGGTCGAGCACACGGACATTCTGCTGGCCTCGTACCGTCGCTGGCTGGGAAAGGAGCTGATCCCCCGAGGGGGTGATCCGGTCGACAATGCCCGGCGGCTGTTCCTGTCGCCGTTCGTGGTGGTTTCGCACGGGACCGAGGCCGACCCGATCTTGAACTATGGCAACCAGGTTGCGCTCGATCTGTGGGAAATCGACATCCCCACGTTGCTCGTCACGCCATCGCGGCAAACGGCCGAGCCCGTCCACCGCGACGAGCGCGCGCGACTGCTCGAACGGACCACGCGCGACGGGTACGTCGACGACTATCAGGGAATCCGAATCAGCACGACGGGAAAGCGATTCCGCATCGAGCGGGCGATTGTCTGGAACCTCGTCGATTCCAGCGGAACACGCGTCGGCCAGGCCGCGACGTTTTCCGAATGGACCCGGCTCCCGGAATGAAAAAGCCCCCGCTGAAAACGGGGGCTGACCACGGACGGATTCGCTATTTCCCGAAGAAGCCGTGTTCGAAGACGTCCAGGTACAGGACGAGCGTCATCAACCCCAGCAGGAAGGCCATGCCGGTGTAGGTGGCGCCGATCACCACGCTTTCGCTCGGCTTGCGGCGCGTGACCAGTTCCCACAACAGGAACACCATGTGCCCCCCGTCCAACACCGGAATGGGGAGGAAGTTGAGCACGGCGAGGTTCACGCTGAGGAAGCCCAGGAACAGCAGCAGATCGGCCCAGCCCTGGTCGGCGACCATGTAGGCCGTCTTGGCGATTCCCAGGGGGCCGTGCAGCTCTTTGTAAGACAGCCGCATCGTCACGAGATTGCGCAGCGTGAGATAAATTGTCCGAATCGTGCTCTGCGTCCGCGCCATTGCCATTCCAAACGCACTCGCGACGCCGTCCGCCCTCTCGACCTGCCGCGCCAGCATCAGGTTGAGTCCACTGCGGGGCAGCACCCAGTCGGGTTCGGGAACAGGCCGCAGTTCCACTTCCCGCAAGGCCCCTTTTTCCATCAGCGACAGCTTCACCAATCGATTCGGAAATCGCTGCATGAGCCAATAGGCGTGAACCCAGTTGTTGGAGTTCTTATCGCCGTCGGCGATATCGACAAAGCTGACGGCCTGTGGCTTGTTGGCTTCGTCGTCCCCGCCCGCTCCTTCGGCGGGAAGAATCACCAGTTTCTGGATGAGGGAACCAGGCTGGATATCCGCCTTGGCGGCCGGGCTGTCCGGAACCGTCGCGACGACGGCGGGGATCGCGTGAATCACCGCGCCGATTGCCGGGATCGAGAGCGGGTCGCCGGGAAACTCGGGTTGATCGAGCCAGCCGGGAAGGTTGTCGGGAACAATTTCCAGCGTCACTTCTTCCTGCGGTCCCTTGTCGGTTCGCCGGACGACGACGATTTCCACTTTGCTTCCATGCCGCGCGGCGAACTCGTTGGGGAGACGCATGCAGTCGACTTCGGTGCCGATCGAAAGGCCGTCGATCTTGGCGAGCTTGTCGCCGACCTTCAGGCCGGCCTTCTCGGCGGGCGAACCGTCGCGAATGGCGGCGATGGGACCGGTATCGACCCGCAGGCCCAGCGAATGAAAGACATCGGCTCCCAGCGAAATGGTGACCGTTTCCGTTTTCTTCGGATCATCCTTGCCCGGACGTTCCACCACGACATCGACCGGTTCGACCGGACGGCTGGCGAGCAGTTCCTGCAACTCGACATACGTGTCGATCTTCTGGCCGTTAAATTCACGGATGGTGTCGCCGTACTCGAACGGGGGCTTGGCACTCGCGGCGGCTGTTCCCGCGACGGTGACGGGAATGTTGTGCTTGGGACTGTCGATCAGTTGCAGACTTCCCGTGGGGCCAATGCCAATCTTGGGCCGCGTTCCCTGCTGGTCGGGCACGATCGTCACGTCAAACGTGGTCTTGCCATCGCGGCGAATTCCCTCGATCTCAAGCGGGCCGGACGACAGCGCGACATTCAGGAGCAGGTCATTGAAGGATGAAATCTCGCGACCATTGATCTGCGTGATCCGGTCGCCCGGCTCGATGCCCGCCTGCCAGGCAGGCATGCCGGGTTGAACCTGGCCGGTGATCGCCGGAGGATTCTCGACACCGAAGCCATATGCAGCCGCGAAGAAGAAGACGGCGGTGATGACGTTCATCGTCACGCCGGCCGAGATGATCGCCATCCGCTGCCAGACGTTCTTCGCCGAGTACGAACGCGGATCTTCCGCGAGCTCCTCGCTCGTCAACTGGCTGGGGTCGGAGTCGTCCTGACCCAGCATCTTGACGTAACCGCCAAAGGGAATGGCAGACAGCGCGTATTCGGTTTCGCCGCTCTTCCAACTCAGCAGGACCGGACCGAAGCCGATGCTGAAGCGCTCGACATGGACGTCGCACCACTTGGCGACGGCGAAATGCCCCAGTTCATGGAAGAAGATCACCAGTCCCAGGCCCACCGCCACGTACAGGGCATTGAGCACACTCTGCAAAAGGTCGGCTGCCGACGTTGCTGCCAGCAGGTACATCAGGCTTTCCACCGTCGCATCTCCTCCCGCGCCCAGCGATCCTGCCCGAGCAGAGTCTCCAGCGTGGGGTTTGGGTCAAAGTCGTGGGCCTGCAAAATGGACCGGCAGGCATCGGCTATTTCCAGAAAGGCTAACGAACCGTTCAGGAATCGGTCTACCGCAACTTCGTTGGCGGCATTCAGAACGGCTCCGCAGGTGCCGCCGCGGCGGGCCACTTCAAAGCCAAGTTCCAAGGCCGGAAAGGCTTCGAAATCAGGCGGTTCGAGGGTCAATTGTGCTGCCTCGCGCCAGTTCATCACCGGGCTGATTCCAGACCATCGCTCGGGCCAGCTCAGCGCGTGCTGAATGGGGAGTCGCATGTCGGGCGGACTGAGTTGCGCGACCACCGAACCGTCGGTGAATTCTACCAGGGAATGAATGATCGACTGCGGGTGAACCACCACGGAAATCTGGTCGGCCCGCAAATCGAACAGCCATCGCGCTTCAATAACCTCGAGCGCCTTGTTCATCATGGTCGCGGAATCGATCGTGATTTTCGGCCCCATCCGCCACGTCGGGTGCGCCAGTGCCTCGTCGATCGAGACGTGTTCCAGTTGAGAACGCGTCCTTCCCCGAAACGGACCACCGCTGGCCGTCAGAATTATTTGTTTGACGTCCTCGCGACGTCCGGCGGCCAGCGCCTGGAAGACGGCATTGTGCTCGCTGTCGATCGGAAGGAGCTTCGCCCCGCTGGCCTGGGCTTCGGCCATGACCAGCGGCCCAGCGACCACCAGCGTCTCTTTGTTCGCGATAGCAACTCGCTTGCCCGCCCGAACGGCCGCCAGCGTGGGCGGCAATCCGGCTGCCCCCACCAGCCCCGCGACTACCACGTCCACATCTGGTAGCGTCGCGGCACGAATCAGGGCGCTGGGGCCCTTCCAGACCTCGGTCGATGTCGCTGTCCAGCCGGAGAGGTCGGCCTCCGGATCGGCGACCACCGCCAATGGGGGCTGAAAGCGCAAACATTGCGCGTTCAACTCGTTGACGCGGCGATGAGCCGTCAGGACGCGGGGAGTCAGCCGCTCCGAATGGGCGGCGACGACGTCCAGGCAACTTGTCCCGATGGAACCGGTCGAACCGAAGAGGGCGAGCCGTTTCATTCCGGGGTGCGATCTGGACACGACAGGTGACGGATTCAGGTGGTCTGGTTGACGCAACCTGATAGGAAATTGGAGCTTCTGCGCAAGACTTTAGCTCCCCCGCACCATGTCGACAAGCTCTCCTCAGGCGGCTTGAGCCTTTGCAAGCACCTCCTCGATCGCGTCCGCCGCTGCGATGGTCCCCTGTTCTGCCCGAACTGCCCGGCCCATTTCTTCTGCGCGAACCTGAACTTGTTTCGATTCAAGGAGTTGCCGCAATTCGGCGACGGCACGTTTCGTTCGCCAGCGGCTGAGCGACACGGTACGGCCAACTCCGGCCCGTGTGATGCGCGCCCCGTTATCGGGCTGGTCGTGAGCGAATGGAACCACCAGTTGGGGCCGGCCCGAGCGAAGTGCCTGGGCCGTCGTTCCCACGCCCCCCTGATGGACGATGACCGAAGCCCAGGGCATCACCAGATCGTGCGGGAGATAATTCGCGACGAAGATGCGGTCGTCCCCGAAGGACATGGTTTCGGCGGCGTCGCCCGCCAGAAGAATCGCCCGCTGATTCAATTCCCGGGTTGCCGCGGCGGCAATCTCATAAAAGCGGCCGGGGGTCATCACGGCGGAGGAACCGAGCGTGAAAACCAGCGGAGCGGGGCCATTGTCGAGAAATGCCTGGCAGGCGGTGAAGTCGACCGGCTTTTGCTTCAGAAAGGGAAAGCCCGTGATTCGGGACGACGCTGGCCAATCGGGCTGAGGAGCGGCGAGATGGCGGGAGAACAGGGCCAGCGTCAGGCGCGGCGAGTGCTGTCCGTCGAAGAATGGCTGCTGTTTCGTCGGCGGCAGGCCGAGTTCTGCCCGCAGGCGATGCCAAGGTTTCGCCCACGAATAGGCGGTCCACATCAGCCAGCCATGCAACCAGCGATAGAAATCGGCTCCGAAAACTCGCAGCAAATGTACGGGAGCCTGGGCGTAGACGCTGGGGTCGTCCGACGAGAAGAAGCACATGGGCTGCAAGACGCTGGAGACCCACAGGATGCCAGTCTTTTCGCTGACAAGTCGGGCAGTCAGTGCCAACGGATGGCCAACAAGCAGATCGGCTCCGCACGTGGCTTCGATCAGATCGTCGTAACTGTCCCGCAGGGAGGGGATGACGAGTTCCTTCAGAATGAAACTCGTGCCGCCGTAGGACTTCATGGCCTTTCGCATCATTTCGGCCCGTCCCTCGGCATCGGGTGGGGCATGCGGCCGGACGACGTGGAACTCGAGGCCGTGCTCGAGAACCTTGTCCCGATAGAAATCGGTCGTCGCCAGCACGACCTGATGACCGCGATCCCGAAGTTCGCTGCCGATCGCCAGGTACGGATACAGGTCGCCGAATGTTCCGTAGGTCGTCAAGACGATCCGCTTGGGCATGTTTGGCTGACATTCTTCCGGATGGAAAGCCGGGGCTTTTGGTTCGCGCTCGGGATCGGGATCGGCCCAACCTACGGACTCGCAAGGCTGATGTCAGGTTCGCCCCGGCTCTCAAGCAGTTTGTCACGGCTGAATGTTCGTGTGCCACTGGCTCCGCCAGTGCATCTTTTTATGTGCTATCAATTTAAATCACACTGGCGGAGCCAGTGGCACACGAATGCGAGAGAAGCTCTGTTCTTTTCCTCGCTGGCGCGTCGGGTTATTGAGTCATTAAACATACGGCCTAGACGGCGCGGCGGCGTTTGCGGCCTTTCACGAAGCTCTCGACGACCAGGTTCCCCAAGTCCTCGGCGTTGCCGTAGGCGGCAACGCCGCCGGTGACCTCGGCCATGCGCTGCACGAAGTTGACCAGTTCGAGATAGAAGTAGTCTTCGACGAGGGCGAAGCTGGAAATGTGAATCCCCTCTTTCGCGCACTGTTGCGCCTCGGACAGCGTGGCTCGGGCTGTTTGCTCGCACGGCGGATAAATCAGCAGCAGATCCCGGCCTTCGACGTGCGCGGTCGGTTCGCCGTCGGTGATGACAATGATCTGCCGGTTCTTGGCGGAATGCCGCCGCAGGATCCTGCGAGCCAGTTGAAGGCCCGCGTGGATGTTCGTGAAGTGCTGCGGCACGAACCGAGGCGGCTGATCGAGATTGACCCGCAGACGCACTCGCGGATCGAAAATGCTGACGGGCTTGGGGGCGCTCGCCAACAGCTCTCGCTCGGACAGCGGTGAGGTATAGGAGTAGAACCCGGCAATCTGCAGGAAGTCGCCAGGATATTTGCCGCGGACCATGGCCTGCAGCGCGAGCGCCACCTTCTTCGCGGCGGCAAACTTGCCAAAGCGGGACATGCTCCCGGACATATCAAGGAGAATGACCGTCGCGCACGTGGTCTGATACTCGGTTTCGTAGAGCACCAGGTCGTCTTCGGAAATGCGAATCGGCGGCTCGCCCCTCTGCCTGGCGATGGCGTTCCGCATGGTCTCGTGCATGTTGAGGTTGGTGATCGGGTCGCCGTATTCGTACGGTTTGGACTCGTCGTGCAGAACCTGGCCCATGCCTTTGAAGTCGGTGTCGTGGCGGCCAAAGGTGTCGCGATTGCGGATGTCGAACAGCTCGTCGAGCGCCTTATGCTCGACCCGGCGAATCCCCTTGGGGGTGACGCGATAGCGGCCTTCGCCGTCCCGTTCGATCAACCCCTGCTTGATGAGCATGTCGAGCACATCGGGATGCTCTTCTTCCCACTCTTTCAGCGAGTCGAGCACCTCGTCGCCGTATTGCAGCATGTATTCGGAGATCTGCTCGAAGACCTTGTCCGCCGACTGGGGCGTGAACTCCTGCGAGCCGTCCCATTTGGAGTATTCGTAGCGGGGCATGGAAATTGGTCTCCGATGCGGCCAGCCGCCAGCTTCCAGCGGCCAGCAAAGAGGAGTCAGGTATCAGCGGTCAGGGATCAGTTCGGTGCGGGATTCTAGGAAGAGTGTGCGTTTCGCCAATGGCTTTCCTGACCGCGACGCGGTCAAAGACCGTAGCCCTGGGTCGCGCAGCGCACCCAAGTTGCGGAATCGCCACGCTTATTCTTCTTTCGACCCCTAGCGGGGGTCGCACACGTTCGTGCGTTTCTGCGACCCCCGCCAGGGGTCGAAAGCTCTAAAAACGTCCACTTTACCGTGGGTGCGCTGCGCGACCCACGGCTACCGTCTTCGATGCCTCCGGCATCGGAGGAATCAAGATTTCTCCTTCCCACCCCGAGCATTCGTCAATCACTCGAACCATTGCGGGCCGACGACGCGCTCTTCGCCGGCGAAGCGGACGCGATCGCCCACTTGCAGTTTCTTGCCGCGGCGAGTCTCGACGACCCCGTTCAGTTCGACGTCGCCGCTTTGGATGGCGACTTTGGCCATGCCGCCGGTATCGGCCAGACCCTCAAGTTTGAGGAACTGGTCGAGTCGGAGAGGGCGTTCTTCGTTGGTAGATGGCATAGAGGAATCAGTCGTCAGTGGAAGAAGCAGCCAGCCGCCAGCTTCCAGCGGCCAGCAGTTGACAGAGCCGTCAGCGGTCAGGAATCAGGAGTCAGCCTTGAGGATAGCCAGTTGTGGGTCGGGAATCAGGGGTTAATGGCAGGGATCAGTTTTCAGGAATCAGCAGTCAGTGGAAGAGGCGACTAGCCAACGGCAATCAGGCCGCTGCTTTTCTCTCTCGACTCTAGACACTCGACTCTCGACCCCTCAAATATCCGGGTTGAGGATTTTACGCGCCCAGAGGTAGGCGGTGACGTTCAAAATGAGGGCGGCACACAGAAAGATCTGGCCGACGACCGTGGTGAACAGCCGCTCGGTGTTCACCGGGTCGATGACGAAGTAGTAGATCGCAAGGATTCCGAACGGAACGAGGGCCATGTAGACGGCGCTTGTCCGGGCCTGGGCGGTATCGGCCTGAATCTTGCGTTCCAGCCGCTGCATTTCGCGGACGGCGATGGCGATGCGTTCGACCGTGTCGTTCAGGCGGCCGCCGCTCTCGCGACTGGCCTGCATTGAGGCGGCGAACAGGGCAAAATTCTCGCTCCGCAGCCGATCGCGAGCCTCGTCCAGGCAGCGATCGAGCGTTTTTCCCATCTGGTATTCGCCGACAATCTGCTGGAATTCCTGGGCGATGGGGTCCGGCGACTGCTTCGCGAGAATCTCCAAGGCCTGTGCCAGCGACAAACCGGCCTTGATCGCGGCGGCGAGAGAGACCATGGAGTCAGCGAGCTGGTCCTCGATGGCCATGCGGCGCTGCTGTGCCCACCGGCGCACGAAAAACCACGGCAACGCCAGCAGCAGGATGGTGATGGCCGACCCGAAGACCGGGATCTGGAAGACAATCCACAACACCAGAAACAGGGCGCCCACGAATGCCCAATACGTGACGAGCATTCCCCGCAGATGCCGGGTACTGACCCGCAGCCGCCGCAACTGCTGGCGGAAATCGGTTTCGGCGAAGGTCAGGATGCGATCGAACTGCTCCTGCCCCGACCAGGACAATAGGCCAGCCCCACCACCGATCAGCAAACTGCTCAAAAGGACTTCGGGGGACATGGGGGCGGTGTTTCCGTATGGGGAGAGGATTCGCCAACCGGGCAAACTCCAGGTAGTA
>JAHBXV010000065.1 GCA_019636285.1 Planctomycetaceae bacterium
CCCCAAAGGTTCCAAGCAACGTATTATCGATTTCTTTCTGGCGAATCTGGGAGTGATCGTCGAGTCCCGCGATATCCAGGCGGCCAGCGGTGGCGCGGTCGAGTGGGCTCGGCGGGTGCGTGAGTTGAGAAATGAAGAGGGCTATCAGATCCTCTCTCATAAAGATCGCGCGGATCTGAAGCCAAATCAATACCTACTGAGACCACCAAACGGTTGCCCGCGTTTAAGAGAAGCATCTCGAAGGAAACGCGGGCCTGGGTGCTCGAACGCAATGGTTACACTTGCCAGATGTGCGGCGTCGCGGCGGGGGATGCGGATCCGCTGGGTAGCGATCGCACGGTCCGGCTCACGATGGGACACATTCTCGATAAGTCGAAAGGGGGAGATGATTCCCCGCAAAATCTCCGTGCCGTCTGCACCAATTGCAACGAAGGGCTCCAGAATACCAGTCTTCCCAAGCCCGATCGGATTCATCTGCTGGCACAGGTCCGGCGGGCGACGATCGACGATCAGCGGGCGCTCCTGGAATGGTTGCTCAAAAAGTTTAACCTGACCGCGAATGCTGACCCCTGAAAACATCCCATCCTTGCTTTCCCCAAGATGTACCGGGCACCCTTGCTGGTATGCCAGGACCACTCACACGGGCGACTTTTGCCGACTTTTGCGGCAGTTCCTCGCTTTGGCTTGCCAGTAATCTTCCGATGCGCTATAAATTCCTCGTTCGAAATCGAACAGGACAACCACTGCCCGGTAGTGTAATGGTAGCACAACAGATTTTGGGTCTGTCTGTCATGGTTCGAATCCATGCCGGGCAATCGCTGCCAACGAAGAACCCCTGTTTGCAGGGGTTTTTTCGTTTTCCGGGCCTGGATTTGGCCACTCCGTCGCCGCGGTCTGTCGTTGAGAGTTGGCTGATTAGTAGTTGATTTGGAACTGGGCTCGGAGGAGATGGCCGTCGAACTGGCGGTAAGATTCGCCGGTGGACTGCGCGCGGGTGTTGGTGCGGTCCGTGATCGTGTACTGGGTCACCAGTTCCATCTGCGGGTTGAACTGCCACTCCAGACCGAGTTCCCACTCGTTGACGCGGGCGAACGGAGCGTTTCGCTCGTTCTTGAAACCACCGCGATACTGGTTGAACTTGGCGAACGGAAACAGAACACCCACGCCCTCGGTCTCCAGCCGATACATCATCATGGCGTAGCCGCCATAAAGTGGTCGCTCGATCACTTCCGTCTGGGCGTCATTCAAGCCGGGGCCGTTCCCGACGTTCCACTCGGCCTGAAAACCGAACGGTTGCGGATACCAGACGAAGGTTCCGCCCAGTCGCTGGTCCCGAATTCCCGCCTGATTTCCGGTTTCGAGCGTGCCAAGCGGCCGAATGGCTGGCCCCACTCCCAGCGGCTCAATCGCCGAAGAGAGGACCGTGAATTTTCCCGTATACCCCTGGATCCCCAGTTCAACAATCTGACCATCGGCGAGTTTGAACGGATAAGCCAGCCGCGCCACGACGTGAAGATTGTCATTCTGTTCAATGAGGGAGCCACCCTGGCCGTTGAAAACGCCGATCCCCAGGACGCCGTAGTTACCCGACCCCTTGAGACCCTCGTCCAGAACTTCCTTGAAAAGATCCTGGGCTCCCTCGGGAGTCCAGTAAAAGAACAGGCCGAGATCGCGTTCGTTGCGGAGAGCGCTATTCAACGAGTCCGACCGATCGAGTGCCAGCCGATTGGAGCTCGATTGCAGGTTCTCCCAACCGTACGGAACCTTCGATTGCCCGATACGAACGCGGTAGACTTTGTCCTTGTCGATATACAGATCGCTATACCAGTCGCGGATCTGCGCGAATTGATTGGCATCCGGGCTGCCGGGAATCGAAGATGCGAAATCCGGCTGCAAGTAAACGTACATATGGTCGGAAACATCGCCCGAGACGATCACGCGAGCCCGGCGAATCAGAAAGTTCTGATCGTCGCTGACCGAACTGTCGCCAACATGCTGTGGCGGGGCCGAGTCGTCCGCTTCCGACAGAACGGCGTTGTATCGGAACTGGGCGTAACCACGAATGCTCAGGCGATCGTACCACTTCGTCGTGTCCTTCGCGGAACTTGAACCGTGAGTCTGTTGATCGACAGTCACGATGGACGGATCGCGAACCTGAGCCCAGCGTTCCTGCATGGCGGTCATCAGGCTTCCGCCGCCGGGTTGTGCCGCCTGAAGTTGCTGCAACCGGGCCTCAGTCTGTTGCAGACGGAGCAGCAGTTCCTCGTTCGACACCACTGGCAGCGCCCCCTCCGCGAGCGGCGGCGGGACTTCGGGTTCCGCCAGAGCACTCTCGAAGGGGCTCGGAACCGGGAACTCCTCGGCCCGTGAAACACCCCATGTGCCAAGCGTTCCACAGAAAAGCGACAGCGCAAGCCAGAGACAACGCTGCGAGACAACAAAACAGCCATTCATGGATAGCGGCACCCCGGACACGGCAAAGTCGCCGCCATTGTTAAGATCGGATGAAAATCCGCGCGGATTGAAGATGCCTTGCGAATATGATGAAGATTTTATCTTCGTTTACCGCACCGGGAGGAAACGGCGACAGGCACGACCCCCGCTCCTCCCCGGCCGCTCGACGCCGTGCTCCCAGCCCGCGAAAGTCGGCTTCGCTCTCAAGGAACTCAACCCGCTCAGGATTGAACGATGACCACCCACCCCGCGACGATCCGCCCACCTGGCACCGGCCCCCGACTCACGATCGTCGGCGACACTTACCGACTCCTCGCCACGGGAGCCGAAACCGGCGGCACCTACAGCCAGATGGAAGCCTGGGTACCGCCCGGCGGCGGGCCACCGCCACACGTTCACAGTCGCGAAGAGGAAGCGTTCTTCATTCTCGAAGGAACCATCACGTTCCAGTTGGGGAACGAACGCATCGTCGCCAGTCCCGGCACGTTTCTGAACATGCCCATTGGCAGCGAACACTGCTTCAAGAACGAGACCGACAAACCCGCCCGCATGCTTCTCACTGTCGCCCCAGCCGGTCTCGAACAAATGTTCCTCGAAGCCGGGCATGTGCTCGAAGACGAAACCACCCAGCCCCCGCCGGTCACCCCCGAAGACATCACCAGACTCTTTGCCGTCGCCCCGAAGTACGGAATCGAAATCCGCATTCCGCGGCACTGAGCCTACGACATTCCCAGGCTGCCTGAGAACGAAGCTAAGACTTCGCCGAAATCTCTTCGGCGATGCTATACGCGTCCTGCTCGCGGCTGGTGTAGTGGACCAGGAGTTCCGCCAATAGGCCCAAGGTGACGGCCTGGCCGCCCAGGAGGGTGAAGGCGATCGAGTAGGCCAGCAGGGGGCGGTCGCCGATCGGTTCGGGTGGCAGGGCTCCGACGGCGTGCATCAGCAGCCAGATGACGGCTAGATAGGTCAAGCCGCCGAGACCGACCGCCAGAAAGACCAGGCCCACGCCCCCCAGAATGTGGAGCGGCCGCTGGCGGTAGGCCATCAGGAAGCTGACCGTCAACAGATCGAGGAAGCCGCGGGCAAGTCGTTTCCAGCCGTACTTCGAGACCCCATGTTCGCGGCGGCGATGGTGAACGGGGATTTCCGTCACGCGGAAGCCCCTCGCATAAGCGAGCACCGGTATGAAGCGGTGGAGTTCGCCGTACAGATGCAGTTCGGCCGCCACCTCCTTGCGGAAGAGCTTGATGCCGCAGTTGTGGTCGTGCAGCTTCAGCCCTGTGAGGCGGCTGACCATCCAGTTGAAGACCCGGCTGGGATAAATCTTGTGCCAAGGATCGAGCCGTCGTTCTTTCCAGCCGTTGACCACATCGAACCCGCGCGACAGGGCCTCCAGAAAGTTGGGAATCTCGGCGGGGTCGTCCTGCAAGTCGGCGTCCAGCATCAGGATGGCATCGCCGGTCGCCGCTTTCAGACCGGCTGCCAGGGCAGCCGCCTTCCCGAAATTGCGCCGAAACCGAATCGCCCGGGCCGTCGGCGTTCGCGCGACAATGGCCGTCAATTCTTCCCACGAGCCATCACGCGAACCGTCATCGACATAGATAAACTCGCTGGAGAGAGGGAGCTGGCTGGTGACGCGCGTCAGTTGCCGATCAAGTTCCGCCAGGCTGCCCGCCTCGTTGTAAACCGGAATGACAAGCGACAGTCGAGCAACCACCCTGTTCTCCCTGGTGATGAGTTCGCAATCGGCTAATGCTTTGTGATGGCTCAATCTTCGTGTGCCACTGGCTCCGCCAGTGCGTCTTATTAATGCCCATCAACCTTAGGCACACTGGCAGAGCCAGTGGCACACGAGTGCTAATCCCTGACAAAGCACTAGGGCTCCAGCATGCCATCGTCGTCGAGCCTGTACCCCGGCACGCCGGAACGGGAACGAACCGCCTGGCTCTTGACGATGCGTGAGTCTGCCGGATCATCGGTCAGCGGGCCGGCAAATTCAAACTGGTCATACATCAGGCCGCTCACCGCCACCAGCGAGGCATCGAGCGGAGCGATTGGCTGGAGCGCCGTCGTTCGCCAGCCAAACAACTCGGCTTCCTCGGCCAGCAAGTTGTCTTGCCCCTCGCAGGCGACCATATCGCTCCAGTCGTCGGCGAGCGTCTCCCCCACAAATTCAACCAGCGCCGGCCGGCCAGTCGCCGGGGAAAGAACGCAATCGGTCAGCGTGATTGTCAGTCGGGGCTGACTCACCTCGCCAGCCATGTCCGCCGGCATCTGAACGAGCGGCCCGGTCTCGCGAGCCGTGGTTTTCTCGAACTCAACGGCAAGCGAAGTCGATTCGTCGTCTGGGGACCAGGAGAGCAGGAGTCCGCACTGCTGGGCCAAGACGTTTTGAGAGCGAATTCGACGAGCTGCCCCGGATACGGTCAGTGCGATTCCCGGTTGCCGCAGAATGCAGTCTTCCAGTCGAAGCTGTCCGGAGCGGGGATCCGCATGCGGCACGGCGTGCCAGGAGACCACTGACGCCGCCGAATCGCCGACACTCGTTTCGGCAGCGCGAATTGTCACACGGCGAAAAACGATGCCCGAGGCGTGGAGTTCCACCAGCGATTTGCTCGGTTCGCTCGAATCATCGGGCGGAACGATCAGTTCGACATGGTCCAGCAGAATGGTTGTCGCCGTCAGCCGCGACGGAGTGGCATCCAGCTCGATGCGCGCGGGCTGGTCTCCAGTCCCCCGAATGACGAGGCCGCCGGGAATCTCGATCGAGCGGAGGCGGTAGGGCTCATCATTCGACAACAGAACGTGACCGCGGGCATCAGGCTCCGGCAGCAGGCTGATATCCGGTTTCACGCGGTTGGTCGCGTATTCTTGCACCTCGGCGACAATCGCCGGATCGACATTCGCGGCAAGGACGACGTCTGCGGATGTCAGTACGATATCCGGCGCTTGCGCACTCTTGTCCGCCGGGGCAGGGGCCTCAATCGCTGCCACGGGTGGCGTCGGTGTTGTGGAACTTGCGATCTGACCGTCCGTGAGGCCGTACCACGCCGCCGCCAGGCAGGCCATCAACACCGCTGCCGCGACAACCCGGGGAGTTCGTGATTCCCGCTCCGCTTCGCTTGTTGGCAAGCCGTCGGCCGAGTTGATGCGGTTCAACCGTGCGACCTGCCGTGGCGCCGGCCGTGACAGGGTCGCTAGACGCCCGAGTGCCTCGGTCGCTGAGGGTCGGCGGTCCGGATCCAGATGAGTCATTGCCGCGAGAAGCTCGGCCAATGCCGCCGGGGTCTCGGGCGACCAGTCGCGAACATCGGCGATCGGTTCGCGACCGCGAATGGCGAGTTGCGCGAGGGGATCGGCCGTCAGATAAGGCGGTCGGCCGGTCAGCAACTGCCAGCCAAGGCACCCCAACGAATAGACATCGCCACCCGGATGGTGCCCACGAAGTCCCTGGCCGATTTCCGGCGCGAGCATTTGGCAGTCTTCGAGGATCAGCGGCCGATGCAGGCTGAACTCGGGAAACAGCGCGGCCCGCAAGCCGACGTCGGTCAATATGACCTGACCGCGCTCGGTCACGCGAACGGTTCGCGGTCGAATTTCTCCGTGGCACTGGCCCTGGCTGTGGAGGCCGGCGAGGGCCCGCAGCGCCTGCCGCAGAATCTCGATCACACCGGCAACCGGAAACCGCCCGCGACGGATCAGCAGATCAGCCAACGTCATGCCACCCGGATGATCGACAACGAACCAGGCGGCGGCGTCTTCGACCCGCACCTCGTGACAGCGTGCCAGGCCGGGCTCTTCGTGCTCCCGCCAACGTGTCAGCGAGCGGGCCAGGCGATCAGCGACTCCATCGACCGGAAGCTGATCGAGATCGATCCGCCGCAGAATCACCCGGCCCCGCTGGTTTCGCCCCACGGCTTCCCAGCAATCGGTCCGTCCACCACCGTCGACCGGCCGCAGCCGCCAATAGTCGTTCCAGGCAGGGTCACGACCCGCGATTAGTTCTTGAACCTGCCAGGGAGTCAGTCGACCGAGTTGGGCCAGCGCATCAAGCCAGACCGAATCGAACGCCGGGAGATCGCCGATCAGCCTCCGCGTCAGGCGCGCGGCTGCCCGCCAATCGCGATCGCGGCAAACGCCGGCGCGGGCAAGCAATTCCACCAGCCGTTGGGGAGGCGATTCGCGGGTCAATGCGACGTCCCTGTCGCGGTCCAAAGACGGAAACCGAACCAACTTGCGTGATCCGGCGTGCGAGTCATCGCAAAACTTGCCGGTTCCCACAAGTTCCATTCACGATTTCTTAAGGCTGGCAGCACGAAGTTTCATCAGGCGCGAACATCTGACCCGATTCTCTGTCTGACCGAAAAACTCGCAGTTCTCAGAACAATCGACTCGTGATATTCTTGTCTGGCGAGTCGGCTCCTTGCCCCGCCCCCGCCTCGCCCTCCCACCCGCGTTTTGCGCATTATGCCCGCCACCCTGCATTCGCCCTCTTCCCCGCCAGTTACCAATTGGACCGAGCTCCCGGCGGAACGGCGTCGAGACCTGCGGTACAGCATTGGCGACGGCGCCTGCTATGGGCTGATGGTCGGTAGCGGCGAGACCTATCTTCAGGCGTTCGTATTGGCCGTCGGACTGGGAGAAGTCTTCGCCGGACTGATTGCCAGCGTCCCGCTCCTCCTGGGGGGGCTTCTGCAGTTACTCTCGCCGGCCGCAATCTGGCTTTTGGGCTCCCACAAGCGGTGGGTCACCACTTGTGCGGCTGTTCAGGCGCTCTGCTTCGCGCCGCTCATCATTGCGGCCATTGCCGGGGCGATCACTCCGCTGGCCGCCATGCTGCTGGCATCCATCTATTGGGGAACCAGCCAGGCCACCGGTCCAGCGTGGAACACCTGGCAAGGGACGCTGGTGCCCAAGACCGTGCGGGCCGGTTACTACGCGACGCGAACCCGCATTCAGCAGGCCACCACGCTCATCGGATTTCTGATTGGCGGCATCGTCCTGCAAGCGACACGCGGAACTGACGACGCCATTGCCGCTTACGTCGCCCTGTTTGGGCTGGCTTTCGTCTGTCGGTGGATGTCGACCTGGTGTCTGACTCGACAGTCGGAACCGGAACCGATCCCGCTCAACATGCGATTTCTGACCCTGCGGCAGCAGGCGGTCCGGATCAGTTCCGGTCCCACTGGTCGGCTGCTGACGTTCCTGGTCTCAATGCAGGTCGGGGTCTACGTCGCCGGGCCGTTCTTCGTGCCGTACATGCTGAAGGAACTCGACTTTTCCTACATGGAGTACGTCACGCTGATCGGCTCCTCGTTCGTCGCGAAGTTTGTCTGTCTGCCATTCTGGGGCCGCTTCGCACACCGGTCCGGTGCCAACAACCTGTTGTGGATCGGCGCGATCGGGATCATGCCGCTGGCGTTCGGCTGGAACCTCACCGACAACTATTTCCTGCTGCTCCTGCTGCAGGTCTTCGCCGGGTCGGCCTGGGGAGCCTATGAGCTGGCAATGGTCCTGCTCTTCTTCGAAGCCATTCCCGAGCGCGAGCGAACCAGCGTCCTGACGCTGTACAACCTGTGCAATGCCGGCGCGATCGTCACGGGATCTCTGATCGGCGCCGGCCTGCTCCGCTGGTTCGGCGTGACAGTCGAGGCCTACATGGCCGTTTTCGCGACGTCCACGCTGTTGCGAGTCGCCACGTTGCCGCTGCTATCGCGAATCCCCCGGACAAACGTCGAATCTGCCCCACTGCAACTCCGACCGCTGTCACTGCGAGCGTCATCCGGTTCGATCGACACGCCGGTTCTGCCGGCGCTACCCGACCAGACCCATGACACGATCGAGTTCGAGCCGGTCGCCACGGACCAGCCGGCCTCACCAGACCAGCCAGCCCCGCTCGAACAACCAGTGGCGCGTCGAGCGTGATGGAGAGGGATCAGCTTTCGGAGAGGGATCAGCGTTCAGCCGTCAGGGATCAGAAGAGAGAGACCAGCCACAAACTCGCTTCTCCGACGATCGCGGAGTCCAAGTTTGAGTCCGGTGATCCTGATTCGGCGCTTTTCTGACTGCTGATCCCTGATCCCTGACCCCTGTTCGCTAAACACCCACCGAGACTGCACCATGCCCCCTTTGAGCCCGCGTTTTGAACAGGCCGTGCAATACGCCGCCATTCTGCACGCCGGGCAGGTGCGCAAACGGACCACCATCCCTTACCTTTCGCATGTTCTGCAAGTGGCGGGGCTGGTGCTGGAACACGGCGGGGATGAAGACGAAGCGATCGCCGGGCTGCTGCACGACGTTGTCGAAGACTGCGGCGGCCGGCCTCGGCAGGCAGACGTTCTCGCCCGATTCGGCGAACGAGTCGCACGGATCGTTGAAGAGTGCACAGACGCGCTCGAAGTCCCCAAACCGCCGTGGCGCGAGCGAAAAGAAAAGTACCTCGCGCACCTGGCAACCGCGTCGCAGTCGGCGTGCCTGGTTTCCGCCTGCGACAAACTGCACAACCTGCGGTCCATCGTCAGCGATCTCGCCGTTGAACCAGCCAGTCGTCGCGACACCGTCTGGCAGCGCTTCAACGGCGGCCGCGACAACACGATCTGGTACTACCACGCCGTGATCGAAGCCGTACTCGCCAAGCCCATTCCCAAGCGTCTCAAGCATGACCTGGAAATGGTGCTCGCGGACTTCAAAGAGCTGGCATGAAGGAAGCAGCCAGCTTCCAGCCGCGAGCTGCCAGCAATCAGCCTCTGGCTCTCAGCTTTCCGCTCTTGGCTTTCAGCCACCGACCACCATCGCCTTATCCGAAATATCCTTCCGGCACCAGGCTCCGTCCCAGCGGATGCACTTCACGGCCTGATAAGCCTTCAGCTTCGCCTGCTGAATCGTGTCCCCCAGGGCGGTGACTCCCAGCACGCGGCCGCCATCGGTCAAAACCTGGTCGCCCGCACGGATCGTTCCCGCGTGGAACACCTTGGAGTCGGCCACTTGAGCGGCTTCGTCCAATCCGCGAATCACTTTCCCTTTGCGATACTCGCCGGGATAACCTTCCGACGCCATCACCACGCAGACGGCTGGCCGCGGATCCCACTCCAGCGGGGCGATCTCCGAGAGTTTCCCTTGAGCACAGGCCAGCAGCGATTCCGCCAAGTCCGATTTCAGCCGCATCAGAATCGGCTGCGTTTCGGGATCGCCGAAACGGGCGTTGAATTCCAGAACCTTCGGCCCCTGCGGCGTGAGAATCAACCCGGCATACAGGCAGCCGCGGAACGGTCGTTGCTCCCGGTTCATCTCGTGAACGGTGGGAATAAAGACCTTTTGAATCACCTCGTCCGCCAGTTCCGAGGTCATCAGCGGCGTCGGGCTGTATGTTCCCATGCCCCCGGTGTTGGGACCGGTGTCTCCGTCGTAGGCCGGCTTATGGTCCTGGGCCGCTTCGAGCGGAACAATCGTGCGCCCATCCACGAGCGCCAGCATGCTGATTTCCTGCCCCTCCAGCCGTTCTTCCATGACGATCCGCGTTCCGGCGGACCCGAATTCCTTATCGACCAGAATTCGTTTGACGGCATCACGTGCTTCGTCACGAGTGGAGCAGACGGTTACGCCTTTGCCGGCCGCCAGGCCGTCGGCTTTGACGACGATTCGCTCCGATTCTCGCTCATTCAGAAAGACGAGGGCTTCCTGGGGATTCTGAAACACCCGGTAATCGGCGGTCGGAATGCCCGCCTTGCGCATCAGATCTTTCGAGAAGCGTTTGCTCCCCTCGATCTCGGCCGCTTTTTTCGTGGGTCCGAATGTCGTCAGACCTTCCTGCAGAAAAATGTCGACGAGCCCTTCGACCAGGGGCACTTCGGGGCCGACAACCGTCAGGCCGATCTTTTCCGCCTTGGCGAATTTCACCAGGCGAGCCGCATCGGTCGCCTGAATATCGACGTTGACCGCATCGAGCGCGGTCCCGGCATTCCCCGGCGCGCAGAACACCTCCGTCACCGAAGGAGATTGACGCAACTTCCAGCAAAGAGCGTGCTCGCGCCCGCCCTGACCAATCACCAGGACTTTCATCGAGGTCCACTTATCCCGCGCATACAGGTTTCCAAAACCGGTCCGTCTTCCAGATGCCAAGGCCGAACCGAACAATCGAGCCGCACAGTATAGAGTTCCCGCGCGACTCTTCAGCGGCAAACCGGTCCGGCACTCCGGATTTTCCCTGAACCGCCTCTCGACCGCTCTTGTCCGTTTGCCGACTTCAATTCGCGGTGAGTATGATGCCGTGGCGATCGTCCGGACGTCGCGGGACAGAAGACCTGGACGCGGCGGCAATGACGACCATTTCACACAAAGTCTTTCAAGGAAAAATGTTGTGTTCGGCACATTGGCGGTAGTCGGGGCCACCGGAGCAGTCGGTCGGATCATCATCGAATTGCTGGAATCGCGCCCGGATCTGGCTCGGAAGTACCGTTTTCTGGCTTCCGCCCGCAGTGTCGGCCAGCCTCTGACTTTCAAGGGCAAACCGTATGCGATGGAACTCCTCGAGCCGAACGCATTCGCAGGTGTTGATCTGGTGATCGCCAGCACGCCCGACGAAGTCGCGGCCGAATATCTGCCAGCCGCGGTCGCCGCCGGTTGTCGCGTCATCGATGAATCGGGCTTCTTCCGCATGAAGCCCGACGTGGCGTTGGTCATTCCGGAGATCAACCCCCAGGCGGCGCTTTCGGCCAAGGGGATCATCGCCAGTCCCAATTGCTCCACCACGCAAATGGTCATGGCCCTCAAGCCTCTGCACGATGCCGCCCGAGTCAAACGGGTTGTCGTTAGTACTTATCAGGCGGTCAGCGGTGCCGGCGTCACGGGAACCGAAGATCTGGTCGAATCGACCAAGGCTGCGCTCGGCGGCGGCAGTTACGAGCAGAAGGCGTTCAAGTCCCCCATCGCCTTCAATGCCATTCCGCAGATCGGCGGCTTCAAGGACGAAGGGTACACCAGTGAAGAACTGAAGATGGTGTACGAGACCCGCAAGATTCTCGGCGACGAATCGATTCAGGTCTGTCCGACCTGCGTCCGGATTCCAGTCGCCAATTGCCACAGCGAAACCATTCTCGTCGAGACCGAAAAGCCGCTGACCGTTGCCGAGGCACGCGAGTTGTTCGACTCGTTCCCCGGCCTGAAGGTGGTCGACGACCATGCGGTGAATGGTTACCCGATGCCCAGCACGTCGACGGGCAGCGACCTCGTCTTCATCGGCCGCATCCGCAAGGATCTCTCGCATCCCAACGGCCTCACTTTCTGGTGCGTCAGCGACAACCTGCGCAAGGGGGCCGCCACGAACGCCGTGCAGATCGCCGAACTGCTGGCCAAACACCAGTAAGTCCAGCCCAATAGACGGCCATCACCTTCCTTCCCCCGCACTCTCCGCGAAGACAGAATTAGCCAACCATGGAAGCCTTCCCCTATCGCAACGGCGAACTCTATTGCGAAGACGTTCCCGTCGCCCGGCTGGTCGAGCAGTACGGGACGCCACTGTGGATCTACTCGCGCGGCTACCTGCTCCAGCAACTCCGCGAAATCCAGACGGCTTTCGCCGAGGTTGAGCCGGTCCTCTGTTACTCGGTAAAGGCAAATTCCAATCTCGGAATTCTCAAGGTCATGCAGTCGGCCGGGTCGAGTTTCGACGTCGTTTCCGGCGGAGAACTCTTTCGCGTGAAAGCAGCCGGTGCCGACACGACGAAGGTCGTCTTCGCCGGAGTCGGTAAGACGGATGATGAAATTCGCTTTGCCCTCGAGTCGAACATTCTGATGTTTGACGTCGAAAGCGAAGCCGAACTGGATGCCATCGCCAACGTCGCCGGTTCGATGAACACCGTCGGCCCGGTGGCCCTGCGGCTCAATCCCGATATCGACGCGAAGACGCACGCCAAGACGACGACCGGGAAGAAGGGGAACAAGTTCGGAATGGACATCGAGCGCGTCCAGGAACTGGCCGCGAAAGTCCTCCGCGATCCCCGACTGGCCCTGCGCGGCATTCACATGCACCTTGGCTCTCCCATCCTGACGACCGATCCCTACGAAGCGGCCGCGAAGAAGGGAGTCGAGGTGATCCAGGATCTTCGCAAGGCCGGTCACAAGATCGACTGGCTGAATCTCGGCGGCGGCTTCGGCATCAGCTACCGTCAGGAAGAAGGCCCGCCCGCCAGCGCGTATGCGGCCGTCATTGTTCCACCCGTCAAGGCCGCCGGAATCCGCCTGGCCCTCGAGCCGGGACGCTTCATCTGTGGAAACTCGGGCATCCTGGTCAGCCGCACCGTGTTTACCAAGCGCGAGGGGGGTAAGACGTTCGTCATTCAGGACGCGGCGATGAACGACCTCGTCCGTCCCGCGATGTATGACTCGTTCCACCGCATCTGGCCGGTTCGTCCGTCTGTTCCCATGCCAGCCGACCTGGAAGGCGAAATTCCCAATTGCCCACCGGTCGACATCGTGGGTCCGATCTGCGAGTCGGGCGACTACCTCGCCAAGAGCCGGGCCTTTCCGCCGGTTTCGCGCGGCGACCTGATCGCCACCTTCAGCGCGGGGGCCTACGGGACCGCGATGAGCAGCAATTACAACTCTCGCTGCCGTGGCGCGGAAGTTCTGGTCGACGGCTCAAATGTCGAACTGATCCGCCGCCGAGAGACCTGGGACGATCTGATCGCCCACGAGCGATTCTAACACGCGGCCTCGGGGCCACAGGATGCCGTTAGAATTCTTCTGGCTGGTGTCCAGAGCTGGGAGGCCGGAATTCGGCGTCGGCTGGATGTGAGTTAACCCGACTGAGTTCGTTTAACGCAGGTGGTGAATGGGCTCATCGCTCCGGACTGAACTGCATCTATTTGCTACCTGACCCAGCCATCTGGTCGCCTGTGGGTGCTGGAGCAGGACAATGAGTGGTCTCGGCGCGAACCTTCGGCCGTCTTGCCACGTCTTGGGGACGGTGACCGAGCAATTGATGGAGCCGATCAAGGCGATACAAGTCTTCACGCTGCGCGAACGATCCTCCACTACGTGGACGCCAAGCTGGCCGCAGGCTGAAGATTTCGGGAAGGTGATCCAAGGATGCGAGCATTGAGCCGACGAAAGCGGAGCGCACATGGGATTTTCGCCATCAGTTGAAATCCACGACCGGATGGTCTCCGAAATGGCCGGGGTGTTCATCGACCGCGCCTTCAACCCGCCCCCGCTGCTCTGGCTCGTTGCGAAACTGCCGACGAACCTCCTTCGGGAAATCCGGCTCAGGGCGGAGCTGTCGCTGATGGCATGGGTGGTACAGGTCGACGACGACCTGGTGTTGACATTCGGCTTGCGCGTGTACGACGACAAAGCCGCTCCGTTCACCACGTTTGGTTGCTGCCGGAACGATGCCGAAACCTTTGACCTACTTGCTGTACTAGAGCAAGGCGAGTTTCCGCTTCAACTCCACAATGAAAACTGCTTGCCGCTTTTCCTGGCTGAATGCCGGTTCGACCCTACGCAAGCCAAGTCCGTCATAGCCCTGTCACCATCGCCGGCACTTCCGGGCGAGGCCGGTTTCAAAATACGGGAGCGGGCGAACGATGCCGTGGAGGTGATCTTGGCTGGCAACACCGAACCCAGCGTGTTGGCGTCGTGCGAGCTGCGGCTGGCCTTGGAGAAGGCCGAGGCTCTGAAAGTCCATGTCACCGGCAAAGGCGAAGTGTCGCTGGATGACAAGGATGAAGGCGAGGAGTTGGAACGGCTGACCTTCCTTGCCTTCGACGGGCTCTTCCCGTTCGGCGCGTTCCACAGCCCGAAGGTGGGCGAGGGGAAAGACAGAGAAGAACTGTGTGATGTGCTCGCCGTGGCACGGGAACTTGAAGTCGGGAACGAGGGCATTTTCGTCGTCCAGAACAAGGTCGCCCCGGCCGGGCTGAAACGCAAAACTTGGCGGCAGGGCAAGTCAGTCCAGAATCAGATCATTGACGCCATTGGACAGATGGAAGGGGCCATTAAATCGCTGCGCCGAGGCGACTCGATCTATCGTGATCAAGCCGGCACACCGATCGAAAATGACCCGCCGGAGGTTGCCGGGAAGATCGCGCCGCTAAACCTTAAGGCAAGGGCCGCTGAGATCGGTCAGGGGATCGTTGTCATCTCTGACATGCACCACGCTGTAGACTGGGATGCCGTATTCTGCGAGTTGGGCAGGGTCTTCCTCGCCACGGGCTACTATTGCCACGTTCTCGACCTGAAGGAACTGGCCCGGCTTGTCGCCCATTCCAAGGGTCGCCCGGCATTCCTGGAAGGCTTACTCCTCGAACGCGGGAAGCGAATGATTGAAAATCAGACGGCCTTGGTCCGTTTCCACTTCGTTGGCGGACGATTTTGAGCGTTGCGACGGCAGGCAAACCGGGCTGTTCGGGGTTAGCGGGACGGCGACCATATCCGCTACGATGGTGTAATGTATGTCTGAAACCAGCTCAATATTGGCCGATCGCCAGACCCGCGCGGGCAATGCGACCTGGGTCATCGAGCAACTGCGCGAACTTGGATTGAATCCTCACCCGTCGTCCCGACCCATGCGAATGTGCCGAGTGGTGAACCGGGGCTTTGTCCCCTACGAGGACAGGGACTTCCCGGTTGCCCTGGAGTCGATGCGGGACATGCAACATCTTGGGTTTGTCCTTGGCCAGTTGCATACACAGCGAGTGAATCCAGACTTTCAGGCAATCGTAAAGCGGGTGATTAAAGATTCGGCTCTCCCCCAGCAGGATCTCAATGAGTCTCCGGGCCGCGACAAGCAGTTCGAGCTTTACCTTGCCGCAAACTGCCAGAACGCTGGGATGCTACCGGTTGATTGTGCGGAGCCGGACGTGACTTGCGTCGCCGGTGGTATCAAGTTCTGTATCGCCGCGAAACGCCTGAAATCCTTCAAATCGCTCAAGGATCATATTCGCAAGGCGGCAACGCAGATCGCAAACAGGAAGCAGCCCGGCGTCATCGCCCTCGACCTCTCGCTCGCGTGGAACCGGAAGAACGCCCCCGTACTCTCGCAGCTTCATGGGCAGCTACTGCCGACGATTATGCAGGCGCGGGCACGTCAGTTCTACGACGAACATCGGCAGGATATTCACCGGCTGGTCGCCGGTTGCAGCGTCCTGGCTGTCGTGTCGTTCGATTTTGCAATCAGACTTCTCCCCGACGGCGAGAGCTGGGAGCACGTAGGGATGATGAGTTGGGAGAAGATTGCACACGACCGAACGCAAGCTGAATGTGAACTGGACACGTTCTACGACGCCTTCGTCAAGGGTGTGCCGAACCTTCAGGATTGCGAGTCGTCAACCTCCGCCCAATATTCGTAAACCCGCATCAGTTCGATGGATGGCCGGGGTCGAGACTTGGTGCCCCCAGTTTTCTCCATGTTGGCCTATAAATTTCGCGCCCTGGCGGCAACGCGTGGCTGGGGTCGAGTCTTCGAGCTCCCAGGTTACTCTTTGAAGAACGCCCGACGATTAAGACCAGGCCCCGGGGGCGGCCGAGAGCGGCCGACCCCACCCACCCGACTCAATCGCCTAGTCGGCGAAGGGCGCAGTGCGGCGCCTGGTACCGGCGAGTTCGGCGACTGCCGGGCAATTACGGGTCGTACTTCCGCCACATTCGTTACGATCGAATTCCGAGGCGTAACGATTCTGCGGCGCGACGGTGGGAGAACTCGGGAGACTCGCGGAACTGGTCGATCCCTCCCTCCGGGGGGCGGAGCGCCGATCTGACCGCATTGTCCGAAATTCAATTGTCAGCCCCCACTCTCCCTGCGTACGATGCCGAAACATTAGGCGAAATACACAGCCTGGATAGAATTTGCGAAACGGCGGGCCCTTCTTGCGGCCATCCGACAGCGGAGTCGGCTGAATGGCTTTTGTGACTCGTGCTCTGACCGCTGCCGCTGCATTCGCGATGACGGGCGTTCTCGTCGTTGGGCTGACCTATGCCCAACCGGGCGATGCGCCCGCTATCGACAGCCCGCCGGAAGCGAAGCCTCCCGAGCCGTCACCCCTGCTGTCCGAACCCGCGACCCCTCGCGATACTTTTCGCGCGATTCTGCTGCTCGTGGATCTCGGCCGGTTCGATCTGGCACGCGCCTATCTCGACAATTTCATCGCCGGCAGCCCGGATGACGCTCTGATTCTCTCGTTACGGGACGAATTCGGGACCGTCGCGTTCCTCAAGTTGTCTCAGGTGGTTGAACTCCGTCCCCTCTCGACCAATTTGCTGGCGCGTCTTGCCAGGCTCTCACGTGGGCAGGCCAGCGATCCGGCATTCATCAATGGACTGGTCGATCGCATTCTGGGAACCGATGAGCGGGCGCGGCTGGTCGCCCTCGACGATCTCCGGAACGCCGGGATTGATGCCGTGCCGACGGTGGTGACCCGGTTGGACGCCGCCAATACGCCGGCTGATCGCGATCGCATCATCTCGGCCCTGGTCACGATGGGTGCCGAAATTACCCCCGCGATGATCGGCTCGCTCGAAAGTCCTTCCGAAACGGTTCGCGGCGCGGCTGCCCAGGTTCTGGGCTGGCTCGAAGCCATCGACGCAATTCCCTTTCTCGAGATTGTGGCGTTTTCCAACGACGAAGCCGATGGCGTTCGCCTGGCCGCCCGCGAGGCACTCGCGAAGATCCAGGAAGGAAGCCGCCTGAAGGTCGACGAGCTTTCGAGCGAAACGGCTGCCATCGACCTTCGCGACCGCGCGGCCGGCCTGTTCAGCGGACGATCGACCCCCGTCAGTTACGACGACTCGGCCAATGCTGTCGAACTCTGGGGTTGGTCCCAGGAGTCGGGGAGTCTGTCTCGCGAAACGCTGACGCTCCCAGTCGCGGCTCGCCGCCTCGCGGCCCGCTTCGCGCGGGGCGCGTTGCGACTCTCGCCGGAACACCGCCCGACGCAATTATTGACGCTGGCGACGTTGTTCGGAACCGCCGCCGACGCGTTTCCACCGGGAACGCCCTGGCCCCAGGGTGACGGAACCGTTTCCGGAGTCGCTGCCTTGACGGGTCTCGAAGGTCTGAGCGAAATCCTCAAAATCTGCCTGGAAGCGGGCCAGTACCGCGCTGCGACGGGCCCCCTGCGGATTCTGTCCGACCTCGCCTCGCCCGCGATCCTGAAACAACCGTCGGGAACAAAATCGGCCGTCGTGGCTGCTTTGAACTCGCCCGACCAGCGCGTTCGTTTTCTGGCGGCGCTGGCAATCGCCCGGTTGGAAAGCCCCGATCCGCACCCGTCGGCCTCGCGAGTCGTCGAAGTTCTGGGCAGCGCCCTGACGGATACCGGCATGGCCGCCGCGCTGGTCATCGATGCCGATGTGGACCGCGCTTCCCAGGTCGGTGGGTTTCTTTCGGCGATGGGCCTGAACCCGGTCCTGGTACGGACAGGCCGCGAAGGCTTCGAGATTGCCGCCTCCCGCACGGGATTCGAGGTCGTCATCATTCACGCGAACTGCGTCCGCTGGGACTTGTCGCAGACACTCGCGAATTTCCGGGCCGATGCCCGCACCGCGGCCCTGCCGATCGCCGTCCTCGGCGAAGAGTCGCTTCGCGGCAAGCTGGCCCGGCGAATCGCCAATTCTCAGCCGGCGACCTTCATCACCGATGCTCCGACGGCTATCGATTTCGAGGGCCAACTGCGTCCGTGGCTCGCCCGCATGGACCGTCAGCCATTGACCGATGCTGAACGGGCCGAGCAGAAACAACTCGCCGCCTATTGGCTGGCACGGCTGGCAACCGGCCCCGGCTATCGGGCTTACGACATTTCCCCGGTTGAGGCGGAAATCTCCCGCATTGCCGAAGAAGAACCGCTCTCGGTCAACGCGCTGATCGCCCTGGCCGCGATTCCCTCGGCCGCGGCGCAGAACCGGCTGGTGGAAATCGCCGCGCGCCCCTTGGCCGATGTCAGCCTGCGGTTGTCGGCGGCATCACTGTTCACGCAGCACGTGCAGCGATTCGGGTTGCTCGCCGATGCCGGCCTCGTCCGTCAGTTGGAAGACTCGCTTTCCAAGACGACCGATCCGGAACTCAACGCCGCGATCCGCACCGCCTTGGGAAGCATTGGGGCAGCGCCGGGAAGTCTCGCCCGCCAAATCGAGGCACTCGGCCCCCGTCCCTAGCGGCCGTTTTTACCCTCAGTTGGCCGACTTCAGGATCGCGAGACGAGGCGAGAGACCCGCGCCATCGCGTGAGCCGGTCAGACCTCGCCCTTCCGTGGGCACCCCGCCATCGATCAACGACCGATTGGCCTCAGGCTGGTTGCCGCAGGGTCGCCCGACGGCAGCCTTTTCAATGCCGCGCCGGATGCCGTATGTCGACCTCCCAGAGCATTGGCCGGCTTCACTCGGCGAATCTGCCAAGACTCGACTGCCCAAAAAAACAGCACAAATGCACGCAAAGAGCGCATTATTAGCACTGTTCTTAGGCATCGCCGCTTGAAAATCGCTTAACATCAAGAAAAAACGCTCGCCTGCCCGGTCGGGAACGGGAATTTCTGCATGAGTTCGCCTACTCTTGTGGCAAGAGTGACCGAAGGCGGGCTAACGAGGGGCGCTGAGCCCCCATTGCCCTCACCGATAGGGTTCCTGGGAAAGCAAGCGGATGTCGTCATCGATGGAAAGTCCCGTCCTGAACGGCATGATCGGCCAGTCCACCGCGATGCTGGATGTCTACCGTCTGACACGACAGGTGGCTGCCAGTTCCGCGACGGTTCTGCTACTGGGCGAAACCGGGACCGGTAAGGAACTGATCGCCCGAGCCGTTCACGAACTGAGCCCCCGCGCTTCAGGACCGTTCATTCGCGTCAATTGCGGCGCGCTCAGCGACAGCCTCCTGGAAAGCGAACTGTTTGGTCACGTCAAAGGGGCCTTCACGAGCGCCTTCGAGAACCGAACGGGCCGATTCGAAGCCGCGCACGGCGGGACGATCTTCCTCGATGAAATCAACTCGATGAGCTACACGCTGCAAGTCAAACTGCTGCGCGTGCTCCAGGAGCAGGAGTTCGAGCGGGTCGGCGACACGAAGACTGTGCGCGTCGATGTCCGCATTGTGGCCGCCACCAACCGCGATCTGCTCGACGAAATCGATGCGGGCCGCTTTCGGGAAGACTTGTTCTATCGACTGAACGTCGTCCCCATCTATCTACCGCCGCTGCGCGACCGGACCGAGGACATCCCCGCGCTGGTGCAGTTCTTTGGAAAAAAATACGCCCTGGCGAACGCGCGGACGCAACCGCGAATCAGCGACGATGCGATTCAGATGCTCAAAGGTTACGCCTGGCCGGGAAACGTCCGCGAACTCCAGAACTATGTGGAGCGGGCCACGGTCCTTTGTGCCAACGGCGATATCACTCCGGAGCTCTTCCCGCCGCACGTCCGGGGACAGGCCCCCATGCGGATCAGCCGGGCGAAACCGGGAACGCTCGAAGCGCTTTGCAGCGAACTGGTGACGCTGGGCCTCACCCAGGCCGGCCCGGATGCCAGCAACACCTACGAGTTTGTCGTCTCGATGATCGAGCGGGAACTCATCCTCCAGGTGCTCCGCAGTTGCCAGGGCGTGCAGACCAAGGCAGCGACCCGACTGGGCATCAATCGCAACACGCTGCACAAGAAAATCTCGGACTTCCAGCTCGAAAGCGAAGCCCGCTGAGTTCCGGTTCCGTCAAGGCTTGTTTTTCGTGTGCCACTGGCTCCGCCAGTGTGCCTTAAGCCTTTCTTCCAGAATAAGATGCACGGACGGAGCCAGTGCCATCTTTCGGCCGCGCGACCGCCACGGCGCAGCGTTGGGGTCGCACTCCCTGAATCTTCGAAGCCCATGGCGAATGGAGTACTGCCGCCCCATTCCCCAAAGCCTTCAGGGCATACTACCCGGTAGGCCGCGCTTGTGTCGGCTGATATCATTGAGAGAGTCGGCGCACGCCGGTCGATGGGAACTCCGCCGAGTCCGAACTGCCGGAGTTCGGAGTCTCTCGGTAGCGTGCCGCGGCCGGTCGCCCCGATTGATCGGACCGCCCCCAGAGAGCCGTTCATGCTGAACGTCAACATCTTCTGCTTCTTCGCCAGCTACGTCGTCGCGTTCGCGATCGAACTGACACGGCTGCGCGGCTGGACGGTCGGCGGACGCTGGGCCACGCTCATTTTTGCGTCGGCCGGGTTTCTGGCTCACACCATCTATCTGTTCAGCCGGGCCGCCCAGACCAATTTGCCGCCCCTCCTCAGTTCGCCACAGGACTGGTTTCTGGTGGTGACCTGGATGGTCGTGGCGACGTATGTCATCACACTCTGGATCGATGGCCGTCTGGCCGCCGGGCTGGTCGTGCTGCCGCTGGTTCTGGTAGTTACGGGCGGGTCGTGGTTTGTCACGGCTTCCCCCAATCTTGTTTCAGATGCCCCACGCGGCTGGACACTGCTCCATGTCTCACTGCTGGCCGTGGGCGCTCTTGCGGTACTATTCGGTCTGATCTGCAGCCTGTTGTACTTGTGGCAGCATCGGCGGCTGAAAAATCGCCAGAGTGCAGGCAAGGGGCTCCTGCTTCCCAGCCTGGAACAACTCGAACGGCTCAATCGCGTCGCCATCATGTCCGCTGTTCCGCTGATGACGCTCGGCATGCTGACGGGCCTGCTTTTGACAATGCTCCTGACCGGCGGCAATAGCAGTCGGTTGTTGATGGACCCACTGGTCCTGGTCAGCATTGCCGGCTGGGTCGTGCTGTGCATCCTCTTCGCGCAGGTGGCACGCGGGCAGAAACATCCCGGCCGCCGGGTGGCCTCGCTCACGGTCTGGTCGTGCGGGTTCCTCTTGTTGTCGGTGCTCGGCGTGCAGATGCTGACCAGCCAGATGCACACCCAGACCATTCACGGACGCGCCGCCGATCAGGAGGCCGCGCCGTGAACCTGATGTCGCTGTCCCTCACTCATCAGAAGGCTCAACTGAAAGTCCGGGAACGGCTCGCGTTTCCGGATCGCGCGCGGACCGTCGCCGCGTACGACGAGTTTCGACGCCGCTTTCCCGGCATCGAAGCGGTCATCCTTTCGACCTGCAACCGGGTCGAACTGTATGCCGCCGCAGATTCGGGCCGCACGCTGCCGACAACGCATCAAGTCGCCCAGTATCTCAGCGATTTCCACGAGGTTCCTCTCGACGAATTCGTGGGTGAACTGGAAACCCGCACCGAGACGGCGACCGTCGAGCATCTTTACGAAGTGGTCGCCAGCCTCGACAGCATGGTGCTGGGCGAACCGCAGATCGTCAGCCAGGTCAAAGAGGCCTATCGCGTGGCGGAAGAGTCTGGCACCTGCGGCCCGCTGACCCATGCCCTGTTTCAGACAGCCATTCGCACCTCGGGCCGCATCCGGACGGAGACAAAACTCTCGGAAGGCCGCGTCTCCATCGCGAGCGTCGCCGTCGGCGACTTCGGCAAGAGCATCTTCGACCACTTCGGCGACAAGCGCGTCCTCATCATCGGCGCGGGCGAAATGGCCGAGGAAACGCTGCGTTATCTGAAGGACGAAGGAATTGGCGACATTGTCGTCGTCAACCGCAGTCGCGAGCGAGCGGAAAAACTGGCGACCGACTGGGGCGGTTATGTCGCCGACTGGGACCAGCTCGATCACTGGCTGGGCCAGGCCGATGTCATCGTCAGCACCACGGGGGCCGACCGCCCGATCGTCACGCGAAGTCGTTTCAAGGCGGCTCGTCGTGCCGGAGGGCGAGGCACCGCTTTCATTCTCGACCTGGGCGCGCCGCGCGACTTCGAGCCGACCATTGGCGACCTGGACGACGTCTTCCTGTACGACATCGACAGTCTGCGCAAAACCTGCGATGAGAACCGCGCCGCCCGCACGCGAGAGATCGAGCGGGCCCAACAGATCGTCGAGGAAGAAGTCGGTCGCTTCCTGGGAGACGTCAACCATCGAGCCAGCAGCGACGTGGTCGCCCGCTTGCGCGAAGGCTGGCACGACATCAGCCGCCAGGAACTGGAGCGACTCTTCCGCAAGGTGCCGCACCTGACGGAAGAAGACCGCAAGCAGGTGGAGCTGTCGGTCGCCCGCATCGTCAACAAGCTGTTGCACCCCCCCCTCGAAGCCTTGCGCGACGAAGCCGGGGAAGGGCAGCAACACGGCCTGGTGAACGCCCTCAGGCGACTCTTTCGCCTTTGAAGCGAGCCGTACACCGGAGTTTGTGACCGGACAAGTCAATCAAACGTCGGCCATGATCGTTGGCCATGTTGCCAACTTCGGCCGGATCACCACCCCGGGCGGCAATCCGTCAAAGGATTCGCCCGGCCACCCCGCAAGCCCGATGACTCGCGCATGCGGCCACTGAGTCATCAAGTCCACCAGCCGCGCGCGGCGTGTCGGCCAGGGATCGAGATCGTACAGCAGCAGGGCAGGAGTCGGATCATCGCTCGCAGCCGTGCGATAGCCGCTTTCGCAGAGCAAATCGCGCAGACTTGCCGCCAATTCGCGATCAGGCGATTCAACATGGCCCCAGCGGTCCAGTCGGGCCAGAGCGGGATCAAGCCGCTCCTGATCGAACAGGAACCGTTCGTTGCGATCAGCAGTGAAGGGCAGCAGCGATATCTCCCGTTCATCCGCGAGCGCCCCCCACTCGCGATCCAGCCGCCCGTTCAGTGCATCGGGCCGAACGATCACCGCAACCGGCCACTCCGGGCGGTTCCGGAGCAGCGAATCGCACCACCAGTCGACCGCGACGATGTGTCGCGTGATGGGGCATTGCGCGACGAGCTTAAGCCAGGCGGAGCAGGGAATGACATCTGGATGTTCCAACTGCCAGACGACCACGTCAAAATCACCGCTGGCAACCGATTCGGCCGCCTTCCAAGGTCGAAACGGCCACCCGTCCGTCGGATCGAGACGGGATGCCATCCAGGCAGACACCTGCTTTCCAAGGCCCGACTCGGCGGAACCAATCACAAGTCCACGACACTTGGACGAGGCACTCATGAGGGCTCCTCGTCAGACGTCGTTTCTTCATCCTCAAGGAAGGGCAGGGGGGGCGAGACTTTCCCCAGCGGCTCGGCCACCGCGCGCACCTGGCTCACGCGACACGTCGTACGAAAGTCGCAACGGGCGGAGCACTGGGGATCGCGATTCTCGACCACGAACCGGCCCCCGCGCATGCCTTCGACCAGATGGGGAACTAGACCGTCCAGAACCCGGCCCAGTGTCGCCAGCAATTTCGCATCCAATAAACCCGTGCGTTTGCCCCCCATGAACGAGGCCGAAAAGCCCTTCTCACGAATGGTCCAATAGCCCAGCAGAAGCGGATTCCCCGTGACGGCCCCCAACTGCAACCGACTGACCGCGAGCGTGTAGAGCGCGAGCTGCAAACCCTGCCCGGCGAGCAACGATTTGACCTGCGCCGCCTTGGCTCGGCCTGTTTTGTAATCAATCACCGCAAACGATGAATTCGCCTCCGACTCGAAAACGTCAATCCGATCGATCCGGCCGCGAATCAGCACCGGGCTGCCCGACGATCCTAACGCGAGCGGCGCGCATCCCGGCTCGGCTCCTTCCCGCTCTCCCTCCAGACGCGGAGGATCGCCGAACGGTGTTTCGGCAAGGACTCGCGTCGGAAGTCGTTTCCCTTCTTCCAGCCGCCTGCGATATTCGGTTGCCTGTCCCCCAAACGCGTTCGCACAGTCCTCCAGCAGTCGCCGCTCGATCTTCAGCAGTGCTCGCTGGAGTGGATGACTGACAGGCTTCTCACCGAGCAAACCATCCGTGAATTCCAGAAACCGCTCTGCCAATTCGTCGGCAGCAGCGTCGAGGTGGTCGGTCATCTGCCGCAACACGTCATGCACGATCTGACCGCGTCCAGCATGGTCGGTTCGCCATTCCAGATCCGCCAGCGGCTCAACATTCAAAAGGTTCTTCAGCCAGAAGCGATACGGACACTCGGCATACGCTTCCAGTTCCGTCGCGCTGAACTGGTGCTTCGGTCCAAACCGCCTCTTCAGCTCGCGCAGATTGACCGGGTGTTCGAGTTGTCCGTCGCGATCGGTCCACCCGCGTGTGTGGAACCGCAACGCCTCGGCCTCCGCCGCCGCGATGAGGTTGAGTCCCACCGTTCGTGTCCTGGGAAGTTCCAGAAGGTTCCGCCACCCTTCGGGACGCCCCTGTTTCGCAATCTTCACGGCGACCAATCGAAGATCAGCGCCGGTCAGAGCCTCGTTCCAGTCGGGAACGGGATCCAGCCGACCTGTCTCCACGACTGGTAGAACGCCCTCCCGATAAACCCGCCGTAGCGCCTGCACAAAGGGACTGGGAAACAGTTCCTGTCCCCGGCGATTCATGGCCGGATAACTGAGAACCAGCCGGCGACTTGGTCGCGTGACAAGCTCATGGAACAGCAATAACTCGCCATGTTGCAAGTCGCGCGCCTGGGGAAGGGGGAGCCCCGCCTCGCACAAGTCGTCGCGATCGGCCGCGCGAAACAGGCTGTCGTCCCGTTCGCGCGACGGGAAACTGCTTTCCGACAACCCGGCGACAAACAACACCTCGCAGTCGAGGGCGATCGCATCCTCCGGTTCCAGGATCGCGATCGATCCGGGAACGAGTCCCGGACGGCTGACCGTTTCGTTCCCCAGAAATTCCGTGAGCCGCTGCTGCAACGTCGGCAAGTCGTGAGTCGGCGCCTGTCCCGCGTGAAGTTGGCGTTCGGCCGAAGCCGCATCGCGCAACAGCCGCTGGAACAGATCGATGTCGTCCCGGTCGCGCGGGTCGGCCGTGTCGATGAGATCTCGCATCACACGCGCCAGACGGTCGGACCATTCGTGCAGTGTTCCGCGAGAGCGCAAGCTCGCCAGCGAATGATCCAGCCGTTGAAGCGTCTCATCGACCACGCGCGCGACACTGTCGTTCGGACGCCGGGCGCGATACCGGGCCACGCTCTCGAGAATGCCGGCCCGGCCGCGGTCCAATCGCAGCTCCCTCAAGAGTCGACCCACAGCCCGGGCCGCGGGACCATCGGCCAGTTCATCCGCCCGCCGGGTGTCATGTCGGTCGAGAAGGCGCATCAGCAACTCATACGGCCAGTCGGCGGCTTCGCAGGCCAGAAGCTCAAGCAGGGCTCGAATCGCGGGCCGCCGTCGTAGCGGCGCTTCCACGTCGGACCAGACCGGCAGTCCTGCCTCGCGTAAGGCCCTTTCCCACTGGTCGCGCTCCGCGCTGCCGCGCGTGCAGACAACGATTCGCGACGGACGTGTCCCGCGAGCCAGTTCCTCCTTGATGGTTCGAGCAACCAGGCGATATTCGCCGTCGGCGCCAACGGCAGCATGAATCTCGACACCATCAGCCTGTTCGGCCGGCTTCCACTGCCGGGGATTCGTGAAGAGCCCGCGACGCAGCACGTCGATTCCCGCCGGACGATCCGGAGCCGGTCGATCGGACGGAGTTCTGACAACCTGGACCGGCACTCCCTTCCGGGAGACCCGCTCCGCCGCCATTCGTAGCGAAGCCGCCGCCCGCTCGCCGCGCGCGAAAAGATCGCTCCGATCATCGGGGTCGCGCGGCAGAGGCAATGACACCCAGATTTCGTCGATCACGGTCGCCAGGAGAGCGAGCAGGTCGTATTGAGTCGGCGTGAAGTCGACGAAACCATCGACCACGGCCAGTCGCCAGGGAATCCGTCCCGCCGCGATCAGTTCCGGCATTCGCGTCATCGCCAGCCAGAAGCGTCCGGGCTGGTCGTACCAGTTGTGTTCCAGCAGGACGGCCTGATAACGCTCATAGATGGCCAGAAGCTGACGGAGCCGCGATCGGTCGCGACGACGCCCCAGCCACTTCTTCAAAGCCTCTGACCAGACCTCCGATCGCTTGCAGTCGTCAATAAATCGCAGCACGCTTCCCAGAAACCCGCTGGTCTCGGCGATCCCCGCGAAATCGGGAAGC
>JAHBXV010000066.1 GCA_019636285.1 Planctomycetaceae bacterium
TGTCTTGGGTGCCTTGGGAGCCGTCTGTGATCAACTGGTGTCCCGTTTGATCCGCCACACGTTCCCTTGGCTGGGGTTGATCGAATCATGAACGACACCCCTGCCATCGTCGCGCGGAACCTCTCCGTGGGGTATGGCTCACGGAAAGTACTTCGTGATGTCAACCTGACAGTTGGTCCGCGAGAATTCGTCGCGATCGTCGGCCCTTCGGGAGTCGGAAAATCTTCGCTCCTGCACGCCCTTGCGGAGTTCATCCCCTGCGAAGGCAGTCCGGCCGCTCCAAAGCATTTTGGTTTCGTGTTTCAGTCCAATCCCGTTTTCCCGTTCCTGACCGTGGAGGGCAACGTTGGATTGGGGGTCCGCAACGGATCAACCGAAGGACGAGAGCAGCGGATTACTCGAAACATCGCTGCCGTCGGCCTAGAGCAGGAACGACATCGCTACCCTGGCCAGTTGTCCGGTGGCCAGGTCCAACGAGTGGCGCTCGCGCGTGCTTTGGCGGCCGATCCCGAGCCTCGCATCTTGTACTGTGATGAGCCGTTCGGGGCGCTGGATGTTTTCACTCGGGAACGCATGCAAGAACTCCTGCTTTCGCTGTGGGAGTCCCGCAGCATGGCTGTCCTGTTCGTTACGCACAGCATTGAAGAGGCAATCTTTCTGGCTGACCGTGTGATCCTATTGAAGAACAATCGACTTGCGGAGGAATTCTGTATAGAATTCAAGCGGCCACGTCGACGTCAACTCAAGTTCTCGTCGGAGTTTGTGTCGCTCCAGCAAACTATCGTGGAGGCAATGGAGTCGAGGTGAAACAGTCCGGAAAGGTGTCCCCACACCTGTGTCGAAAGCAGGACGCTTCCAAAGGAAGGGGAATCACAATGAGCACAATACTGAAGAGTACATCAACCGTGGGGATGGTCTTAATCCCCGCTGGATCGTTCCTGATGGGGGACGCGCACGGAGGCGAGTTCGAACGCCCCGTCCACGAGGTCTGGCTGGATGACTATTGGATTGATGAAACTCCCGTAACAAACGCGCAGTTTCGCGACTTCGTGGAGGCGACAGGCCATGTGACACTCGCTGAGAAGGTTGGCTCGGCATGGGGCCACGATGGACGCGACTTCGCCAACATAGTCGGCCTGAGTTGGCGGAGCTATGCCGAAGACCGAGACGACCATCCCGTTGTCCTGGTGAGCTTCGATGATGCCAGCGCCTTCGCCGCTTGGGCAGGGAAGCGATTACCGACCGAAGCGGAATGGGAAAAGGCGACTCGCGGCGGTTTGATAGGCAAGCTCTATCCGTGGGGCGACGACGAGGTCGATGGCAGCCAATGCAACTTCGCCCGACGATTCGAAGGCGGAATGGTGCCAACGACACCTGTCCGTGCGTTTGCCCCCAACGGACTTGGCTTATATGATTCCGTTGGAAACGTTTGGCAATGGTGTCAGGACTGGTTCCAGGAAGACACCTATGCTGCGTCTACGAGTGCGAACCCCACCGGCCCTGGTGAGGGAACGCACAAGGTTCGTCGTGGCGGATCATGGAATGTGATCCAGCCGTTCCGATTGCGGTGTGCGAATCGCGGAGCGTTCGCCCCCGAACAAGTCGCAGCGAACGTCGGGTTTCGCTGCGCTAAGTGAGGCGTGGAGGAAACAATGCGGGTCACTGATATCGAGTACAATGGCAATTTGATCGTCAAGTGCAAACTTGATGGGACTAGCGTGAGGGTGCATCCGTCAGATGGTGGTGGTGGTCAAGTGGCGAGGGTGAGTGTATTCCAGAAGCTGTGCCAGCGGCCGTTGAGGTCTTGGGCTCGCAAGGCGGTCATTGCAGTGGCCCCGGCGGGATCCCAGTGCATGCCCGGTCCTTTCAGCCGCAGGCCGACGAGTTGTCGGGCGGTGGACTCGATCATCCCCGTGCCGATCTGCCAGCCGTGGCGGCGGTAGGTCGGGTAGTCCGTGCGGTCCAGCTTCGGTTGCAGGTAGTTCACCAGCCTCTCCACGGCCTGCCGTTTCGCGCCGCGCAGCGTCTTGCGTTCGGTTAGAAGCCGCTGCAGCAGGGCCGTTCCGCCCTGTTCGTACAGCACTGTTTCGGCCTGAGTGGCCCAGAGTTTGGCCTGCTCGCGATCTGCGCACAACGCCCGGCTGGTCTCCCACAGGTGTTCGTTGGCGTGGTACCAGTCGAGCACCCCGTGGGCGTCGCCGAAGTAATTTTGGTGGATCGTCCAGCACCACTCGCCCCCGTCAGCCGCGAAGATCTGCTCCGCGGCCTGGCGGTAGCCACAGCGGCAGGCCAGCCGGTAAAGGGCCGCGCCGAACGAGTGGAAGTCCTCCTCCTGACCCCAGATCACCCGTTTGTGCCACTGCTCGTCGGGCGTTTGCCAGTAGACGCAGCCCACCCGCATCTGCTTCCACCGCAGCCGCTGCTGGCCGGGATGCTGGGGATCCGGCTCCGTTTCGTTGGTGCAGTACATGATTCCGTCGCAACTGACGTACACCCGCGCGGGGGTTACCTCCGGCGCGGGCCAGGTGCGCTGCTCCCGGGGCTGCTGTTGCCAGTGCTCAACTTCCACCAGCCGCCGCGTTTCGGCTACGCCCCCCACCTCGTGCACCAGGTGCATCATCGGATCATGCCCCAGATGCACGCCGTGCTGATCGGCCAGCAGTTGCTCCAAGCGGGTGTAGTGCTCCAGCGTCGCCAATTGACAGACCGTCTGGGCCAAGAGCCGGGTGATGCGATGCCGCCCGCAGCAGACGACCGCATCGGCCGGGAACAGCCAGCGGCGGCAGACACGACAGCGGTAGCGGGTCCGCTCGAACGTGAACTCGCCGCTCCGGCTGGTCAGTGTGACGAAGCGTTTGCCCCGGTTCTCCATCTGTCGCCCGCAACAGCAGGGACGCCGCAACTGCACGGCCAACTGCCGGCAACCCACTTCCATCAGCACGCTGCCCACCCGCCGCTTGAGCTGCTCGACCCGCTCTTCCAAGGGGAGTGCTGCGCTGGTCGGCACCTCGTCCGTCAACTTCGCTACTTCCTGCCCATCAATCCGCACGATAATCTCGACATTCATGAGATACCCTCCTTGGGGCTGTGAGGCTCCGAGCCTCCGTTTGGAATATCTCCCCCAAATGGTACCCCACCCCTTCCCCACCCCACCACCATCTGACGGATGCACCCACGGGAGCGTCCAAAGGCATCGGAGCGGGAATCGCCAGGGAACTTGCCGCTGCTGGTGCGGCAGTTGTGGTGAATTACGCGAGCGACCGAACCGGCGCGGAATCCGTCGTCGATGCGATTATCGCTGGGGGTGGCCGTGCCATCGCGATTCAGGCGGATGTCTCGAAGTCCGCTGATGTCGCCGAGCTTTTTGAGCGGGCGAAGGAAACCTTCGGCTCTCTCGACATTCTGGTCAACAACGCCGGAGTCTATCAGGCGATGTCTGTCGCGGAACTGACGGAGGAAGAGTTCCACCGCGAGATCAACATCAACCTGCTCGGGCCATTGCTGGTCATCCGCGAATCGCTCCCGTACTTCGGACCCGATGGTGGAAGCATCATCAATATCGGCTCCGGTGCCTCGCGCTCGCATCCGCCCGGATTCTCGATTTACTCTGCCAGCAAAGCGGGCCTCGATGCCGTGACCGGCGTGCTGGCCAAAGAGTTGGCTCCGCAAAGGATTCGTGTGAACTCCGTCAATCCCGGCGCCACGCTCAGCGAAGGAACGAAGGAGGCAGGACTGTACGGCGTCGATAATGACATCGAGAAGAACCTCGTCGCCATGACCCCTCTGGGCCGAATGGGTACGCCAGGAGACATCGCTAAAGTTGTTTCGTTTCTCGCCTCGGATGACTCCGGCTGGTTGACCGGCGAAGTCATCTTCGCGTCCGGCGGGTTACGCTAATCTCGATTCCCAGACCTTTACAGGAGAAAACCATGCCCGCCTACGTGGTGTTCATGCGCGACAAGACGCTCGACCAGTCCGAATTGGAAGCCTACTGGGAAAAGGTTAAGGGGACGTTGGATGGCCGCCCGCTGAAGGTGCTTGCCGCGTACGGGAAGCATCTGACGCTGGAAGGTCCGGATGTTGAAGGCGTCGTCATTGCCGAGTTCCCGACCTTGGATGAAGCCTGCGACTGGTACGAAAGCCCGGCCTATCAGCAGGCAGCCCAGCACCGGCATCGCGGTGCCGTCTATCGCGGTTTGATTGTCGAAGGTGTGTGACTGCCTCAGGCAGTCCGGTTCGGATCACTCTGTTATTGATTTGCCAGGGAAAATCCGCCGCAACACGGCATCTCAAGTTCGCACTTCAGCAATGAAGAGTTCAACTGGCGTCTTGTCGCCCAGACTACTTGTAACAAGAGGCCGTTCGGCGAAAACGTCGAACGGCTTTCTCTTTTCCACGACGAGAGTTACGTCGCCGAGCATGCGGTTCAAAGATACCGATTCCAGGATCTCGCGTTTCTGGGGCATCTTTGAACCGCGCCAGATCTGGGCGGCGTTTTGGGCGAACTCGAAGACCCCCAAGGCTACCCGGACGTCCTCCGGGCCAAGGTCGCCACACGTGGCCAACGTCGCGGCCACGGCGGCGGATTCGTCGCGGAGCTGGGTCTGCTTGGCGGCCAGCGTTGCCTCGTCGATCGTCCCTGCGAGGTAGGCGTTCAGGAGGCGTTCCTGCATGGCCTCGATCTCGGCGAGTCGTTTCTTCTGGGCGATCCGCTGTTCGCGCTGAACGTCACCGATGTTTTTGAAAGTGGCCTGCAGCGCCATGCGGAACCAGTCGGCCAGTTCGTCATCCGGGATGCGGATTGTCTCCAGATCGGCATGGATTGCGTCTTCCAGATCGTCGGCCCGCCAGCGGACGCTGGGATGATCGGCGTCCGGATAGTTGTTGGCGCAGCGGTAGTAATCGTGGACGCGAACGCCGCCGCCCTTCAACTTGCGTCTAATCCGTTCCCCTGTAATCATCGCCCCGCAGTGCTGGCAGGTAAACAGTCCACCTGAGAGCGGCATGTTGAGCTGCTTGGTCGTTCGACGAACCTTGCCATCGAGAATCTCCTGGCACATCGTGAACGTCCGCTGGTCGACCAGTGGCCGATGCTTCCCAGTGTAGTACCGATCTCCCCAGCGGATGTCACCGACGTAGATGCGATTCCGCAGGATGCGTGACAATGCCGTCCGATGGAATCGGGGATTGCTCGGCTGGTAAGTGTAGCCTTCCCCGGCGAGTTGATCGGCCAACGTCTCGAACGTGTGCCGTCCACTGGCGTACAACTCGAACGCCCGCACGACCCCCCTCGACTTCTGCGGGTGCGGTTGAATCGGCTCGTCCTTGTCATCCGAACAGTTCATGTAACCGTAGGACGCCAGTCCGTGCTGCCAGCCTTGGCGGCAGCGTTCTTCCATCCCCTTCAGCACCTCCGTCCGCAGGTTGTCGCTGTAGTACTGGGCGACGGCCGCCATGACGTTGAACGACAACGCCCCCGCCGGCCCCGGACCAAATTGGTTTTCAACGAACGCCAGCGAGACGCCGTACTGGTCTTCCAATTCCTGCATGCGGACTGCATCCCGCGTATTTCGGCAGACGCGGTCGAGCTTGTGGCTGAGAATCGCCCGGATATTCTCGCGTTTCGCATTCGCCTTCACCCATGCGATCATCTCGTTGAAGGCATTCCGCTCTGCTCCGCGTTTAGCAGACTCAGCCACGGAGAACTCGCGCAGGACTGTCCAGCCGCTCGCCCGCGCGCGATCGCGCGTCCCCCGCAGCTGAGCATCAATCGAGTAACCCTCTTTCTGCTCCCGCGAGGACACGCGAGCCCAGATCACAACGTTCATTTGTCTTCCCTCCGTTCGTGGTTCATGAGTGCTTCCGAGAAACGTTTGACGTTCATTAGGATCTCGACGGCTTCGTCCTGGCTGAGGGAGCGTCCATACCGGGCCGACCAGGCTGCGAGCGTGGCTCGCAGCAGGTCGTCCGAAATCCACTCCATCGACAAGGGACGTGGTCCGTCAGGACTCACTGATGGCTCAAGTTCGCCCTGAAATCCAGCGATGTTCGACGGATTTTCCATGCTCGGAGTCCCCCGTCATTCCACGTCTGTTGGGTTCAGTCCCGCCGCCTGCAGCCGCTCGCGAATCGTGTCGACGATGCGGTTGGCACGATGCCAGCCCATTCCCAGCTGTTCGGCGATGCCGGTCGTCGACAGGCCTTCCATCAGCAGCCGACACACCTCCTGCATCTCCTCGTCCATCGATGACAGAATCTCGTCCAGTTCAGCGCTGGCCACGCGCTCGAGGCCACCGGCTTCCTCACAGTACGGACCGTCGTCAAAGCCTTGGCACGCGACGGCCAATTGGTCCGTGGCCCGGCTCAGAAGTCCGGCGTAACGCTTCTGAGATCGCAAGAGCGTCTTCAACCGCCGATCGATGACCGTCGTGAGCGCCGTCGTCTCCGTGGCCCCATTCGACTTGTCGGGGTCGTACTCGAATTCCAGGATGGCCAGCATCACTTCCTGGACGGCGTCTTCGAGATCGTGCCGGCGGAAGCCGAGGCGACGAGCCCGGCTTCGAATCAAGTCCAGCTTTTGTTCCAGCGTCAGTCGTTCGGCTGCGATCGTCATCTTGCATTTCTCCGCTCGTGGTTGGAATTGCGATCGGCACCATGCCGACCACACGAGCGGATTCTGCGACGGGTTCAGGGTCACGATCTCTGGCCATTCGCATTGCCCCTGAAAACCCACATTGGCCCCATGTCAGCCCAAGATTGCCAATATTGACCCAATATTGGTTTCACATTGGAAAGTGATACTGATGCGTTTCCGTATGTGACTTTTCAGGTCGACCGGCGCGCCAGAGCGGTCTGCGGTGAATAACCCTTAGGAGGCCGCCGAGGGCGGCTTGAACTCGCACGACGTCGAATGCGACGTTCGGCGGGCCGGCAACCTGAGGGACGTCATGAACGATTCACCATTCGGACACGCACACAAACACGGCGACTGCTACGCCACCTGGTTCATCCGTCGGAACGCGACCGCGTTGGCCGGGAAGTACGGCTTCAACGAGGACGAGGCGGACGACATTGCGCAGGATCTCTCACTGCACCTGCTCCGGCAGTGGCCGCAGTACGAACCAGCCAAGGGGAAGGTGACGACCTTCATCCAGAATGTCGTCAACGGGAAGATCTGCGAACTGTTGCGCGACCAGCGGCGATTGAAACGCGATTACCGAAGCGAAATTCCCTTCTCCGAAGCCGCTAAAGCCGCTGAATACGGATTGCTGGATGGCGTTCGAGGGCAGTCCGACGTCAGCGATCAGCAACGGGTTGAGCTGCGGCTGGACTGCGACGACATCCTGGCAACCCTGCCGGATGACCTGCGCGAGATCGCCGAGCGTCTCAAGGAGCAGTGTCCGCTCGCCGTCGCCCGCGAGCTGGGCATTTCCCCGACGACGCTCCGGCGTCGTATGGCCGAACTCCGTGAACGCTTCGCGGCGGCCGGGTATGGCGACGAATAACTCCAACTCGATCGAGGAGAACTGAATGAGTCTGCTGTCGAAAGTCACTCAAGGTCTGCAGGCATTACCCCGGCGGGTGATGCTGTACGGCGTGCATGGGATCGGGAAGGCGCAGCCGTTAACCGCCCGAGTGCTGACGCCCCAAGGGTTCGTGCCGATGGGGGAACTGGAAGTCGGGGATCGGGTGATCGGGTCCAATGGCCAGTCCTGTCGGGTGCTGGGCGTTTTTCCCCAGGGACTGAAGGACGTTTATCGCGTGACCTTCCGAGATGGCTCCTCGACGGAATGTTGTGATGACCATCTCTGGTTCACCACGACATTCAACGAGCGCAAGCAGGGACTGAGCGGTGCCGTCCGCACGCTGCGGGACATTCGCGAATCGCTGCGGTACGGGACGCATTTCAATCACGCCGTCCCGCGCGTGCGGCCGGTCGAGTTCGACGCCAACGATCTGCCCGCAGCCGCCTGGCTTCTGGGCATCTACCTGGGTGACGGGCACACGAGCACCAGCGTCGTGATCACGAATTCTGAAGCGGACATTCACGATCGCATCCGTGAAGCGGTCGCCGCCGAAGGTGACCAAATCGTGCTCTTCAACGAAATCCACCTGAGGATCGTGTCGCCGGACGGTCGTGGCACGGCATTCAAAAGGGCTCTCGAAGAACTGGGACTGTCCGGCCTCCCATCCGAAGAGAAGTTCGTGCCGCCGGAATATCTGCATGGTTCGATCGCACAGCGGCTGGAACTGTTGCGCGGCCTGATCGACAGTGACGGCTACGTGACTCACCCCGGTTCTGTCGAGTACACGACGGTCAGCCGGCAACTGTCGCACGATTTCTGCTTTCTGGTGCGTTCACTCGGCGGATCGGCCAAGGTGGTGACGAAGCAGGGAGCCTACACCAAGGGCGGCGTCAAACACGTCTGTCGGCTGGCGTATCGCATCCATGCCTCGTTGCCAGAGGAGATCACGCCGGTTTCGTCCGCCAAGCATCTGGCAAAATGGGGCACGCCCGAGTGGCATATCCTGCACACGATCCGCAGCGTGGAACCGATCGGACGGAAGGAGTGCCAGTGCATCCGGATCGACGCCCTCGATTCGCTGTACGTCACCGATGACTTCATCCTGACGCACAACACGACCTTTGGGGCGATGGCTCCCGAACCGGTCTTCATCCAGACCGAGGACGGCCTGGCGAACATCGAGGCGCCGCGGTTCCCGCTGGCCGAGTCGTTCGACGACGCGATGGCGGCGGTGCTGGCGCTGTATTCGGAGGCTCACGATTTCCAGACGGTGGTCGTTGACTCGGCCGACTGGCTCGAGCAGCTCATCTGGAAGGAAGTCATCCGCCGGCGTCCCACCACGGAACGGGGCCGAGACGTCACCTCGATCGAGGACTACGGTTTCGCCAAAGGCTACACGTATGCTCTCGAACTCTGGCGGGAAGTCCTGGATGGACTCAGCGCCCTCCGCAACGAGCGGAAGATGATGGTGATCCTCATCGCTCACTCCAAGATCGAGCGGTTCGAGAACCCGGAGACGGATGCCTACGACCGTTATTCGCCGCGCCTCAACAAGCACGCGTCGGCGTTGATTCAGGAGTGGTGCGACGAGGTGCTGTTCGCGACCTACAAGGTCCACACCAAGCAGACGGACGAAGGCTTCGACAAGACCCGCACGCGTGGCATCGGCACGGGGGATCGCATCCTCCGCACGACGGAACGTCCCGCTCACATGGCGAAGAACCGGTTGGGGCTGCCCGAAGAGATGCCCCTCGACTTCCGGGCCTATGCCGAGTATCTCGGCCACGGCGCGTAATTCGCGATTCACTTTCCCGCGCTGCCGCTGCGCACCGACTCAACATTTCTTCTCAAACCGAGGACAATCTCATGGCCGACCTGCGTGGTTTCGATGCCCAGACCGTCGAACCGAACGACTCGTTCGATCCGATCCCCAACGGCGATTACCTCTGCATCATCACCACGTCGGAGATGAAACCGACGAAAGCCGGTGATGGGGCGTACCTCGAACTGGAACTGGACGTGATCGACGGTCCGTACAAGGGGCGCAAGCTCTGGGACCGGCTGAACCTCAACAACGCCAACGAGACCACGGTCAAGATTGCCAAGGGGACGCTTTCGGCGATTTGCCGGGCGGTCGGCGTCCTGCAGCCGAAGGACAGTTGCGAACTTCATGACCTCCCGCTCATCGCCAAGGTCGCCTGCAAGAAGCGGGTTGACACCGATGAACTGACGAACGTGATCAAGGGGTATCGCGGACGCAACTCGGTCCGCCAGGAGCCGGCTGCGTCCGCCGCGCCCGTCCCGTCGCCCCCGACGACGAGTGTTCCCCCCTGGAAACGGACGTGATCGTTGACCCTGGGGACATCGCTATGTCCTTCCCTCACAGGGCAGCCCCTGCGGTAGCCGTGCTTCGCTTTGTGCTGCCGTTCCCGCCGAGCGTTAACCGGTATTACCGGAACATTGGCTATCGCACGCTCCTCAGCCGCGCAGGTCGCGAGTATCGCCAGCAGGTGTGCGCACTCCTCGCGGGGCGGGTCGGCCAGCCTCTTTCTGGCCTTCTGGAAGTTCGACTCGATCTTTTTCCTCCCGATCGCCGCAGAAGGGATTGGGACAACTTTCATAAGGCGACCTAGGACTCACTCCAGCATGCCGGCGTCTTTGGCGACGACAGCCAGATCAAGAGAGGCGTCGTTGAGATGCATCCGCCGGATGGCGAGCCCCGCGCCGAGATTGAGATCACCACGTACATCCCCGATCACAAAGACGACCCACCATGTCCAGTATCGTCCCACTCGAAGAAATCGAGGAGGTCGAACAGTTCGAACCCGATGAATTCGGATTCGACCACGACTTCCTCTTCAAGGTCACGTCCCCGGAAGGGACGGACGAGGTCTGCTCGCCCGACGAAGTCTGCGACCTGATTCTCGACCTGGTCGAGGACCAGTTCTGGGATTGGTGGAGCGATCCGTCTCGCAGCCGTCGTTTCAAACCCCGCGCTAAGGTCTATGAGGTCTACTGATCGTGCTGACGCTCCGTCCCTATCAGCAGCAGGCCGTCGATGCGGTCTACCAGCATCTGCGGGAACGGGATGACAATCCGGTCGTCGTCTTGCCCACGGGTTGCCACGCGTTCGGCCACCCGATCTTAATGTTCGATGGGTCGGTCCGGCCGGTTGAAGAAATTCGCGTCGGTGACTTGTTGATGGGTCCCGACAGTCGACCTCGCCGCGTCCAACAGTTGTGTCGGGGTGAAGATGAACTTTTTGAGGTGATCCCCCGCCGGGGAGAGCCGTTTCGCGTGAACGGCGACCACGTGTTGTCATTGGTTTGCACGAACGAGGGAAAGGCAGCGCCTTGCACCCGCAAAGGAGGTGAGGTCGAAAACGTCACAGTCCGCGACTATCTCACTCGCTCGCGATTCTGGCGTCATCTGCGCAAGCTCTATCGCGTGCCCGTCGACTTCGCGACGCCTCAGGATCTGCCGATTCCCGCGTACATCCTGGGGCTGTTGATTGGAGACGGTTGCTTCCGGCAAGTTGTGGAATTGACAACGAACGACGTTGAACTTGCCGACGTCTGGGAGCGGTATGCCGAGTTGGTCGGTGCCGAAACGGTCGTCAATTCGCATGGGGGACGTTGTCCGACCTACACGCTGAAACGAGGACGGGGCAAATTCAACGTGGTCACCGAAGCGCTGCACACGCTCGGACTGGCCGACTGCCTTTCGGGAAACAAGTTCATCCCGAAGCCGTACTTGGTGTCCTGCCAGGCCGACCGACTTCAGATGCTGGCTGGACTGATCGATGCGGACGGCGCTCGTCAACGCAGTGGTTTCGAGATCACGACCAAATCCATTGAGCTTGCCACAGACATCGTTTTCCTGGCACGCAGCCTCGGCCTCTCCGCAAATTGCCGTCGCAAATTCAGTTACTGCCAGACTGGGGCGAGTGGATGGTTCTTCCGAATTCTTATAGACGGCCATTGTTCGGATGTTCCCACCCGGCTGCCACGCAAGCAAGTCCCCTGTCGCCGACAGAAGAAGTCCGTGTTGCGCACGGGGTTCGAGATTCAACCGTGTGGCCGTGGCCCGTATTTCGGTTTCGTCCTCGACGGGGATCACTTGTATGTTGACGGCCACTTTGTCGTGCATCACAACAGCGGCAAGACCCCGGTGATGGCGACGATCTGCCGGGACGCCGTGCAGACCTGGAACGGCCGCGTGCTGATCCTGGCCCACGTCAAGGAACTGCTGCAGCAATCGGTCGACAAGCTGAAGCTGGTCTGTCCCAACCTCCCGGTGGGCGTCTATTCGGCCGGTCTCAAACGCCGCGACACGGAGCATGCCGTGATCGTGGCCGGCATCCAGTCCGTCTACAAGCGGGCGTGCGAACTCGATGCGTTCGACCTGATTCTCGTCGACGAATGCCATCTTATTCCCGCCGATGGCGAAGGGATGTACCGGCAGTTCCTGTCCGAGGCGCGAGTGCTCAACCCCCAGGTCCGCGTCGTGGGCTTTACCGCCACGCCGTGTCGACTGGATGCCGGTCCGATCTGTCGGGAGGATCACTTCCTCAATGCGGTCTGTTTCGACGTCGGCGTCCGGCAGTTGATCGCTGACGGATTCCTGTCACCGCTCATCTCGAAGTCCGGGATCGCGAAGGCGGACACCAGCCAGTTGCACGTCCGTGCGGGGGAATTCGTCGCCAGCGAAGTCGAAGCGGCAATGGACGACGCGGCACTCGTCGAAGCGGCCTGTGCCGAGATCGCGGAGATCACGCCGGACAGAAAGTCGGTGCTGATCTTCGCCAGCGGCGTGCAGCATGGCCGGCACGTCTGTGACGTGTTGGCGCAGAAGCACGGTATCGAGTGCGGGTTCGTTTGCGGTGAGACGCCGGATCACGAGCGCGATGAACTGCTCTCTCGGTTCCGCGGTGAACAGCGAGGGCTGTTTCAAGACGCGCCGCTCAAGTACCTGTGTAACGTCAACGTGCTGACGACCGGGTTCGATGCGCCCAATGTCGACTGCGTTGTCCTGCTCCGCCCCACGCTATCACCGGGTCTGTACTGTCTCGACTCCAAGACAGAAATTCTGACAGAGTCTGGTTGGACAGGAATGGGGACCATACAGCCTGGAGAACCTGTTGCCGCCTTCGACACCAACACCGAACAGTTACGGTTTATTCCGGCTATTGCCGTGCTGGAACGCTGGACGGAGAAGGACGAGAGGTTTGTCAGTCTGGAGACACCCGCCACGAGTATCCGAGTTACCGACCAACATCGAATCGTGTTCGGAACCAAGGCGAGGCCGGAGTGGCGAATCGGACCTGCCGTCGAGGTTGCGCAGCGTTCTAATGGCGTGTGGCTTCCCAAGGCCGGAAAGATTGACCGTCCGGGAGTCCCCTTGTCCGATGATGAGTTACGGTTCATTGGGCTGGTCATGAGCGACGGAAGCATCAACCGCTCGACGAGGGCGATTCATGTCGTGCAGTCGATTCATCAGCCCTGGATTGGCGAGTTTCAGCGGGTCATCCAGCATTGTGGGTTGAAGCACGGCGTTCTGCTGCGGAACAGACGTACCCAGTTCAGCAAGTCCAGCACTGTCGCCATTTGGACAATCTCGCACGGAAGGCCACGAGGTCGGCACCGACACCTGCGAGGTTGGGAACACCTGGAACCGTGGCTGTCAAAGGACTTCAGCCCGCGACTGTTGGCCGACATCAACGCCCACCAGTTTGGCGTCCTGCTGGAGGCCATCCACCTGGGCGACGGAGCCAAACAGGTTGGACAGAGTTGGACGCGTCGCTCCTACCACATCGGGACTGGCAATGCCACATTTGCAGAACGACTCCAGATCTGTGCCGTCACGCGCGGATTCCGATGCACACGAACGCGATCACGCCATCATCATGGTGACTTCTATTACCTGCATCTGAAAGAGGGGACGCGGGCACACGTCGCCGCCAGGCATGATGGACGTCCGACGTGGAAGTATGAGACGCCGACCCGGGAACGTGTTTGGTGCGTTGAGAATGAATTAGGCACGCTGGTCACGAGGCGCGAGGGAAAGGTCACGATCCTTGGCAATTGCCAAATGGTCGGTCGCGGGTTCCGTTTGCATCCCGGCAAGCAGAATTGCCTCGTATTGGATTACGGCGGCAATGTTCTCCGGCACGGGCCTGTGGACCAGCTGCAGGTGATCGAGAAAGGCGATATTGGCACCGGTGAGGCTCCCGCCAAGGAATGTCCCGCCTGTCGGGCGCTCATCGCCCCCGCGTACTCCATCTGTCCGCAGTGCGGACACGAGTTTCCGCCGCCGGAGCGGAAGAAACATGATTCCCAGGCCTCGCAGGCAGGAGTTCTCTCCGGCCAGGTGACCGACTGCGAATACGAGGTCCGGGACGTCACCTACAACGTCCACATCAAGAAGGACGCGGACGAAACCGCCCCGAAGACGCTCCGCGTCGATTATCGGCTCGGTCTCGACTACTGGGTCAGCGAGTGGATCTGCTTCGAGCACACCGGCTGGGCGCGACGCAAGGCCGAGCAATGGTGGAAGGCACGCTCACCCGACCCGATTCCCGATACCGCTCAGGAAGCTGCCGATTTGGCGAACAACGGCGCTTTGGCACACACCGAGTGCGTCACGGTGCGTTCCGTCGCCGGCGAGAAGTTCGAACGCATCATTGCTTACAAACTGGGGCCAAAGCCGGAGCCGAGTCCGTTCTACGCGGCCATCGACCTTGACGACGTGCCATTTTGATGTGGCGTTGAGAGGAGAGCATGAGCAAGTCGGAGATCTACGGTGATCGCGAGATTAAGCCCCTCGGACTTTCTCAGCGGGAGGTCCGCGAACTCTTCGAACTTCGCGATGGCAGACTGTATTGGCAGGTGAAACACAAGAGCATCTCTCCGGGCGACTTGGCCGGCGGGCTGCAAAGTAATGGATACTGGCGAATCAAAATCGACGGGCGGACGTACAAGCGGTCACGACTTGTTTGGCTCTACGTGCATGGTATGGACTCCTACCCACACCTCCTTGACCACATCAACCGTGATCGAAGCGATGACAGAATCGAGAACCTGAGGATGGTAACCCATGCGGAAAACCAACGAAATCGGAGTTGGGGGATCTCGCGTACACGCTACGTGTATCGCGAAGGGAGATCTTGGCGAGCGCGCGTCTCGACTCATCGTGGTCGGGTGAGCTTGGGGAGATTCGGCACGGAAGAGGATGCGATCGCCGCAGTTCAGCAATGGGAGTCCCTCCGTGGCTAGAGTCCTCGTGATAGGCGATTGTCACGCTCCAGGCATGCGCCGCGGCTACGTCGATTTTCTGAGGCGGGTGGCCGACCAATACAGCGTCAATCGCGTGGTGCATATTGGCGATCTCGTTGACTGGGCTTCCATTTCGTACCACGAGAAGAGTCCCAGCCTGCGAAACGCCACACTGGAATATGCCAAGGCCCGTAAGCAAGTCGCCTCCCTGGTCCGTGCATTCCCCAAGGCAGACTGGTTGATCGGTAATCACGATGCCTTGACGGAGCGTCAGGCCGTGACTGCCGGTCTGCCGCCCGAACTCCTTCGCGACTACGCCGATATGTGGGAAGTGGGTTGGTCGATCCATCCTCGGTTCGCCAAGCTGGTCATCGACGGCGTCGTCTACTCCCACGGCGACAGCGGTCGCGGCGGACAAGATGCCGCGTTCCAGCAGGCAAAGGACAACTTTCGTTCGACGGTGATCGGCCACTTTCATGGTCAGGCCGGCGTGAAGTGGTGGGCCAACCCGGAGTTTCGTGTGTTCGGCTTGTCGGTCGGCTGCGGCATCGATGCCGGCCGATTGCAATTTGAATACGGCCGCAAATTCGCCCACAAGCCAATCCTCGGCTGCGGTGTCGTCATCGGCGGACGCCAAGCGTACTTCGAGCCGTGGCTTCTTCGCAGCCGGTAGCGGGGCCGTTGCGAAAACTTATTTTGGCCCCCAGGTACCGTCTCCATGCACACGAAACTCGTGTTCGTCATCAGGAAACGGATGCGTCGAGATCAGCACGACCGCAGATTGTCCTCCAATCGTCCCGATGAGACTGAGGTTGGCGACCGGTTGTGTGTTGAGATGGATTTCCGGCAGACGGTCAAACAGTTCGGCAACCCCTGATACCGACAGCGTGTAACCGGAATAGACCTGTTCGCCATCGTTACGGCCACCCACTACTTCCGCACCCGCGGGAGCGAGTAGCAGTTCACGATCCTCCGTGACGCGGAAGGCGATGGCTCCCAGGCTCTGCCACTCCAAATTCGAGGAGACCGACTCGAGTACCTTCTCAATCCAATCGGATTCTGTGGACATTGCACACCCGCAATCTGCGTTCGATGAAACAGGGCTTATTGACTCAGGTAGCATACCAAATTCTTCAGCCGTTCAATCTCTTGCATTTCGCCAATTCGGAAAACGTCATGACACTTGCGATCACGCGGCCGCGTCCACAACGAGTCATCCCCCAGAATACGGCGCATGATCATCCCCCACTGGTCTACATCGCCGCCCCGTACACGCAGCCCGATCCCGTCGAGAACACCCACGCGGTGATCAAGATCGCCGATGCGCTGCTCGACGCGGGATTCACGCCGCTCGTTCCGCACCTGACGCTGGCCTGGCATCTGGTTTCGCCGAAACCGTACTCCACCTGGTTGGCCTATGACCGGCATCTGCTGGCCCGGTGCGATGTGCTGCTGCGTGTCCCCGGCTATTCACACGGAGCAACACAGGAATGCACGTTCGCGGACGAACTTGGCATTCCGGTCATTCGCCCGCGCTCCGCCGATCCGGCGGACTGCATCGCTGCCGTGACCAATCACTTCTCCGACTGAAAGGGACCGCCTTGGACGAGCAAACCGCGATTCAATGCACGTGCTGTGGAACCGAGACGTCCCTCTGCGAGGACTGCCATCGCTGCCACGTCTGCTGCCGCTGTTCGGCCGGTGAAGGCTGACGCCGACTCCCCGCTGTGGCTGCCAGCGTAAATCCGTGAGCCGCGAGTCAGTCGGCAGTCGGCTTCATCTCTGCCAGGACTGCTGGGAAGCAGATTGCTCGGCGCAGTGGTGGTCCGCCGTTGCTGCACTTTCATCGAACGAGGATGACGACGTGATGACCGAACATGATGTGCTCCGATTCTACACCGAAGCGGGCGATCGAAGCGAAACAGACGACGGTTCGACCAACCCGAAGGATGCCCACGGAAGTCTGAAGCCGGCGCTGCACCTGGTTCCGCAGTCCGCCAACATTCTCGAAGCGGTCGTCTTCGGATACGGAGCACAGAAATATGGAGGAGCCTACAACTGGAGGGTGAAGTCAGTCCGCGCCTCCGTCTACGTTTCGGCTGCAATGCGGCACCTGGCGCAATGGCTCGATGGCCAGGATGACGACCCCGAAAGCGGCATCTCGCATCTGGCACATGCTCGGGCCTGTCTGGGTGTTCTCCTCGATGCCATCGCAACTGGCAAGGTCGTTGACGATCGGCCGCCTGCCGGCGTGGCCTGCGAGTTGATTCAAAAGCACACGAAGGCTGTCGAGGGATGAATGCAGTTCGCACAGATCAAGTCCACCGCAAGGCCGTTCCGTGGCTGGGCAATCGTCGTTGATGAACCGGGATGCTCCCCAGAGTTCACGCTGGTCGACATCCACGGCTCTCTTCCCGTACCTCGACTTTACCGCAATCCGCACGAAGCCGAACGTGATGCCAGCCGCGTGCGCGGAACGAGAGTGGTGGAGGTGATCCTCAGGGAGGAGCACTGGTAAGGATGGTCCAGTCGGGCGACGACGCACCCACGCCCCTGGAAGCCGCACGTGAGTATGTGCGCCGCGGCTGGCACGTCGTACCCGTTCCGTTCAAGCAGAAGCGTCCGATCATCAATGAGTGGGAGCAGCTCCGTCTGACAGAAGCGGATCTTGCCGCCTACTTCAATCAGCCGGCCAACATCGGCATGATCCTTGGCGAACCGTCGGGAGGGCTGGTTGACGTCGATCTCGACTGTGTCGAGGCGCGGGCAATTGCCTCCAAGTACCTGCCGCCAACATCGGCCAGGACGGGACGCGCCGGCGCAGCGAATTCGCACTGGTGGTATATCGCCGCCGATGCGAAGACGGTGCAGCATCGCGACCCGGTCACACGGAAGATGATCGCAGAGTTGAGGTCGACGGGTGGGCAAACAGTCGTCGGGCCGAGCATCCATCCCAGCGGCCAGCGTTACGAAATCCTGAAGGGCGAGCCGGCAGTCGTGCCGGCGGAAATGCTGACCGCCTGCGTTGCCGCCCTGGCAAAGCGGGTCATTGAACTGCGTTACGGCGAAACGCCCGCCGTCCCCGAAACAAGCCGCGTGTCAGTTTCAAAACCCACTGAGCAACGAACACTGGTTGGTGACGTCGAGCGCCGCGCTCTGGCCTACCTCGACAAGATTCCGTCGGCGATCAGCGGCAATGGCGGCCACGCTACCACGTATGCGGCGGCGACCGTCCTCGTGCATGGTTTCGAGATCGATCCCGATCGGGCGCTGACGCTGCTGCTCGACCACTACAACCCACGGTGCGAACCGCCGTGGACCGAAAAGGAGCTGCGCCACAAGGTCACCAGCGCCGCGACGAAACCGCACAGCCAGCCACGCGGTTGGCTGCTGAATGAAGTATCGCCGCTCCAAGCCGAGGAATCGGTCGACATTTCGGCCTTGGTCGAACGGGCCGTCGAAACCTCGCCATCCCCACGAATCGAAGTCGCGAGCGACAATGAGCCGATCGACCCGTCCTCCGCCGATCCCGGCCCAATCCCCACGGAATTCCTGCGCGTGCCGGGGTTCATCTCCGAGGTTATGGACTTCTCGCTGGAGACGGCTCCTTATCCGAATCAGCCGCTTGCGTTTGGCGGAGCACTTGCCCTGCAGGCGTTTCTCGGCGGCCGAAGAGTCCGTGATCAGGCGGATAATCGGACGAACCTCTACTTGCTCAGCCTGGCCCATTCCTCGTCAGGAAAAGACTGGCCGCGCCGCATTAACACGCGAATCCTGCATGCCATCGATCAGGCGAACTCTCTGGGCGAGCACTTTGCATCTGGAGAGGGGCTGCAAGATGCTCTGTACGTCACGTCGTGCATGCTATTCCAGACCGACGAAATCGACGGTCTCCTGCAGTCGATCAACAAAGCGAAAGACGCTAGGTATGAGGGAATTCTCAGCACGCTGCTGACAATGTACTCGGCAGCTGCCAGCGTGTTTCCCATGCGCCGCAAAGCCGGAAAGGACCAAGGCGACACGATCGAACAGCCGTGCCTGGTGATCTACGGCACGGCCATCCCTACGCACTACTACGCCGCCCTGAGTGAGCGAATGCTGACGAACGGATTCTTCGCCCGTATGCTGATCATCGAGGCAGGCAAGCGTGGCGAGGGACAGGAACCGAAGATTGCGGAACTCCCGCCGCGCATTCTGGAGACCGCGACCTACTGGGCGAACTTCAATCCCGGCAAAGGGAACTTGGGCAAGTTCTTCCCGATCCCGCACATCGTTCGATACACAGATGAAGCCCAGTCGCTGCTGATCGATGCCCGCCGCCAGTGCGAGCATGAATATGCGGCAGCCGAAGATCGGGGCGATGCGGTCGGAACGACGGTCTGGGGGCGAACGAACGAGCACATTCGCAAGCTGGCGCTGCTTTATGCGATCAGCGCCGACCATCGTCAGCCGTCAATCAACGTCGAAGCCGCCTCCTGGGCTACGCAATTCGCAACATATCAGACGCGCCGAATGCTGTTCATGGCGCAGAGCCATGTGGCAGACAACCCGTTCCACGCCGAGTGCCTCAAACTGCTCAAAAAGCTGCGAGACGCCGGCGGCCGCATGGGGCGGAACAAGCTGATGAGAACGATGCATCTGAAGATGGCCGACTTCGACCAGATCGTCAGCACGCTGCTGACGCAGGGGGACATCACATCGGCGGAGATTCCGACAAAAACCAAGCCCGCTTTCGGCTATCAACTCGCCTCGGAAATCCGTCACGACGAAGGCTGAATCCGTCACAATCCATCACGAACGGCGCGTCACAACACGACGACCGGGAAGTTTAGGTGGGGTTTCAAGAGGGGATCCAGCACAATCCGTCACACCCTTTTGTGACGGATTCGGTGACGGATTTCAGACGGCGAAACATCAAGAAATATAGGAAAAAAACTACTCTCCTACTCTCTCTAAAGAGATCCGTCACACCACCCCCTACGCGCGGTGAATTTGCGTGTGAGGGGGTGGATGACGGATTCGCGTGATGGATTTCGGTTCTGTCGCCTTGGGAGAGGTCGTCCACAAACCAGAAAGGTCATGACGTCGTGCGCTGCTGCTTTGACTGCGACTACTTTCAGATCGACGGCAAAGATGTCAGTGAAATGGCCGAAGGCGACTGGGGTAATGGTTGTGCCGAGGGCGAATGCCGCTTCAATCCACCGGCGCTGGGGCCCGAGATCGAACGGGATGCTGAGACGATTCGACTCTATGGCGAATTCCCTCATGTGCTGGTCACCGACTGGTGTGGGCAGTTCAAGCCGCGGGCCACATGATACCACGTCAACGCCCACGTTGGCCCGTGTCGCGTTGCTGCGCCGAGGTTGGCCAACTAACGCGAGTCGCCCTGCGACGCAACACGTGGCCACCAGTGGCGTCGGGATTTCAGGCCGAGCGGTTCCTTCCAGCCGATCACCTGCCAAATTGGCAGGGGGAACCGTCGCGGAAGGGAACAGACTTTCTTTATTTGCATGGTCGCCAACGATGGTAACTCCCAGTCCGAAAAAGGGTTATGCCGCATGGAATCGAGCCGTTCAAGCGATGCGGACGCGATTCAATCAGGAAGCCGCAATGCAGCAACTCTGCCGCGATCCGTGGATTCGGGCGGCGCTGAGCATGGCGTCCGCGTGGAGGATTCGACGCAGTCAGGCACACCTACGCCGGCCATCACGGAAGCCGTCTACTCCGCTGACCTGGGAAGCCGCAGTACGGCAAATGAGAGCGTCTCTCAACACTCGGGCCCGCGGACAAGCCTCGAAGGGGACGTGGGAGTATTGGGCAAAACATCGCCCCCCGTTGAGTCATCGCAATTCAACGGGATCTTCCGGGTCGGTGACCTGCTCGGACTGCTGAACTCAACGCCGTTGGGTTACGTGGTCAGCGATCGACAATTGCTGCGCCACCGTCAGAATGCCGGCCTGATGACGTCAAAAGGCCAGGTCGATCTGGTTCGGCTCATGGCATGGCTTCGGTCCGACCGCCGGAATCACGAGTCCCAATCCGAAACCTACCGGAAACTTGGCAAGGAATCGGGAAGGGGACGACGCGGTGAGGGGCCGTCGCCCGACGAGATCCTCGCGCTGATTGAACGGCAGGATTTCCGCTGTGCGTTGACCGGTGAACGGCTCACGCCGGACACCACTGCACTGGACCACATCATCCCGATCAGCCGCAACGGTGCGCACACCATCGAGAACGCCCAGGTCGTTCAGAAGGAGGTCAACCGGGCCAAAGGAACGCTCGCCAACGAGGAATTCATCGTTCTCTGTCGGGCTGTTGTCGCCCACACGGACTCCCTCTGTTGCAACAGGAATTGAATCATGCAGATTGAACTGTGGTTGTTGGACCGCCTGACGCCCTACGACAAGAACCCGCGGTTGAATGACGGCGCGGTCGACGCCGTCGCCCGCTCGATCCAGGAGTTCGGCTTTCGCCAGCCGATCGTCGTGGACGAGGACGGCGTGATCATCATTGGCCACACCCGGTTCAAAGCGGCCCGGAAACTCGGCCTCAACGAAGTGCCGGTGCATGTCGCCCGCGGGATGGCCCCGGAGCAGGTCAAGGCGCTGCGGATCGCCGACAACAAGACAGCCGAGATCGCCGACTGGAACCTGGAACTGTTGCCGATCGAACTGGCCGAGTTACAGGGGATGGACTTCGACCTCGGCCTGCTGGGGTTCGACCAGGACGAACTGGCCAAGCTGCTCGATCCGGGAGCGCAGGACGGCTTGTGCGATCCGGACGATGTGCCGGAGCCACCGGACGAGGCGATTACCCAGCCGGGCGACCTGTGGATTCTCGGCGAGCATCGGCTGCTCTGCGGGGACAGCAGCAATCCGGATGACCTCGACCGGCTGCTGGATGGCCAACCGATCCATCTCTGCAATACCGATCCGCCGTACGGAGTCAAAGTCGAACCTCGTTCCAACAACGCCATCGCGGCGGGACTCTCGTCGTTCCAGGGAACAACCCACCATCAGAAACTCGACGTCGCGCGGCATCCGGAAAAAGCGCAAGCGACGCACCGCAAGCTGCGGGCGAAAGACCGCCCGCTGGCCAACGACTTCCTGTCGGACGAGGAGTTCGACCGGCTGCTCGACGCCTGGTTCGGCAACATCAGCCGGGTGCTGCTCCCCGGCCGAGGCTTCTATGTGTGGGGCGGGTACGCGAACCTGGGCAACTATCCACCGTTCCTCAAGAAGCACGGTCTCTACTTCAGCCAGGGGATCGTGTGGGACAAGCAGCATCCGGTGTTGACCAGAAAAGATTTTATGGGGGCGTTCGAGATTGCGTTCTACGGTTGGAAGGAAGGGGCCGCCCACGAGTTCTTCGGGCCGAACAACGCGACCGACCTGTGGCACGTTAAGAAGGTGAATCCCCAGAGCATGGTCCATCTCTGTCTGCATCCCCATGCGCCGGTCCTGACCGAGGCGGGATTCCGGCCAGTGCAGTCGATTCAGGCCGGGGACTGCGTGTTCGCGGGCGATGGGACGTTTCAGCGGGTTGAACACGTTTCGTCCCACGCCTATCAATCCGCGTGTCTGTATCGGATCACGGCCAAGGGGGGAAACGCCACAGTTGATGCCTCGGACAATCACCCGTTCCTGATCTGGCGGCCCGCCAAACGCGGACGGCGAATCATCGGCGGTGAGGTCGTCTGGGTCCGCGCTGACGAGATCCGCGCCGGCGACTATACCATGACGCCGATCCTGGCCGAGTCCGGCACAGACCCGTTCCCGGAAATGGACGAAGATGACTGGTTCCTCTTCGGGCTGTATCTGGCCCAGGGCCACCTGCAGCGGGCCGGTCATGGCGACCGCCGCTATCCGGCCTTTTCGCTCCACAAGCGCCGGACCGATCTGGCGGACCGCATCTGGAACAAATGGCCCCAGGCCCGCGAATACGACCACAACGACTATCGGCGCGAACCGAGCAGCGGCACGGTCGTCATGGCGTTCGATGGCGATGCGGGCGAGCGATTTGAATCGCTTGGAGGACGGTTGGCGCACGGCAAGCGTCTGGCGCCGGAATGTCTTGCGCTCCCGCGTTCCAAGCGGGTCGCCGTACTGGAAGGTTGGCTCAACGGCGATGGATGCCGGGTCCAGAACCGCTCCTACTGGCAGGGGAACACGGTTTCGGCTGATCTGGCTGCGCAGCTCTGCCTGCTCGCGGAATCGGTGGGCTACCGCACGAACCATTACAGCTACGAACCACCTCAGGATCTCGGTGCGATCGGCCCCAGAAAGTTCCAGAGCCGTCGCCGCGTCCATTACCTGTACTTCTACGAGATCGGTCGGCTGGCCAAACGCGGCTGCCCGCTGCGGCTGGAGCACGATGGACGCGAATACTCGTTGCGCCAGATCAAGCGGGTCGACCAGGTATCGTATTCGGGAGACGTGTGGAATCTCAGTGTCGGCGGGCACCCCTCATTCCAAACGGCTGTCGGGTTATCGCACAACACCGAGAAGCCGGTCGAGCTCGCCGTGCGGGCGATCCAGTTTTCGTCGCGGACCGGCGAGAACGTCCTGGACCTGTTCGGCGGGAGCGGTTCGACGTTGATCGGATGCCAGCAGACCGGACGCAAGGCGTTCCTGATGGAACTCGACCCGCTGTATTGCGACATCGTCGTCCAGCGCTTCGAGAAGTTCACGGGAACGAAGGCCGTTCGCGTCGATTTCGAAGGAAACCATCCCCCGCGATCAGATGTGTGATCGGTACGTGCTCTCCCCTCATCCATTTCCATCTCAGGAGAAAGGCCCATGGCGCTCGGACTGACGTTTGATGAGTTTGCGGACGTGAGGCAAAAGGACCAGGCGTTTCCGTTGAGCACCGTTGCGGCGTGCCAGCACCTCCGTCAGAGGGGTTACGACTGCCATCCGCCGATGCTTGAACTGCTGGTGGAAATCGGCGTCGTCCAACTGTTCCAGCCTGACACCTGGACGCGGGAGGACGTGGATGCGGCCGCCGAGTATTTCGAGGAGTGCGAATTCTTCGTCCCCAATGCAGCCATGTGTGCAGCATTGGGGTGCCGGTACGTCGACTTCCTGCGTCCGCTCCGCGAGGCGGCCGAGCGGGAATCGGCCAGGTACGGCCGGGTCATCCCGAACAGCGATCAGTACTTCGTGATGCATCGGATTCCGCCGCGCTGCATCACCAACGAGAACGGCGACTCGGTCGTCAGCACGCCGGCGTTCATCTCGTTCACGCTCTGCGACGACGTGTGCGAGCGGCTCGAACGAGGAGAGGAGGTCTGAATGAACCACACCGAACCCGCGCACGATTGCATCGCCATCCCTATCCCCACGAAGCGCCATTACTGGCTGCGAGACAGCTTCACGCATCTGGTGGGCCTGGCGGTCGAAGTCACGCCTGGCCGGCTGTGGGCGAATGGCGCTGAGCAGGGGGACTCGATCGACTACCCGAAGACGACGTTGGGAGCCTGTCGGGAACTGCAGATCCGGGGGCTGAACGCATCCGTGCCGGCGCTCAACTACCTGATCCGGCGAGGGCTGGTCCAACCAACACGGACGGGCCGGAACTACGAGTGGTTCCCGAAGCAGATTGATTGGGCTGCCGAGTATTTCAACCAGCGGCAAGTTTGGACGGCGACGACTCAGTTCTGCCGGATGGCTGATCTCGAGTTTGGACAGGTTGTGAAGGCTTATCGCGTCGCGGCAGCGCGATTCAGTCTCCCCTTCTCTCCCGATTTCGAGGTGCGGAATGTCGTCGCCGTGATCGAGCCGGCGTCGGCACCGGCCGCTTTTGCGCAGGTGTGGTTCTATTCGCGCAGCACCGCGTTCAGGGTCCACGACGGACCGGCAGAAAAACAGGAGGTGACGGCATGATCTACCTGGCAACCCGTATTCCTATCCCGAACCGGCAACCCGCGAGCAGCGGTTCCGCGACGCCTGCCACGGGCATCCCATCGCGCAGCATGGCCTGCCGACCGACTGGCGGTTTGGGAACGGTTCGACCGGGAGCAGTTGGCTCGCTGCGACGAGGTGGTCGTGCTCACGCTGGACGGCTGGCGGGAAAGCGCCGGCGTCCAAGCGGAAATCCGAATCGCCGGCGAACTGGGCAAGCCGGTGCGGTATCTGGCCCCGGAGGCCACGGGTTCGCCCACGTTGGCCCACGTTGCGACGGAGGCGGACCTTTGAAGAATCCTACGACCAACGAGAAAACGCCCGAACGTGCGAAACGTCGGGCGTTGGGGCGGAATCGGGCGGCGTCAGGCCGGATGGCGGCGGGCTTGCCACTGGGCCTCGCGGGCGAGCGTCTCGTGGTGCCAGCGCCAGAGTTCGATTTCGTCCGTGGTCGCGGGGCGGATCGTGCGAATCTCGATCGGCACGTCCCGTCCGAGGCGGTCCCGCAGGTCGGCGTAAAGTTCGTGGAGCGCCGCTTGGCCGGCGACGCGGGCGTCGGTTTCGTCTTCCGCCTCGACCAGGACGTAGCGGGCCAGCGTGGCAACGTAGAAGGTGGTCATCGTATGCATTCCGGCGTGAGGGGCGTCGTATTTATCGCATCCGAACGGCGCGGCCTTACAGCCAGTACCCGTTCTCCAGTTCCGACGGATCGATCGCGATGCCGTCCAGCAGCAGCATGTCGCCGACCAGGTCGAGGCGGTGCCGTTTGATGTACGCCCGCCGCAGGCCGTCGAGCTTCTGGTCCTTGCGGGGGAGGTCGCTGGTCCGGATGAATTCGGCGATGCGTTCGAAGGTCTCTGGCGTCATGGTTTGGGCTCCGTGGCGGGAGTTGATGCGTCTTCCACGACACCATGTAAGCCCGATCGCGACGGAGAACTCAAGTCCCGGCGTCATGGATTCCGAAGGAAATCACCCCGCGGTCTCGCCCGCGCTGGGCGGATTCGGAACGCCCCCGACGTCGCGTGACGTTGGCCCAAGTCGCGTGGCCGACGGGACGTGGGCGGTTCCCCCGACCAACGAGAAAACGCCCCTCCGTACGAAACGTGGGGCGTCACCGGGCCAGACCCGGTTGGTTCGGTTCTCATCCGCCAGGGCTGTACGCCTCGCCGCAGCTCGCGCAGCGGACGGTCTCCTCGTCCGTTTCCCACACGAGCTTGTCGGCGTCGCGTTCCCCGCAGTTGGGACAGGCATCACCGGCGGCCACGCGTTCCGCCACCTGCGGGTCGAGCCGATCCGCAATGGAGAGCAGCACCTCGACCAGGTCATCGGCGTCGATGGCCCGCGAGCGGTATCCCTCGTCAATCGCCTTCTGCACCGCCGCCGTCACCTCGCGGATGGCGTCGGCGATCTTGAGTTCGGATTTCGTCATGGCGTCACCTCAAATTTTGAAGAGTTCGGAAACGGCCTTGGGACCCGGCGTCCCGTCGGCGGGCTTGGCCGGCGCGGCAGGCTTGGATGCGGCGGCCTTCTTCTTGGCCGGCTTCTTGCTGGCGACCTTCGCGGTCGCCTTGGCGGGCGTTCCGTCGTTGGTCGC
>JAHBXV010000067.1 GCA_019636285.1 Planctomycetaceae bacterium
GAGGCTATAGGCTTGAGAAAGAATTGACGCGTCGCGTCTGATTGATTTCCTGCAGCCTCCAGTCTCCGGCCTACAGCCTGACAAGACGCGGTACGCAATTGGCAAAGCGGCGAAGCTCAAACCTTCGTGGTTTGTGGGTTCGACTCCCACTCGCGTCACTGCATTGGGTCGTGTTCCCAACGGCGGCCTGTAAAGCCGTTGTCTCAAAACAAGTGGGGTGGAGACGAGAGGTTCAATTCCTTCACGACCTATTTGGAGAGGCTTGAGACTTGAGGCCGCAGGCTTGAGGAGGGAAATTCTTCGCGTCTCAGTCTTTCTCTCCGGCCGGACACGACCAGTCGGGCTGGGTAGAAAGTCCAAAAGGGACAGCCAGAGAAGACTTCTGCTCGCCGCTGGTTGCTGGCGGCTTCATGGCAGGCTGGGCAGGTGTCCGACCGGCTTTCATATGGCCGGCATGCCCGGATCGTTACCGGGGCCTGCTATTGCGGAGGCTTTAGACGGGAGGCTGTAGGCCTGAGGAAGAAAGAGCTGCGAGATGCGTTCTTCCTCAAGGCTCCGGTCTCACGCCTCAAGCCTGAACACGGGCGGCTCGTCCAATGGGAAGACACCTGGTTTGCACCCAGGAAATCGGGGTTCGGCTCCCCGGCCGGTCCACTTGAGTGGTCGATGGTTGAGCGTTGATGGTTGAGAGACAGACACGAAGACTTTTCTTCTTGCCATCAACCATCGACGCTCGACCATCGACCTGACTGGAAGGTAGCCGGATACGGTTGGCCGGGCCGCACTGCTAACGCGGCTCTCCCGCAAGGGAGATGAGGGTTCGAATCCCTTGCTTTCCGCTTATTCAGCGATCAGCCACCAGCGATCAGCAATCAGCAAAAAAGAACAAATCAGTCGGCATCCGCTCGGTTTGTCACACTGACTGCTGATTCCTGTTCGCTAATGGCGACCAACGGCCTGATGGTGAAATGGATCATCACACCCGGCTTCTAACCGGGGGGTCCGGGTTCGAATCCTGGTCGGGCCATTGAAGAAGTCGTAAGTCTGGAGATAAGAGTCCAGAGCCAGAGAAAGGCAGGAAAGAGCGAACTTCCAGTCTGGCTCTCGACTCTGGACTCTCGTCTCTCGACTTTCCGGAAGGGCCTCCCGATGGGTGCCGGGCGCCGGGTGGAAACCGGTTGGGGGCGCAAGCCCCTTGCGGGTTCGACTCCCGCTCCTTCCGCTGTGGCCGGATCCGGTGTTGGTGACCGGAAGCAGACTGTGACTCTGCCTGACGGCGGTTCGATTCCGCTCGGCCACCTTCAGACTCGGCGGATGCAAAGGTCCCAAATTCGGAGCGCGATGGTACCGCATGTGTTGATCAGCGGAACGATGCTCAATGCGCCGATGAGCACTCCCAGAAAATACGCAAAGAGAATGAACATCCATCCCCCAAATACAAGCAACAAGGCAATGGCCATACCTCCTTCGCCGACGTTAGCCCCGAAGAGCGTCCGCTGAAAGTAGGCATGAACCATCAGGCCGCCAAGCACTCCGCCGGATATTCGCAGTAAGAAGACGAGCATTTGTCGTCCACCCCCCTTTTCCGGGTAGGCGTCGACGGCCTCGAAGTATCACACGGATTTCCGGTGTACCCGGAAGGAATTTGACAATGACCTCGCTCCTGCATCGACCAGCACTCGTTCTGAACCGCAACTGGCAGCCGGTGGGTGTCGCCACGGTGGCCCGCTCGTTGACGCTGGTGGTCGCCGAACGGGCGAGGATCGTCGATCCCACCGACTTCCAACAGTACACGTGGGCCGATTGGGCCAGGCTGATGCCCGCCGTGGATGAGCCGTTCGTCCAGTCGGTAACGTTTCGGGTTCGCGTGCCGGAGGTGATCACGCTGACCGACTACGACCGCGTTCCCACGAACTCGGTCGCCTTCAGTCGGCGGAACATCTTCAAGCGCGATCGCTATACCTGCCAGTTCTGCGGCGAGCAGCCAGGGAGCGAGGAGCTGACGATCGACCACGTGCTACCCCGCTCGCGCGGCGGCACCAGCACTTGGGAGAACTGCGTTCTGGCCTGCGTGGACTGCAACAAGCGCAAGGCAGACCGCACACCAGCCGAAGCCCACATGCCGCTACGGAAGGCACCAGTCCGACCAAAGTGGCGGCCGCTCTATGCCCGGCACGACGCGCGCATTGAAAGCTGGTCCAAGTTCGTCAGCGAGACGTACTGGAATGTCGAGTTGGATGAATGACAATCGCCGCCGAGTCCTTTTCGGATGGCTCGGCGGCTTTACACGAGCGAGCTCCTGGGAGAGCGGGTGGTCTCCAAAGCCGCTGGATGGGGTTCAAATCCTCACGCTCGTGCTGACTGCCGACGTGGCTCGACTGAGAAAGGCGTCCGTCTTGTAAGCGGAAGCATGCTGGTGCGAATCCAGTCGTCGGCCCTGATTGTCCCGATGGTGTAGCGGATTGCATTGGACTCTCCGAAGGTCCAGGCCCTGGTTCAATTCCAGGTCGGGATATTGAGTGATGCCCTGCGGGTGTGGAGGACGCATGACTGCCTTCGAAGCAGTCGGGCGAGGTTCGATTCCTCGGTGGGGTACTGATTCGTCCTTGGAGTGTGGTGGATGCACGCGACTCTGCGAAGGTCGTAGACCAGGTTCGACTCCTGGCAGGGACACTGATCTTGACGACGCTGAAGTCACACGGCGTGGCGGCGGCCTGCAAAGCCGTTTTGAGTGGGTTCGACTCCCACCAGCGTCTCATTGAATGGAAGGTCGTTGATGTTGTCTGTCCAGCGGCATGCAGGTCACCCGGCAGGGTTTGGCTCTGCCTGTTCCGTGAATGGGATCTGACCAGGGAACATCGACGTTGGTTAGCTCAATGGCAGAGCACCAGATTCTGGATCTGGAAGTTGCGGGTTCGACTCCCGTACCAACACCCACGAGCCGGATCGTACCCGGCACCAGCCTGTTAAGCTGGCGACGCTGCATAGCGTCTCACAATGCCTGAAGGAGGCAGACGTCCGTTTTGATCGGCTGGAGCATGTGCTCGGGCACACCAACGCTTCACGAAAGTGGAACCAAGGTGTTGCTCGCAGACCATGTTCCAGCAGCATGCGGCGACGCCTTGTAGTGCGTGGATACCGCGCTCAGCCGGCAACGGCTGAAGGGAACGGAAGCGACGACGTTCACCGGACGGGACTCCCTCGGGAGTTCGGAAAGGGAACGTCGAAGCGGAAGGACCTGGACACCGTTGCCAGCGGGCGCTCAAGCGCACTCCGCGATTCGTCCATGTGATCGGCGAACGCTCTGCCTTCGGACGGTGTCTCTTGAGGATTCATCGCGGTACTAATGCCGCGTTTTGCTTTCGCTCGGTGCGAAGGCTGTCAGGCCGGGGCGAGACTCCGGGGAGGTGAAGGATGTTTCTATTCAAGAAGTACAAAATTCGCAGCTACGAAATGGGACTCTTGTTCCGGGATGGAGAATTCCGGGGCCTGGTCGAGGCTGGAACCCGCTGGTTTTTCGACCCGCTCGGCAAGGTCCGCGTGGATATCGCGTCCCAGCGCGATCCGTGGCTGGTTCATGAGAAGCTCGACCTGATCGTCAAGTCGGGTGCGCTCGCCGAGCGCGCTGTCGTCCTGGACCTGAAGGATCACGAGCGGGCACTCGTCTGGATCGAGAACCGGTTCAGCCATGTTCTGCCAGCCGGCTTGTATGCCTACTGGACGGGACAGAAGGATGTCCGGGTTGAAGTGGTCGATGCCCGCATCGTGCGGTTCGAACATGCCGAGTTGAAGGTGATCGCCCGGTCGCCGCTGGCGCAGCGCGTCCTGGATGTCTGCACGGTCAACCGTGACCGGGTAGGCGTTCTGTTCATCGACGGTCGCTACATCGAGACGCTGACTCCGGGCCTGTACGCCTTCTGGAAGGGACAGTCCGAAGCCAAGGTCGTGGAGATCGACCTGCGGGAGACGATGGTCGACGTTGGCGGTCAGGACATCATGACGGCCGACAAGGTGACGCTGCGGCTGAACGCCGTCGTGACTTACAAGATTGTCGATGCCCGTAAGGCGGTCAGCCAGACGGATGACGTCCGGCAGGCGCTCTACCGCGACACGCAGCTCGTCCTGCGGAGCGTGGTGGGGGCCCGTGAACTCGATGCCTTCCTGACGGAAAAAGATGCCGTCGCGACAGAGATCGAGGAGAGCGTTCGTCGTCGGGCGGGTGAGCTGGGCCTGGAAATCGCTTCGGTTGGTATCCGGGATGTGATCCTGCCGGGCGATATGAAGGATCTGATGAACAAGGTCACGGAGGCTCGCAAGGCGGCCGAGGCGAACCTGATCTCGCGTCGCGAGGAAACGGCTGCCATGCGGTCGCAGGCCAACACGGCCAAACTGCTGGCGGACAACCCGACTCTCATGCGGCTGCGGGAGCTCGAAGTCCTGGAAAAGATCGCCTCGAACGGCAAGCTCAACATCGTCCTCGGCGACAAGGGCTTGGCCGACAAGGTGGTCAACCTGTTGTGACCGCGAATGATGCGACGGCACCCCATAACGCCTCTGGTTCGAGCCATCGGACCAGGGGTGTTTTCGTTTCTGCGGCACGGTGAGACCCGCAAGAGACCGTGCCGTTAACCACGAGGGCGGCGTTCAAGAGAGAGTCCGAGAGTTTCGGCGGGATGTCCGTGGGCACCTTGGCCAGACGCGGCATTTGTCCACGGTGCCCGTATCGCGATCTCCAACCCGAGAGACGCCGGAAGCTCTGGGCGGAACGCGCCGCCTTGACGCAAAGGCTTTTGCGGACACGGGATTTGCGTCAGCACATAATAAAACGCCGAGAGGCAAACCTCTCGGCGTTTCGCGTTTACCAGCGGGGAACGGATTTCCGTTCCTGTAAAAAAGGCTCCCCGTGCAAGGCACTTCCGGTTCCTTTCGGGGAAAAGTCCTGCGGCTTGAAAACCGCTACTACCACACGGTTTACGTCGACCGCGTGCGGATGTACGTTCCGGGCCGATCTCCCGAGCCGCAGCGTAAGACGAACGTCCGGCGGTCACGGCTCCGGATTCGGGCGGACTATGCCCCGGTCCGGAACGTCATTGCGATTGCCCGTCAGTACGAGGCGTATTTGAAGGAACCGGGCATCTACACCTACCGGCAGGCGGCCGAGCACTTCAGCACTTCAAAGGTGACGGTGGGTTATCACCTGGCCTTACTGACTCGGTTGCCCGCCGATTTTGTGGCGTGGCTGGAAGGCTGCACCGAGGATTTGCCGATGACCTTCTTCAGCCTGCGGAGACTTCGACCCGTGACCATGATGCCAGAGCCGGAAAGGAAGGCTGCTCTGCTGGAACTGGCCCGGACACTGGTCCGGGAAATGGAAGGCCAGCCCTCCGAGGCCGTGCCCGAACTGCTGTGGATGCTGGACGAAGAGCTTCACCAGATGCCACGACGTCTGCTCCGGTCGATCATGCTGGACTGACCGGACAATCTCAGGGAGAAGAGCGCTGCCCCTGGGGAGGTCCAATGATCATTCCGACGTTAATTGCCACGGCCCGGATGGACGCCAGGTCAAGGCGAACTCCTGGCCCGTAGCGAGTGCTGCTGCCAGTGGTCCCAAGAACTGCCCGAGGGCCTCGACAACGACGTGGAATTCGGCGGGGGCGATCTCCAGTCGCGACTTTCGCACGAATCCCTTCCACTGCGTCTGTTTGATCGGATCGTTCGCGAAGGCGGCGGTCAGCGCGATTGGGACCGCACTCATGGCGGTCTTGCGATTCTCAAATGTTCTCGTGACTGCCTCAGACAACAAACGGCCGTCGAATTCAAACTGCCGCGACAAGAGCCATAGATCGAAGAAGTCCTTCAGACGGCTGTTGAGTTGCCCGAGCTTGACCATTGCCTCGAACTTCTCGGCGACCACGGTCTCCCTGGGGTACGCGCGGAGTCGGGGCTGGGCATGGTCCAGGATCGTGGGGTAGTCGGCGAACGCGGCTTCGGGCACGACCGTGTCACCGAACCCGATGTCAATCTGCATGGGAACACGGGCATTTTCCAGGGACGCCTGAAAGGTGACTCGCACACCCGAGTAGTCCGCGTCTTCCTTGATTTGTTGCCCTGCCACGGTCTCGACGGCAAACACCAATCCATCCGGCTCGACCGCGCGCTGACAGACATCGCGAAATACCGGGACGAGGGCATCCACGCTGTTGTTGAGCCGGCCCAGCAGGTCAATATCGCGTGTCGGACGGGAAGACAGCGCACCCCACAGGTTGAACAGGAGCGCTCCTTTGAGGATGAACCGCTCGGCATGTGGCGACTGCGACAGACGGTACAGGAATCTCTCCATCGCGAAGTATTGGAGCACTTCCTGAAAGGGACGCCCCGAGGCTACGGCCGAATTCATCAGCCGCTGGCGAACTGAGGCTGCGACGTTTTTGAGAGGCCGCTCGGTCACAGCACGGCCTCCAGATAAGGCTGGATGACTCGCTTCACCCGACAGATTCCCGCGTAATGAAGGAGCGACTCGACGTTGACGCGGCCTTGGCGGCGGTATGCCTTGAGCGCCTCCAGCACGGTGTCGAGGCCGATCCGATTCCGGTGTTTGAAGCAGTCCGCCAGCGTTTTTTCGCGGCTGTAGATACGAACGGGGACTCCGTCGACCGTGTGTGTTTCGATCCCTTCCGAATAGGCGGGGCCGCTGAACCAGAAATGCCGCACCGGCGGATAGGACAGCCGAGGCGGTTCTGCCCCTCGGGGAATGGCGACGCAGATTTCGTGGGGGATTTGGGTGGTGAGTTCGTGCCAGGCGAGCGCCGAGATCAGGCAAAGCACCCCGTTGGGAATTCTGAGAGCGACGGTGACCAGGTCTGGATTGCCAAGCGACGGAGCGTCCGCGAGTCGGTACAGCCCCCGACTGAGCAGTTCGATCCGACCCGAATCGCGGAGAGCGTACAGAGTCCGGGGATGGATACCGGCCTCCAGAGCATCGCGCGTGCGGAGCATCCCCCCGAGGGCGCGGAAATGGTCCAGCGCCGCCGAGATCGGTCGGGGTTCTTCGGGAGGGTGTTCGACGCTCATGTGGATAAATATACCAGCACGGCGTGGCGTGTGCCAGTTTTTCTATCCAGGCGAGGCAGTTTTGGTAGAGGGCCAACACGGATGGGGGCTCGGCTTCCGAATGCCACGATGGACGGTGGCGGCAAGGCCATGCGGCAAAACCGCTACAGCCGGACCGGAGATCGTGAGGGCCAACTCCCCGTAGGGCAGATTGGGATTCTCAGGGGCGGCCTCCGGGGTGCAAAAATGAGATCGACCCTCATTTACCCGCGAATTGCCGAGTCTATCACGATGAAGAACCTGTTTCAGCCCCTGTCGCTGCCGATCCTGGCGAAGCCGAGCGCCCAAGAGGTTTGTTGAAATCGCCCGTCGAGGCCTATCGCTCCGCCACGACTAACGATGTTCAGAAACGTCTCGTGGACATCCTTGATCCTCCGGAGTTACACCGGATACAGCCCGGTGAGTGTGCGATAGGACCGAGTGAAGCTGCTTACAATCGCTCAGCAAACAACGCTTCACTTACTGTTTGTGGATTGTCGTGGCAGCTTCTTCGACCATGACCGGGGATGGATTCAGTGTTGGATCGCTGGTTGGTTGCGATCCGGCCAACGGCGTCGGCATACCGGCTGATATCGGATTTGAAGGCGGTTGAATTCCGTCGGAGTGGGGCTGCTTATGTTCGTAAACCTTGCGGCCAAACTTGAAGAACAATGCAGGCGTGACGACTTGGTCGAGGATCGTCGACGTGAGCATTCCGCCGAAGACAACCAACGCCAGCGGATACAGAATCTCCTTGCCAGTCTGGCCTGCTCCGAACAGCAGTGGCAAGAGGCCGATGAAACTGGTCATCGCGGTCATCATCACGGGGGCGAGGCGTTCCAGGCTGCCACGCACGATCATCTGTTCGGAGAAGGCTTCACCTTCATGCTGCATCAGGTGAATGTAGTGTGTGATCATCATGATGCCGTTGCGACTCACGACGCCGATGAGCGTGATGAAGCCAACCCAGTGCGCGACGGACAGACTGGTGGCACTGACCCACACACGGGGCCAGTCCCACCAGGGGGCGGCTTGCAATGCGGACCACTCGGGGCGATTGACGATCAACAGCGTCAGCACCGAACCGAATGCAGCGAGAGGGATGTTGACTAGGACTTGTACAGCGGCCCTCCACGAATCGAGCGCTTTGCAGAGCAGCAGGAAGACCCCAAGGATGCTGAGCGTGCCGAGTATTGCCAAGCGGCGGTTGGCTTGCTGCTGGGCCTCAAACTGTCCGCTGAATTCGACGTAGTAGCTGCCGGGAAGTTGTTGGAGACTCTCTTCAACAGGGGCGACAGCCGCCTTGATATCCCTCACCACACTGGCGAGGTCACGCCCCTGCACGTTGCAGAAGACAACGATCCGACGTTGGACATTCTCGCGGTTGAGCGTGTTCGGGCCGGTGGTGTCCAGCACTTCCGCGACTTGTCCCAGCGCAACGCGGCGGCCGGAGGGAGTCTCCAGAATCGTCTCATTGATGGTTTCGGGATCGCTGCGCGAGGCTTCGTCGTACCAGACGACGAGTCCAAAATAGCGGTCTTCGTCTAGCACTTGCGAGACGACTTGCCCCCGGTAGGCCGTCTCCAACAGATCCGCGACATCGCCCGGAGCGAGTCCGTAGCGGGCGGCCTCGTCACGCTTGACTCGCAGGCGAATCTGCGAAATCTCGATCTGCGGCTCGATCTGCAAATCGACGATGCCAGGGATCGTCTGCATTCGCTCCTGCATGTTGCTGGCGGCGGTCCGCAACTCGCGCAGGTCTTGCCCGAAAATCTTCACGGCGATCTGGGCGCGGATGCCCGACATCATGTGGTCCAGTCGGTGCGAGATCGGCTGACCGATATTGACCGCCGCGCCGGGGATGTTTGAGATGCGGTCGCGCACGTCGGCGATCACCTCGGCGCGCGGACGCCCCACGGAATCGAAACCCCACAAATGGACGATCGGGATCAGCCGCAGGGCCGCATAACCCCAGCCAGATTTCGGCGGATGGTGTTCGGCGAGTCGTACATCGATCTCGGACGAATTGACTCCCTCGGCGTGTTCGTCCAGTTCCGCCCGACCTGTTCGGCGAGAGACCGACAACACTTCGGGAACATCGAGGATCAACCCCTCGGCGCGTGCGGCGATGCGCTGGCTTTCGTCGAGGCTCGTCCCCGGTTCCATACGCAGGCTGATTGTCAACGTCCCTTCATTGAATGGCGGCAGAAACTCGCCGCCCATCCACAGGATGCTGGCACAGGAGAGCGTAACCAAAACGGCGACACCACTCAGAACCAGCGTTGCGTGACGTAACGTGAACCTCAATACCATCTCATCCAGTCGCTTGAGCCAGCGAAGGACCAGCGGGTCGGCTCCTTCGTCCAGCAACTTGGCTTTCGACAGCAGTACCGAACCGAATGCGGGAGTGAAGGTCAGTGACACGACTAGCGAACAGAGCAGAGCGGTGATGTAGGCTACGCCCAGCGGAGCGAACATACGGCCTTCCAACCCGGCCATCGAAAACAACGGGAACATGACCAGAATGACAATCAGTGTGGCATAGACAATCGAATTGCGCACTTCGCACGAGGCGTCGTAGATCACGTCCAAAGGTGAACGCTGCTGGCTAACTGGCAGGTGCCGATTTTCCTTCAAACGGCGATAGATGTTCTCGATGTCGACGATGGAATCGTCCACCAGATCGCCGATCGCCACCGCGATGCCTCCCAGCGTCATCGTGTTGATCGTGATGCCAAACCAGTGGAACACCAGAATCGTGAGCAGGATCGACAGTGGCATCGACGTGAGCGAACTGACGCTCGTGCGGAAATTGCCCATCATCAGGAACAGGATGACGACCACCCACAAGGCCCCGTCACGCACCGCTTCGGTGACGTTTTCCACGGCGGCTGCGATGAAGTCGGCCTGCTTGAAGATGCGACGCTCGATGACGACATCGGGCGGCAATTCTTTCTGCAACGATTCCAGAACGTCGTCGATCATGCGGTCCAAAGCCAGCGTGTCGGCGTTGGGTTGTTTCTGCACCGTGATGATGACGGCCGGGCCACCGCTGACTTTTGTTGTCGCATGTACCTCTTCGGGCTGGTCGCCGCCGTCATGCCCATGGGCTGCCGGTACCGGAGTGTGCGGATGGGGCGACTGCTCGTCGTGACTCCCGTTCGAGTGTCCGTCCTCGCCGTGACTTTCGTCGTGTGCAGAGGAGTCTGGATGTTCGTGCGGCAGTGATTCGCGAACGGCAGCGTTCACATCGGGTTCGAGCTTCACCCACGCGCTGCCATCTCCCCGTTTGACCGGCCCGCCGAAGCGGACTTCGGCCACGTCCTTGATCCGGACCGGCATCGGGTCACGCCACAGAACGGGCGTGTTTTCAATCTCCTCCAGCGTGAGGCTCTGCCCATTGATGCGTAACAGAGACTCTTTCGGTGAGCGGACTACGATGCCACCACCGGCGATCACGTTCGCCTTCTTCGCGGCCGTGACAAGTTGTTCCAGCGTCACGTTCTGAGCGGCCAACCGCGCTGGGGACGTGACGATCTGATACTGTTTGAAGATCCCGCCCATGACCGTGACCTGCGACACGCCACCCACTGCCAACAGCCGGTTCCGCAGCGTGAACTCTCCCAGCGTGCGTAGCTCCATCGCCTTGGCGTTTTGTTCTTCGGGGGTCTTCAACTCCGCGCTGGAGCGCAGGCCGAGCAACATGATCTCGCCCATGATCGACGAGATCGGTGCCATCACCGGATTCGTTCCTGCGGGCAGTCGCTCGCGGGCGAGTTGCAACTTCTCGGACACAATTTGCCGGTCGCGAAAGATGTCGGTGCCCCAATCGAACTCGACCCACACGATCGACAGTCCGATTCCCGATGCCGACCGGACTCGTTTCACGTCGGTTGCGCCGTTCAGCAGGAACTCAAGAGGTCGGGTGACCAGCACCTCGACCTCTTCGGGGGCCAGACCAGTGGCTTCGGTCATGATTGTGACCGTCGGGCGGTTCAAATCCGGAAACACATCGACTGGCATCTCGCGCAGCTGGATGGCTCCCAATACCATGACGACGAGCGCCCCGATCAACACCAGGGCTCGGTTTTTCAGCGAGAAGGAAATGATTCCATTCAGCATGACGAACTTTCTGGCATCAGCGCACGGCCGCATAGGCGGTTTGCAATTGTGGAACTCCGCCGGTGGCAATGTTCTCGCCGCGGGAGAGACCGCTTTTCACCTCGAAAAACCGATCGTCGGCCCGTCCCAACTCGATACGACGCCGCTCGAATGTGCCGTCTGGCTTCCGGACGAAGACAAAGCTCCGCAGCCCATCGCGAATGACGGCCTCCAACGGGACGGCCAGGGTCGCGGGGGGCCGGTCGGTAGTCAGGGTGACTCGCGCCGCCATGTTGTGTTGCAGAGCCACGGGTGGCAGCGACTGGAATTCGAGCCACGCGGCTTGTGTGCGACTGTCGGCCCCCACCACCGCTCCAATCCGCGTCACGGTTCCCTCGGCCGTGAGATCGGGATACGCCACCAATCGGATGCGGGCTTTCTGCCCCGGTTGGACGAGAACCGAGTCCCGTTCTCCAACAAACACCTGGACTCGCATTTGCGAGACGTCGTGAATCTCGAACAGCGGTTCGTCGGCTCGCACGACCTGACCGAACTTCCGATCCAGGTCTGCGACCAGTCCGTCAATCGGCGCTCGCACGGGCAATGTGTCGATCACGCGGCCCGTTTCGAGCACCTCCTCAATCTGCGTCGTTGTGACACCCAGCGTGAGCAGTTTCTGCCGCAAACCGGCAATCTGAGTGTCGAACGTCTTCACTTGCCCCTCCGTTTCGAGAATCGTCCGACGTGGGATCGCATCGCCCACGCCACGGCGACGGACCAGTGTGTCACGCCACATCACACCATCGAGATGTGCCTGTAACAGCCCCAGTTGAATGTCCCGTAGTTCGAGGCTGGCAATTTCGGCGAGTACGTCTCCGGCTTTGACAGACTGTCCACGGTCGACGTGAATGCCGACTAGCTTGCCCCCGAGTTGAGACGATGCCTGCGTGCGATGATCGGACGGGATGTCGAGTCCGCCATCAAAACTCTGGATGCGCTCGACGACATGCTCGGAGACGGGCTCCACCTTCAGTCCGATCGTCCGTGCCGTCTCTGGTCCGATGCGCAGCACACCGAGAAAGAACAGGCTCGACAGGGAGTGCCCGCCCCGCGTGACCACGCGATCCCCTGGCAGTAACTTGCCCGCCAGAATTTCCACCTGACCTGACCACTGTCGTCCGACAACAACTGCGACCTTCTGATATTGCGAGCCGCCCTTCAGTTCGGATTCTTCGATCAGGACATAGCGTTCTGCTCCGTCGCTTTGCACCGCTTCCGTCGGCACGGACATGACCGACTTGCGACTGATCCAGGTCACTTCTGCCTGCCCGTTCATGCCCGGTCGAAACACGGGCGAGTCCTTTGGGTTTTGGACCGCAGCCCAGGCGGTGCTTTGATGAGTGAGCGGGTCGAGCATCGCGCCGAGTTTGTCGATCCTCGTCTCAAACACCCGACCCGGCAGTCCGCTCAGCGATAACCGCACCGATTGGCCAATCGCCACCCGATGCCAGTCCCGTTCGAGGACACCAATTTTCACCCACACGGTCGAGAGATCGACGACCTCCATCAGATGTTCGGTCGGTTCGACGAATTTGCCGATCGCCAGGTCCGAATGCACAACCACGCCACTCACCAGACTTTGTACCGGCAGCCGCAAAGGTTCTTTCTGATCGGTCGTCAACAAGCCCTCGGCCACACCCAGTGCAGCCGCCTTGGATTGCAAGACACGCAATGCGTTCAAGTTCTGCTGGTGGGCCAGTTGCGCTTCAAGCAATCGCTGTCCCGCAACAGCCCCCACTTTGGCTGCCGGTTCCAAGCCTTCGAGGATTTTTCCAGAGAGGTCGATGTCGTTCTGAGCCTGTTGATAGTCCAACCGCAGCGTGTGCAGATCGAGACTGTCGAGTTCAGCCACAATCTGTCCCGCCTCCACGACATCACCGGGACGCACCAGCAGAGTGACCACCCGTCCCGCCAGTCGCGATGTGACGACGGCGTACTTAGTCCACGGAGCGACAAGCGTCGCGTAGGCCCGCAACCGCTCGGTTCCCTCGCGCTGCTCAACCTCCACCGTCCGCACGTCGATCAGATCGCGAGCGGCCTTGCTCAGTATGATCCGCCCTTGGGCGAGGTCCACCTGAACACCCTTGGTCGGCAACGGTTGATGCCCTTCGTGCCCAAACGCCGAGGCAGTCAACGCACCAACGAGCACCAAACAGACAACCCGCTTCATAATCGAGCTTCCTGTCAGCGCTGCGTTCCTATTGTCATGTGGAAATGTCACAGCTTGACCCTCCTCAAGCGGAGTGCGTTGCCCACCACGGACAAGGAACTAAAGCTCATGGCCACACTGGCCCAGACTGGTGAGATCAAGAGGCCGAAAACCGGGTAGAGTAATCCGGCTGCCACAGGGACGCTGGCCACGTTGTAGACAAACGCCAGGAACAAGTTCTGGCGGATGTTGGCCATCGTGGCGCGGCTCAACCGGAGCGCACGAACCAGCGACCGCAGGTCGCCGTGAACCAGGGTGATTCCGGCGCTCTCCATCGCCACATCCGTCCCCGAACCCATCGCGATACCGATGTGGGCCTGAGCGAGCGCAGGGGCGTCGTTGATTCCGTCTCCGGCCATCGCGACCACACGCCCCTCAGCTTGCAGACGCTTCACCACGTCGAGCTTTTGATTCGGCAGCACCTCGGCAATCACTTCGTCGATGCCCAGCGATTTTGCCACCGCATCCGCTGTGCGGCGACTGTCGCCTGTCAACATGATGATTCTCAATCCCGCCTCTTGGAGCGCGCGGATCGCGTCTGCCGTGGTGGGCTTGATCCGATCCGCCACGCCAATCATCCCCGCGAGGCGTCCGTCGATGGCGACACACATCACGGTCTGCCCTTCGCCACGCAGTTCGTCCATGCGAGCGGCATGGTCCGCGAGGTCGATCGCGTGATCGGCCATCAGCCCTGCATTTCCCAAGGCGACGGACACTCCCTCGACGACACCGGTAACGCCCTTGCCGGTGACGGACTGAAACTCATCCGTTTGGGCCAGTGTCACACCACGTTCATTGGCCCCCTTAATGATGGCATCGGCCAGTGGATGCTCGCTGCCTCGTTCCAGAGACGCTGCCAGCCGCAGCACCTCGTCCGCCGTGAAGCCTGGAGTTGGTTCGACATTGATCAGACGCGGCTTGCCTTCGGTCAGTGTCCCGGTCTTGTCCACAACGAGCGTGTCGGCACGTTGCAGGACTTCCAGTGATTCTGCATTTTTGATGAGGACACCGTTCTCCGCACCGCGGCCCACTCCCACCATGATCGACATCGGTGTCGCCAGCCCCAACGCACACGGACAGGCGATAATTAGAACCGCGACGGCATTCACAAGAGCATGTGCGAGCCGTGGCTCGGCTCCGAAAAGACTCCAGGCGATGAACGTCAGGGCGCTCACACCAATGACAACCGGGACGAAGTACCGCGACGCCTGATCGACGACGCGTTCAATGGGAGCACGGGTCCGCTGGGCGTCACCCACCATGCGGACGATCTGTGCGAGCAACGTGTCGGAGCCAACTTTTTCAGCTCGGATCAGCAAACTGCCTGTGCCGTTGATGGTGGCCGAGATCACCTTGTCATCCAACTGCTTCTCGACCGGCAACGGCTCGCCCGAGATCATAGACTCATCGACGGAACTGCGTCCCTCGACAACGATGCCGTCTGCGGTGACTTTCTCGCCGGGGCGGACGCGGAGCAGGTCACCATGCCGAATCAACTCCAGCGGTACATCCTCTTCCTTTCCGTCAGCAGTGACTCGTCGGGCCATCTTTGGAGCGAGGCCCAGCAACCGTTTGATCGCTCCACTCGTCTGGCTCCGAGCTTTCAACTCCAGGACCTGTCCGAGCAGGATCAGCACCGTGACGACGACGGCCGTATCGAAATAGGGCATCACCGAACCGTTTGCATGGCGAAAGCCTTCAGGAAAGACGTCTGGAGCGACGGTGGCAATCAGGCTGTAGAGATAGGCTGAGCCAACACCCAGCGCGATCAGGGTGAACATGTTCGGGCTGAGGTTCCGAATCGACAGCCAGGCCCGCTCGAAGAAGGGCCAGCCGCACCAGAAAACGATCGGAGTTGCGAGGAGCAGTTGTCCCCAGTTCAGCCCAGCCGCCCAGTGGTGAAGCGGATTGTTGGGGAGCATATCGGCCATCGCCACCACGAACACCGGCAGCCCCAGGATCAGACCCACCCAGAATCGTCGCGTCATATCTGCTTGTTCGTGGCTTGGTCCGTCTTGTAACTCGACAGTGCGCGGCTCCAGAGCCATCCCGCATTTCGAGCAGGAGCCGGGATGATCGCTCACCACTTCCGGGTGCATCGGACAGACATACTCCACTTTCAAGGTCGCAGGCTGATCGATCGGTTCCAGCCCCATGCCACATTTCGGACAGACGCCGGGGCCAACCTGTCGCACCTCGGGGTGCATCGGACAGGTGTACTCGGCACCGTCCTTCCCAGCCACAACCAGGGCGACGTCCTTCAAGTATTGCGAGGGATCGGCCACAAACTTCTGCTGGCAATGCGTACTGCAAAAATAGTACGCCCGCCCGGCATGATTCGCGGTTGCTACCGCTTTGCCGGGATCAACCGTCATGCCACACACCGGATCATGTGACGCCATCACATCGTGCGACTGGTGTGCGCAGCACGAATGTTCTGCCTGTGGATTCAAGAATCGCTCGGGTGCCACGCTGAACTGTTGCTGACACGACATCGAGCAAAAAAAGTAAGCGGTCCCATCATGGAGATGCGAACCAGCCGCGTGAGCCGGGTCGACGGTCATGCCGCACACGGGGTCAATCGCGGGCATTGAGCCTGCATCAAGGATGGGAAGAGCGGAGCCGATGTTCATGACACTGCCTTAAAGAGAGTTCTTCTTCAGCCCGAATCAATCCACTTGCAGGACCGCCGGGATCGTGAAGACCTGCCCTTGGTGCTGAAACTGTCCCCAAGCCTTGTAGATACCGGGCCGGGCGATGTGAGCCGCGAATCTCACCTGTCCATCGGTTGCCGACTCTGTTTCCGCATGAGCGTGGATGTACTCGCCCGTCCCCGCACCGATCACCACCAGATGACCCATCGCGCCGAGATACGGCTCCAGATCCGTCACCGCTTGACCGTCGGGATGGCGGTGTGAGAACGTCACCTGCCACTCACCTTCACCCTGCTGCGCGAAGACTTCCGTTTTCACATTGCCTGCGGTGACGACCACCGGCACGTTCGCCTTCAGTTCGGGCGCGGCAGGCGGGTCTCCAGTGACACGTAGCTCATACCGAATGGTCTGTTGCTCCTCTCCTTTGGCTTGGCAATCCACAAAGAGCCAGTATGTTCCGGCCGTGGGAAAGGCGATCTCAATCGTAGCCTGACCGTCATTGGCCACGGTCGGATGCAGATGTTGAAACTCGTCGAGGGCATCTCGCACCACAATGAGGTGCATGACTCGTTCGTGTAGCAGGTCGAACTCGCGCAGCGTCTTGCCATCTCGCTCCAGATGAAATTGGAGCTTCGTGGGCACGCCGGGCTTCAGATTGTCACCACCGGCGTCTATCACGAATGTTGCAGGCGCGGCTATGCCACTCATCCCCGAGATTTCCATATGCCCGCCATGATTGCCAGACGGAGTTGTTGGTCCGCCGTGTGAGGAATGGTCTGTGGATGGCGTAACCGGCGTAGTCGTTTGTTGTCCACATCCGAGCAAGCTCAGAACGATGAGTGCCACACAGGAACGAAACATGAAATGACTCCTGGCCTGAAGATAAGGACCAAACATTTGGCATTAGCGGGACTTCGGTTTGCCGACATCAATGCGGGCGGCCAACACCACGGGTTGCCCATTGAGTTTGGACTCCCAGCAGGCGATGACCGGTCCCTCACCATTAGTAGTGGAACTGACCATCGGATCGCGCGCGGCTCCGGCCAGTTTTTGTGGCTGATTCGAGGCGGGACTCTGTACGAGCAAATCGCCTTCGCGACTGGTGGTCCAGACGATGACTGGTCCATTGGACGAGGAAGCGATCCACGGTTGCTCGCCGCGTCCCAGCAACTGTTCACGCCCGCCTGTGCTGACGGCGGAATAGACCTCGCCATTCCTGCGCCAAACGGTAACGAGCGAGCCATTGGGACCTGCGGCCAGCATCCCACCGTCCATCGGGCAGGCGTTGAGCTTCCAGCTTCCTTGACCGGCTTTTTTCGCAGTTGCAAACGTCTTACCGTCGTCTTTGGACGTGGCCACATACATGTCCCGGTTTCCCGCCAGCGAATTGCGAAACATGACATGCACGGCATCGTCGCTCACCAGGATCGATGGATGGCAGCATTCGCAGACGTTGCCATCCGGAGAACGATAGACCCGCACATTGGGCTGCCAAGTCTCGCCACCATCGGTGGATTTCGACGCATAGACCTCGGATCGCTTCTCGCGCAGATCGAGCCAGGTCGCCCACACTGAGCCATCGGGACCGGATGCCATGCCGTGCAGTCCCTCACGCGCGGAGTCGGCCGCGTCGTTGACTCGCACCGGTCCCTGCCATGTCGCACCGCTATCGGTAGAGCGCCAGGCGAGCACATCTCCATCGCGGCCTTTTCCCTGCATTCCGCCCACGGCTGTCACCACCACGGCATTTCCCGCAACACTGATGCGCGGCCCGCGTCGCATCCCCAGCGACATGTTCGAGATACGAAATGCCTCTTGAGGTTTCGTGAACGTGGCCCCGGCATCCGTCGATTGGCAGTGAAATACCGCGTCACCCGATCCGTAAATGAGATGAACAGTACCATCCGTGGCCACCGCAGCCTGCGGCTGTTTGGGGGACTGTCCAGCACCACTGGTTGCAATCACGACCGGCTCGGCGGCCAACACGGGCATGGTCAGAAGGACAACAACCCAGCAGGTCAGACTTCGATAGAGACGTGTCTTCATAGTGATCGCCTTGGAGGAAATGAGTGCTTGCCAATGTGCGTTTGCAGTAGAGCCAGCCATTTCAGAGAACCGATCCGATACCTGCTCCCACGCTTCTGACTTCGACGAAATCGCACCGCGGCTACTGATCCGCCGTGTTGCCGGCCTTCAATGCCGCGACCTTCGCCAGCGTCTCGTCGGGATTCTTGAGGGCCTTCGCCTTGCAGCCGGAACAGCAGACGAAGACGGGTTCGCCTTTGATCTCGAACTTGATGGGTGTTCCCATCGAACCCAGACGGGACTGATTCATCACGGCACAGAACTGCTGGGCCTTCGCCAAGGCCTGGTCCTGCGGGCTCAGCTTGGCCAGCAAGACCGAGACTTTGGAATCGTCAGCTTCAGCAGAATGATCGTCGTGACTGGCCTGCGCTGACGAAGCCGGTGTCGTGGGTGGAGTCTGTGTCTGACAGCCCACAGCCAGCGCAACAGCGACAAGTGGTAAGAATGTGATGGCCAACTTCCGCGAATGAAACATGATTTGGTCTCCGATGAATGGTCTTTGTGTCGGTACCGCAAGAAGGACGGAAATTACTTGATGTAGGTATCCGGGGTCTTGACTTCCTCGGGATGCTCTTTGGCGAGCTTCACAAACTCATCCACGCAGGGTGGGCAGCAGAACTGGTACGGCAGTCCACCGATGATCCAGGTGAAGTTGGGATTGGCCCTGGTCATCGAGATGGGACATATCTTGTCACCGGGATTTGGCTTTGCGTTGTGCGACGACATCAAGCCCTTGAACTTCTGCGAGGCGGTCACTTTGCCGTTGGCCGCGATGTCAGCTTCCGTGTACTTGCCACCCGGTGTCAGATACAGCGCCTGCTCCTCAGCGGCTGGCAAACTGGCGGGCATTTCTTCCTGATGGGTCTCCGTCTGCGTCGTAAATCCCACGCGGAATCGCTCGCCATTGATTCGGATGTTCGGAATCGTGATTTCCAGAGGCTTGCCCCTCAGGTCCTCCGGCAACTCCCCTAAGAACTGAGAGGTCTGGCCTGGCCTGTCCCCCTCCTGCGGCGTCGCGATTAAATCCACCGGTACAGCATCGGGCTGTCCGACAACTTTGACATACGCCTTGATCGGCTGCTCGTCGACTTCTTGTATCCGCGACTCATCCTTGCCGAGCGTGAGCAGTCGGAACGCTCCCCCCTTCTCAATCACCGCCTCAGCGTGATAGCTGTCCGTTCCGATGGGGACGATGATTCCACCATGCGAGCCCGGCTTGTGTGCGTGATCACTCTCGGCTGGCATGGCGACCCCACCGGGGTTGCTGGTGACCGTGGCAGGGTTTGGATTTGCTGGCGCGGTTGCCGCTGCCCCCTGCGAAGACGCGGTTGCTTGAGACGTGGCGTCAGTCCGTCGAGCCTGGTTCTGGCCGCAGCCGATCGCGAACAGAAACGAAATGCTCAGCAGCGCAAAGCCGGTGAGAGAAAGCGAGTTGCGTGTAGACATGGTTGAGTTCCTCCGTTTCGCTCGCGCAGCATCAAGCAGCGGTCGAAACAGCCAAATTGCATTGGGAAAGCAAGCGACAGCACGGCGAACTGCCGAACAATCACTACTGCAAAGCCAGAACTGTTTGGGCTACCACTCTGCTCAGCAGAGGAGCCTGACAGGGCGAGAAGAGATCAGCAGCGGAGTGAGTTCACCGCGCGCAAAATGCCAACGCCATCCAAGCGAGGAAAGGCAGTGGGCCAGCAGAAGGTTGCCTTCAATGGAGCAACTTCTACCAAGGACGGCCATTCATGATGTGGCGCAACGATAAGCTGGCGTGCCCATCCGTCGTGCGAAATGGATGGAACGACCACGTCACTGGCCAGGTTGGCCGAATTGATTTTCCCGTTCTTACAGGGGCATTCGTGTCCAGACCCATCCGAGGAATTGGGGGATTGGTCCGTCGAATCGTTTGAAGTATGACAACAGCACGAATCGGGCGCTGTCTCGCAAGCCTCGACTGGTCCCAAGGCCGCAAGCGTGCAACAACAGAACGACTGCCCGAAGAGCGTCGTTACCATCAACAGCAGCGAAAGAGCCTTGCGTCCCACAATTGTTGTCCCTTGGGGCGAGTTCAAACTCGCCTGATCGAACTTCTTTCATTCTATCGATGACCAGTCAAGGCGGGAAGAGCAGATTCATTCCAGACTGCTGATGTACGACCGGGATACGAAGTTTACGAATGCGTTTGATGCGATCTTCGACCAGGAGGGAGCGGAAGGAGAACAGACGGCATTTCGGTCGCCGAGCACCAACGCTTTCGTTGAGCGGTTCATCCAGACATTGCAGCAGGAAGTCCTGGATCACTTCGTCGTTTTCGGTGAGCAGCACATGGACCACTTGGTGTCGGAAACCGTCGAGCACTACCACGATGAGAGGCCACTCCAGTCATTGGGGAATGAGCCACCGGTGAATCGCCAGACGACGGAAACCCCAGACAGCGATACCGACGAGACCAAGCTGCGGATCGTCCGCCGCGAGCGGTTAAGCGCGGTTAAGCGGGTGGCTCAATCGCTATTCCTTGAGAGCGGCATGAGTTCTCCGTCGTACGTTTATTGGCAGTGGGAAGCCATGGTGCGGAACGCAGCTGTGCATCCAGGTACTGGTCTGCTTCCTCGGATGATCCGAGATGGTCGTCAGATGGCTTTCGGGCCAAACGCCAGCCAGAGTCCAATGGCCATACTTGCCAACAGCAGTCCCAACCCGATTGCCGACCAGAAGTCGAGATTGAGTCGCTCGGCGAACGCGAGCGGCACAAAGAAGGGCAGGCCGAGGGGAACGAGGATCAGCGTTTCTCGCGCCATGGTCGAGAGACTTTTCAGGTCGTGATCGCGAAACCAGGCAGCTCCGAAGGCGAGAATGCTGACCAGCGGTAGACTCAGCAGCAACGCCCCGGCCCTGGGCATCCGGCGGGAGAGTTCAGAGACGGCCAGGATGATGCACCCCGGCACGACGACGCGGAGCACGAATGACACCATCGCTGGAACATCCTCTGTGGAATCGCCACTTGGCAGACGAAGCATTCGCCCCTCTCAGCTCGCGCCGACGAGGGGCCAACGCCGTAAACCGTTTTGCTTGAGAATCGGCTATTCCTTGAACGTCCCCTGCGAGGGCTTGCCGTCAATTTCGCCGAGAACCGTGCCTTCGAAGTCAGCGACATTGCCAATTCCGGGGTCCGTCCCCACGAACTTGGCCGTCTTGCCCTCCTGCGCATCCACCGGAGTGAGCTTGACTGTCATTGGCGCGACCACGGTGCCGTCCGCCGTCTTGGTTTCCTTAGTCGTCAGCGTGAGTTCCGTAGCGGAAACGGGAAGCGGCTTGGCATCTGTCGCATCTCCGGTCACGAACAGGACCGTGCATTCCTTCTTGGGGTGATCCACGGTGAATTCTGCGTGGTACTTGCCCATGTCAAACACCACGCCGCCATTCGGTCCACTGCCGTGGGAGTGTCCTGCCTCTTCAGGCTTCGCGGCGTTGCTCGTGGTAGCCGGTGGTGCTGTCGCTGGGGCAGGCGCGTTAGGCTGCCCGCCACAACCCGCCATCGTCAGAGCAGCGGTCACCAGGCACAGATGGGCGATCTTCTTGAACATCATCTCATTCTCCTTCACTCGGAAACACAGATCATCTACATCCCTGACACAGGGCGACTGGTCCGCAGCAGTTCTTCGTCAGAAACTTGGCTGTGAGCCAGTCGGTCGGCATCCTTGCCGGAAAACTTCCAGAACAGACCGGGGTGAATCAGGAACTCGCAGAAGGTCGAGGTCACCAATCCCCCCAGGATCACGGTGGCAACGGGATACAGGATCTCCAGGCCGGGCTTCTTGCCGCCGACGACCAGTGGAATCAGTGCAATTCCCGCCGTGAGGGCCGTCATCAGCACCGGAGCCAATCGTTCGAGGCTGCCGCGCAGGACCATCTCCTTCGAGAAGCCCTCCCCCTCTTCCTTCATCAGGTGGAAATAGTGGGTGACCAGCAGAATGCCATTGCGAACGGCGATCCCTCCCAACGACACGAACCCCACTAAACTGGCCACTGTCAAAGTCTGATTGGTCAGTACCAGGGCCAAGACCCCGCCAATGAATGCCGTCGGGATGGCGTTGAGAATCTGGAGCGTGATCCGCACGGACGGATAGAGCATCATCAAGACGATGAAGACTCCCGCCAGCGAGACTCCCGCCAGGACTGTAATCAATCGCGTGGCAGAGCGTTGGGCTTCAAACTGGCCGCCGAACTCCACGAAGTAGCCGGTCGGCATCGCGACCTGTCCACGCACCCGCTGTTCGATCTCCACCACGGCACTTTCGAGGTCGCGACCCGTGACGTTGCAACGGATGGTCTGTCGTCGACGGACGTTTTCCCGGTTTACCAGGTTGGGGCCGCTCGCGGCTTCGGGGAAATCGGCGACTTCCCGCAGTCGAATTTGACCCCGCCCCTCGGGAAGATCGAGTCGCAACTCGCCCAGGTTGTAGGCGTCCGACCGGTACGGTTCCTTGAGCTTGATGACGAGGTCGAACCGCCGCTGTCCCTCCAGCACCTGGGACACGGCTTCTCCCTTGAGAGCTGTCTGCACGAAGTCCGCAACGTACTCGCGGCTCAGCCCAAAGAACGCTAGGTCATCAGGGCGGAGCACCACGTGCAGTTCATCCACGCGCTCCTGCGGGTCGACGATCGGTGGCGTCACACCGGGAACCGCCGCGATGACATCGCGAACCTGTCCAGCGAGCTGACGCAACTTGTCGAGATCGTCGCCATAGAGCTTGATGGCGAGCTGAGCGTTGACTCCGGACAGCATATGACTAATGAGGTGCGACAGCGGCTGCTCCGCTTCGATCTCTACGCCGGGGACGTTGGAACGCAAGTCGGCCAGCAGTGTCTTCAGGAATTCGTCCCGGCGATAGCGAGCGTCAGGGTTCATGGTCAGGATGTACTCGCCGACGTTGACCGGCTGCGCATGTTCATCCAGTTCGGCCCGCCCCGTCCGTCGCGCGAAATGCAGGATCGGGGCGTCGAGTTGTTGCGGCGATTTCTGCATCGTCATCAGTCGGGCATCAATCAATGCGGAAACCTGATTCGATGCCTTCAGCGACGAGCCGCCGGGCAAGGCCACGTTGATTTGAACAGACCCCTCATCGAACTTGGGGAGGAAATCCGCTCCCAGTCGGGAGAGTTGCCAGACACTGAATCCGACGCAGAGCCAAGTCAGCAGCAGCAAGAGTCCCGGCACCCGCATGCTGAACCGAATCAAAAACCCCGCCGCCCACTTCAGTCCCCGCAGGAGCAGACCGTCGTGATGGCCATGCGCGGCCTGCGACTGCGGCAGCAGGTAATACGACAACACGGGGGTGACCGTCAGTGAGACCACCAGGGACGCCAGAATCGACACGATGTAGGCGATGCCCAGCGGCGCGAACAAGCGGCCTTCGACGCCCGACAGAGCGAACAGCGGGACGAACGCCAAGACAACGACGGCCGTGCCGAACACGATCGCCGAGCGAATCTCCATGCTGGCTTCATACACCACCACAATGTCCGGTCGCGGATGCGGGGCGGCGCTGTTCTCCGCCAGTCTGCGGAAAATGTTCTCGACATCGACGATGGCGTCGTCCACCAGCTCACCGATGGCGACCGCGATGCCTCCCAATGTCATGACGTTGATCGAGAGTTCGGTGCCGGTCAGCAACCCGACTAGGCGAAACACCAGCGTCGTGATCACCAGCGAGAGCGGAATGGCCGTCAGCGTGATGAACGTCGTGCGGAGATTGAGCAGAAACAGAAACAGCACGATGACCACCAGCACGGCCCCGATCAACAGGGCTTCTTCGACATAGTAGATCCCGCGATCGATGAAGCTCTTGAGCTGGAACAGGTCCGTATTGATGACCATATCGGCGGGCAGTGCTGCTTCGGTCTCCCGGAGCGCAGTTTTGACTTCGTCCGTGAGCTTGCGCGTATCGGCGTGCGGCTGCTTCACGATCGTGATGACCACACCCGCATGGCCGTCGATGCTGGCATCCCCCCGCTTGGGAGCGGGGCCTTCCTCGATCTGGGCAACATGGCGCAATAAAACGGGACGATCCTCGTTCACATCCACGGGAACTTTGCGGAGATCCTCGATCACCTTGTCCCGGTTCGGCCCCAGTCGGCCAATGATTCGGACCGGCCGCTCCGTCTGATCTTCTTCGAGAAATCCGCCGCTCGTGTTCAGGTTGTTGGCCTGAATGGCAGTTTCGACCTGTTGCAGCGAGACGTTGTACTCCTGCAATTTCTGGGGATCGACCAGTACCTGATACTGTTTCTTGTCACCCCCCATCACGATCACTTCCGCGATGCCGGGGAGCTTCAGCAGACGAGGACGGATGAGCCAGTCGGCGGTTGTCCGCACGTCCATTCGCTCTTCCAAGGGTGTCAGGAACCGCCCTTCGTAAGTTCGCTCGTTCCAGACAAAAGCAGCAGTTCGCCCCGATTCCACCCACTGCAAGCGGCTCACTTCCACCCGTTCCCAAGTCGCCAGATCGTTTCGATTCCGGGGTCGCCAGACGGTCAAAGCAGGGCTGCTGTCTGGTCCGGTTCTCTCGACCAGCAAATTCGTGGTCGCGATCGAAGCCAGTTCCCCCCCTTGCGGTCCCTGACGACGATGAATGCCGACATGGAGGATCTGTCCCATGATCGACGCGGTCGGCGTCATCAGTGGACGGACACCGGGCGGCATGGGCAGCGCGGCCAACCGTTCCATGACAACCTGTCGCGCGGCCCGCACATCCGTCTTCCAACTGAACTCGACATAGATGACGTTCATTCCCTGACTGGACTGGCTCCGGACCGCCTCGACGCCGGAAGCCCCCAGAATCGCCGTCTCGATGGGAAAGGTGACCAGCGTCTCGACCTCTTCCGAGGAGAGACCGGGGCATTCGGTCAGGATGACGACCCGTGGACGGTCCAGATCGGGAAAGACATCGATCGGCAGCGTCGTCGAAAGGTATCCCCCATAAGCGAGCACGACCGCGCACGCGGCCAGAATCAGCGCGCGATTCGTCAACGAGAATCGAATCAGAGCATTCAGCATGACGGCTACTTCCCTTCGTCTTCGTTTTTGTGAAGGCTGCCGTCCGCATGCACGTGATAACCCTT
>JAHBXV010000068.1 GCA_019636285.1 Planctomycetaceae bacterium
TGACCGCGAAGCGGTCAAAGACGGTAGCCGTGGGTCGCGCAGCGCACCCACGGTACGGAATCGCCCCTCTGATTCTTCTTCCGACCCCCGGCGGGGGTCGCAGAACCCTTCGAATGTCTGCGGCCCCCGCTGGGGGGCGAGGGCTCCAAAACACGTCCATTTGACCGTGGGTGCGCTCGCGACCCACGGCTACCGTCTTCGATGCCTCCGGCATCGGAGGAGTCGAAATGCCTCGTACTCAGGCGGAGGCATCATGAGCGGCCGTCACCCTTGCGAATGACAATTTGACTCCAGACAGGGGCACGCGCTACTTCTCTTTCTTGCGGCGGGGCCGGAAGAAGCGGGTTGACTCGCGGACCACGCGCCGTCGCGAACCGAAGCGCACCAGCAGCGTCAGCAAGCGGTTTCGCCAGCCCGGCACGACCACCCAGTTCTTACGGCCGAATTTCTTGAGCGACTTCTTCACGACCTGCTCGGGACTCAGCGATGCATGCTTTTGCAGCCAGCCGGTCGCCCCCGCGATCTCAAAGAACTCGGTCCGCGTGACCCCCGGGCACAGGGCCTGAACGATGATCCCGCGGTCGGCAACCTCACAGGCCAGGGCTTCGCTCAGATGCAGGACATACGCTTTGCTCGCCGCGTACACGCCCATGTACGCGACCGGCTGAAAGGCCGATAGCGACGAGACATTGATGATCCCGCCAAACCGTCGTTCCAGCATCGCCGGCAGCAGGCCGTAGATCAGTTCGGTGGTCGAAGCCACGTTCAGGCGAATCAGTTCCTGAATGCGCGCGGGATCGGCCTGCTCGACTTCGCCGACGATGCCGAATCCTGCGTTATTGACGAGCAGGTCGACCTCGATTTTCTTCTCGCGGACGGCCGCCATCACTTCCGCAGCGCTGCCGGCAGCACTCAGGTCGCAACTGATGATCTCGCAGCGCGTGGCATGGCGGGAATGCAGTTCGGCCGCCAGTTCCTGCATGGGTTCGCGACGACGGGCGACAAGAACGAGGTGCAGTCCCCGTGCGGCCAGTTGACGGGCGAACTCGGCGCCAATCCCGGAGGAGGCACCTGTCACCAACGCCCACCGATCAACGAACGATTTCCACACGCAGCCCGCTCCCCCCACGCCTGCCGATTCGTCGCGGCCGTCGCTCGACCATTACCTTGTCGTCGTGGAGCCGCTTAGAATACCCCACCGTGATCAAAACCGCCAAGCAGCGCTCAATCCCGCTTCAACAGGTACGTTTCTTCCCGAAACCGCTCGCGAGTACCGGACAGCCGACAACATGGCGTTGCCCAGATTCCCCTTGTTTGCCCAGACACGGCTGGTCAACGGTTCCACCGGCGACCCGGTGCTGTATCTCGACTATCCCGATCGGGACAACGCTCTGCTGATTGACGGCGGCGACAATTCGGCGCTCTCCCTGGAGTCGCTCGGCGATCTGACGGCGGTCTTCATCACGCACCACCACATCGATCACTTCATTGGTCTCGATCGAATCGTTCGGGCCAACATGGATCGGGACAAGACGCTGTCGGTTTTCGGACCGTCTGGCACCATAGCCAAAGTCGCCGATCGAATCCGCAGCTACGAGTTTCCGTACTTCCCGTTTCAGCGCATCGTGATCGATGTGTACGATGTCGACTCCACGACCCTGCGTCGCGGCCGGCTCGACTGCGGCCGCCGTTTTCCCCCGCCACAGATCGAAGAGCTTCCCTTCGATGGCACGAACCTGTTTGAGAATTCGACTGTCCGAGTGGAAACCTGCCCGGTCGACCATACGGTTCCCTGCCTCGCTTTCGCGGTCGTCGAAAAACCCGGCTGGCATCTCGACCTGCAAAAGGTGGACAAGAGCGGTCTCGCCCCCGGCCCCTGGATCGGCGAAGTCCTGCGTCATCTGGTTGAACCGTCGCCGCCCGAGTTCATCGAGATCGCCGGCGGGCGATTCTCCCTTCCCGGACTGCGCGACAGACTCTTCAAGCAATCCACTGGCGGGAGGATCGCCTTCGTCACCGATACTCTCTGGTCGGATGCGAGCCGGGAAAATCTCCTGTCTCTCTGCCATCGGGCCGACCGCCTGTACTGTGACTCGTTTTATCTTTCCGCTCAGGAGAACTCCGCGAAGAAGTACCGCCACATGACGGCCCGGCACGCGGGAATGCTCGCCAGTCTGGCCAAGGTCAATGAACTGGTGTTGATCCACTTCAGCCAGCGCTATGTGGGACGGTACGACCTGCTGGTGGACGAGGCCCGAGCGGAATTTTCCCGCGTCCGAGCCGAGTTTTGATGATCGGTTGCCGACTCGGAACCGTTATCACGGCATTCTGGAGGCAAGAACGTGACGGAAAACCTGTCGATCAATGGGCTGGAAGACTGCACGGAAGTGACCGCGGGCGATGTCCGTTCGCAGTCAATTCCGGTCATGGCGAACGAAGAGGCCCTGGCCCTGCTGCGCGCCGGAAAGCCGCTGTCGAATGTTCGCCTCGAACGATTGCGTCTCACGGGCGACTTCGAGCACGGCATCTCGCTGAATCATGTGTTTCTGGATCGCTGCATTTTTCAGAAGGTCGTCTTTCACGGACCCGTGGAAATGATCGGCTGTACGCTCTCGCGCGTTCGGTTCGAGCGCGAGCCCATGTTCGCGCAGAACCTGTCGCTGCGGAGTTGCACGGTCAAACGGACGGTCCTTGGCGGAATCACCGTTCAGGGATTCGCCCGCTTCGATCGAACGACGTTTGCGAGCGGATCGAAGTTCATGCATTGCAGTTTCGAACAAGGGGCCAAGTTCTGGGAGGCCCGGTTTGAAGACTGGGCAAACTTCGTCCATTGCCGCTTCGCGGATTTGGCCGATCTGCGCAGCGTCACGGCGTGCGAGGGGCTCTCCTTCGAGCACTGCCTGTTTCAGAAAGATTTCCTGCTGCGCGGAACGTCCTTGCAGAAGAAGCTCGATTTCGGGACATCGCACTTCGACAGGCTGCTGGATCTGTCAAAAGCCAAGCTGCACGACTTTGTTTACCTGGAGTCGATTGGCCAGGGACCGGCGCAGCAGTTTGCGTTCGCGAACGCCGTCGTTGATCGCATGCTCGTCAAACCCGCGCAGTTGGCGAATCGGCTGCAATCCGAGCAGGCGGCCGATTATGAAACGGCCATGCGCGAGTACGGACTCCTGAAGGCCGTCTTTCAGGTACTCCATCGTTTTGACGAAGAGGACTGGGCCTATTATCGCTTCAAGGTCTGTCAGCGAAAGTCGCGCCCTCGCTCGTGGAAACGACCTTGGACAAAGCTGTTTCAGCTTTGCGACCTGGTCTTTCTGGACTGGGGCTGCGGCTACGGGACGAACCCCGTGCGCGCGGTCCTGGCGGCCCTGCTGATGATGCTGGGTTTCGCGGTTCTGTACGCGATTGGCTATCACCACTTCGAGATCGACCACGCCCCGCTGGCCGAATTCCCGAAGGATGGTCTCGTCAACCGAACGCTCTACGCGCTGATGACGACGGTCAGCGTCTTCACCTCGGGTTTCGGCGGCGACCAGTTCAACACCGCGCATGGCTGGGTGCTGATCCCGCTCAACATCGAAGCGCTGGCGGGAACCCTCTTGTGGGGTCTGTTCGTCGTCGCGTTCAGCCGTAAAGTGATTCGCTGACCAGATGAAGCATTTTTAGCTCGGTGATCCAGACGGCTGGCGCTTGGCGGCGTCGGGCTCGATCGGGCCGAACGTCTTTTCAAAGTGCTGGAGTGCCGCCCCGAGCGCCACCCACAGCCGCTTGCCGGCCTGGTAGTTCATCACCACGCGGTCATTGATCTGCACCACCTGCTGCTGCCCCCCTTGGGCGGGCGCGTTCAGGGCGAAGTCCAGAATCAGTTCGTGGGGAGTCCCCGAGACGAGCGCGAAATTGGTGTAGACCGGGGCCAGGTCGCGACCGGCGACCACGGGAATATTCGCCGTCTTGGGGCGGTCGGCCGACTCCGCGCCGGTGGAAGACTCAGGACTCGTCATGGGGACCTCCGTGTCTGGGACGTACATGCGGGGGAAACAAATGGACACAGCGCGGGAGCTTCTCACGACAAACGCCCGCCGTCAACCTCTGACCAAAATTCGCCAGGAACTTTGCTGCGAAGTCGAGAGTCGAGAGAGAAAGACTGCCGAATTCTGTTGTCTTCCTCGTCTTCACCAACCACCAACCACGACCTGCTAACCACTCTCATCAAAAGACTGCCGAATTCCCTTGTCTTCCTCGTCTCTGCACTCTCGACCCTCAACTGAATCTCGCGTGCCGCGATTTTTCGCGTGAGACAAAACGAAATCGGCCCGCAAGCATAGTTGCCTGCGGGCCGGTTGTTTAATGTCAGGGTACGGAAACAATCCGCGAGAACTACGGTTCATACAGCGGACGAACGGGATTTGAGACCGAACGGACGCCGTTTGCACGCATCGCCCACGGGTCTGCTTCCGGAAGCCGGTGGAAACGGGGATCGGTTTGGAACAGATTTCTTTCCACCGGACGACCGGCCGTCCCCCAATCGAATGCCGAAGGCTGCGGGTTCACCCGGGCCACCGCGCCGAACATCAACAGCACGCTCGCCGCGAGCGCCAAAGCCGGAATCCATCCATTGAACCGCGACGGCCCGTTCGGCGATGCCGATTCCGGCAACGCCCGCATCACGCGATCCCGCAGGTCGACCTGCCGCGCCAACTCCACCCGCTGCGCCGCGACGGTTCGCAGCGCCGTCAAACTTTCGCTCAAACGGATACGGTAAGCCTGACAGTCGGCACAGGTCGCCAGATGGTTCCGCACCAACGCTTCTTCCTGTCCGGCCGAGCGACCATCGACTCCGTCCCACAAGGCCATGTTCGTACGAATGTCGTCACAATTCATCATCATCTCTCCGCCAGCCCAGCCGACTCGTTCGCACGGTCGAAGGCATTCCAAGCGCCTGACCGAAATCAAAAGCCTCTAACACAACCGGTTGTGCCTGTCAGAAACCTGCCACGATCTAGCCAAACCCCTCATTGCACAGAGGTTGTGTTAGAGCCTCTAGGTCGGCGCTTCCCGATCCGGTATGGACTCGCGCGAGGGACGGGGGGGCCGGCCATCGCGACGTTGAGTCCAGATCTGTTCAAACTTCTGCCTGGCCTCCGCCAGCCGCCAGCGCACGGTTGCTTCCTTGCGTCCCAGAATCGCGGCGATTTCCGAGGTCGACATGTTCTCCATTTCCCGGAGCACCAGAACGACACGATCCTTCTCGGGAAGCTCCGCGAGCGTCTGGTCGACTTCCTGCGCCAGGTCGAGATTCAATCGCGGATCGCTGACCGCCGGATCGGTGGGGCGATCCTCTCCCCCCTCGCTGAACAACATCCACCAGCCGCGCCGCTTTTGTTTTCGGAGATGGTCCAGCGTCTGGTTCACGCCAACTTGAAACAGCCAGGGACCAAATCGGCGTGAGGCGTCGAACTGGTCCAGCCGCTGGTACACCTTCAGGAAGGTGTCCTGGGCCAGATCCTCGGCCAGGTCGAGGTTGTGAACCAACTGGTGAATGACCCGTACCAGACGGCGCTGGTAGCGCTCCACCAACTCTCCAAATGCCTGCCGATTCCCCTGCCGGGCGGCTTCGACCAAACCGGCCTCGCCACCACCGTAAGCCGGGGTGTTATCAACAGGCAGCGTGTCCTGGGGGACTTCCATTAATTCACGCATTGCTTCCCCTCAACAGGTCTTACGCAACGCTGTCGAGGGATGTTGGGGGGATTTTCCCGCCACCGGATTTTGGCGGCTTCCCATTGTCGCAAAACAACGGTGCCAGAACAGTCAGCGAATCCCTCAATTCCGTGATTCCGATACGCCAGTACACTGCAACAAAATACCAGTTAACGGCTTAGGGCAAAACAACAGCCGCCAGCGGCCAATTTCCGGCTGGTTGCTGGTGCTGGCCGCTCGAGTCTGGAAGCTAACCGCTCCTCAAGCCGTGCTGGACGTCCGGTCGATGACCCAGTAAACTTGCATCAACGCTCATTGATTTTTCCCGCCTAAGACGCCTGCCCTTAGAATCCGTTTCGACCTCAAGGGTTCTTCGATGACATCTTCCTGCCTCAATCCGCTGGCCCTCCAGTCCTCCATGAACCGCCGCGATCTGCTGCGAATTGGCGCGCTGGGGATGGGGGGCTTATCGCTGCCGAGCCTGTTGCGGGCCGAGCAAGCCGCCGGCGTCGGGAAGTCCCGGAAGTCGATCATCATGATCTATATGGTAGGCGCGCCGTCCCACCAGGATATGTACGACCTGAAGATGGACGCCCCCGCCGAGATTCGCGGCGAGTTTCGTCCGATCCCCACCTCGGCTCCGGGAATTGAAATCTGCGAGCACCTGCCGGGCCTCGCGAAGGTCATGGACAAGTGCGTGCCGCTGCGCAGCGTGTATGGCTCTCCCGATGGCGCGCATGACTCGTTCATCTGTTACACGGGCCGCAGCACCCGCAACCAGCCCTCGGGCGGCTGGCCCGCGATCGGGTCGGTGGCCTCGAAACTCTTTGGACCGGCCAACCAGTCCGTTCCTCCGTTCGTCGGTCTGGCCCCGAACGCCGGTCATCCTCCCTATGGATCACCGGGGCTTCCAGGCTTTCTCGGGGTTTCTCACGCCGCGTTTCGCCCCAGCGGCGAAGCTCGGAACGACATGGTTCTGAATGGCATCAATCTCGATCGTCTGAACGACCGCCGTCAATTGCTGACCGCTTTCGACCATTTCCGTCGCGATGCCGACAGCAGCGGCATGATGTCCGGCCTCGATTCGCTCAACGCGCAGGCCATGGACATCCTGACGTCCAGCAAACTGGTTGATGCGCTCGACCTGTCGAAAGAACCGGAACACATCCGCGCCCGTTACGGCAAAGGCGACCCGAAAAACTTCGGCGATGGTGCTCCCAGGAATCTTGAGCACTTCCTCATGGCTCGTCGCCTGGTCGAAGCCGGGGCTCGCGTGGTGACGCTGAATTTCGGTCGCTGGGACTTCCACAGCGACAACTTTGGCGGCCTGAAGAAGACCCACCTGCCGCAGTTCGACCAAGGGCTTTCCGCACTGATCGAAGACCTGCACGAACGGGGCATGGCCGATGATGTCGCCGTCGTCGCCTGGGGCGAATTCGGCCGGACACCGCAGATCAATGGAGATGCGGGCCGCGATCACTGGCCGCAGGTGGGGGGCGCGCTCCTTGCCGGGGCGGGCTTCAAGACCGGTCAGGTGATCGGAGCGACAGACCGGTTGGGAGCGAGCATCGCCGAGCGTCCCGTTCACTTCGGCGAAGTGTTTGCGACGCTCTACAAGTGGATGGGCCTCGATCTCGATACTGCCTATCTGCACGATCTTTCCGGACGACCGCAGTATCTGGTCGATCACTGGAAGCCGCTGCCGGAGTTGATGTAGGCGACACGGCATGCCCCCCGTTGCGAGCAGCGGGGGGCGAAATGAGATTACCGTCCGATGCTCGCGGAGGGTCGCGCGCCGCGTTTGACCTCTGCCACGCACTTGATGTTGCCGCTACCCAGCACGCGGGCCAGATCGCGGCGGAATTCCTTGCTGCACGTCACTTTGCTGGCGAGCGGCTTCTGCGAAATGAACCGCACGCGGCTGTCCCCGTTCGCTTCATCGACGGTATCGACGACGACGACGACATCGACCTTGCCGGGATATTGAGCGAGCAAATCGCGCACGTGCGTCACCGATCGCTCGTCGTGCAGGCCCTTCTGGAACTTGATGAAGACCTGACTCGTGAATTCGCGCTCGGCTTCTTCCAGTGTCCACATCGCGTCGACCACGACGTTCGGCTCGCGGCCCCGCTTTTCGACTCGCCCGCGCAGAAACCGCAACGACTCGGTCTCGACCTTCTTACCGAGCCGATTGAACTCTTCCGGCCACATGATGCAGCGGACGACTCCGCTCGGGTCTTCAAAATCGAACATCACGTATCGGGAATGCCCGTTGCGGCTTGGCTTCTTGGTGGCAGCCCGCTTGATCGAAGAAACCATCCCGCCGAGCACGACCGTTTCGTTCTCGATGTCGTGCAGTTGTTTCGCGGTGTGGGTCGAATAGGTCGAGAGCTGCTCGCCGTATTCGGTCAGGGGATGCGAGGTCAGGTAGAAGCCAAGAGCTTCTTTCTCGAAGTTCAGCTTCTCGCGATGCGGCCATTCGGGGACATCGGGAAGCGACTCGACAACCACCGCCTTGCCGGGAGCCTCGTCTTCCTCATCGCCGCCGAAGAGATTCTTCTGGCCGCGCTGCTTGTCGCGGTGCCGGGATGCTGCCCCCTGCACGGCCCGTTCAACGGCAGCGAAGAGGCTTTCCCGCTTCGCCCCGAGGCTGTCGAGGCCCCCCGCCTTCACCAGGATTTCAACGACCGACTTCGTCAACACGCGCGGATCGACCCGTTCCGCGAGATCAAAGATGCTCTTGTATGGTCCGTTGGCCAACCGCTCGTTGACGATTTCGCGCACGGCCTGCTCGCCGACTCCCTTGATGGCGGCCATGCCGAACGCGAGCGTCTGGTCATCCAGGACGCTGAACTCGACTTCGCTGGTATTGACGTCCGGCGGCATGACCTTGATGCCCATGCGGCGGCAATCATCAATGTGCTCGGCGATCCGGTCGGTGTCCTCCATTTCGCAGCTTAAGAGGGCCGCCATGAACTCCGCCGGGTAATGCGCCTTCAGGTACGCTGTCTGGTAGGCCACGGCCCCGTACGCGGTCGAGTGCGACTTGTTGAAGCCGTACCCGGCGAACTTTTCGATCATTCCGAATAGTTCGACGGCTTTCGACTCTTCGAGTCCGTTGCCGCGCGCCCCGTCAATGAACTGAGTGCGATACTTGGCGATCGTCTCCAGTTTCTTCTTGCTGATCGCCTTGATGCACTGATACGACTGGGCGAGTTCGATTCCCCCCAGCCGGTTCAGAATGCGCATCACCTGTTCCTGGTAGACCATCACGCCATAGGTCTCATCCAGAACACCGTCGATGATCGGATGGACGCGCGGCAACGGCTCTTCGCCGTGCTTGACGCGCACATACGTCATGACCATCCCCCCTTCGAGGGGACCAGGCCGGTAAAGGGCAGAGGTGGCGATGATGTCGGCGAACTTATCGGGCCGCATCTTGGTGAGCAGGTCTCGCATCCCGCCCGACTCAAGCTGAAACACCCCCTTCGTTTCGCCGCGCTGCAGGAGCGCGAACGTCTCCTGGTCGTCGAGCGGCAGCTTGACGGGATCGATATCGATCCCTTTGTGCTTCTTCACATTGCGGACCGCGAGGTCCAGGATTGAAAGGTTTCTGAGACCCAGGAAGTCCATCTTCAACAGGCCGGCTTTCTCGACCGTCGGGCCTTCCCATTGCGTGACGTAATCGGTCTTCCCGGAAATCGTCTGCAAGGGGACGTAGTCGGAAATGGGCTGATCGGAAACAACCACGCCCGCGGCATGGGTTCCCGCCGAGCGAGCCAGACCCTCGAGTTCCATCGCGAGGTCGAGCAGTTCCTTGATGTTCGGGTCGGAGTTGTAGGCCTCCTTCAGTTCGGCCGATTCATCCAGCGCTTCGCGAAGCTCGATCCCCAGCGTTTCGGGAACCATCTTCGAGATTTCATCGACCCGCTTGTGAGGAATCCCCAGCGCGCGGCCGACGTCCTTGATGGCGGCGCGGGCCTTCAGCGTGCCGAACGTGCCGATCTGCGAAACGTTTGCTTCGCCGTACTTGGCCTTGGTGTAGTCGATCACCAGTTGTCGGCGATCGCGGCAGAAGTCGATATCGATATCGGGGGGTTCGGTACGGCTGGGATCCAGGAACCGCTCGAACAGCAGGTCGTACTGCAATGGGCAGACATGGCTGAGGCCGAGGAGATACGCAACGAGCGCGCCGCAGGCCGAACCACGGGCACCGCAGGGAATGCCGTTCTCCATCGCGAAGCGGACGAAGTCCCACACGATGAGGAAGTAGCTCGCGTAACCCATCTTCTGGATGACGCCCATCTCGTAGTCGAGCCGGTCCCGGTGCTGCTGCGTGATGTTGTCGGCCCCGTACCGCCAGATCATCCCCTGTTCGCACAGTTCCCGCAGGTAGTCGATATCGGTCTTATTTTCGGGCGGACGGAAAACGGGGAAGTGCCGTGACTTCAGGTCGAGCTGAATATCAACCCGGTTGGCAATCTCCTGGCTGCGGGCCACCGCTTCTTCAAAACCCGGAAAGGCGTCATACATTTCGTCCGGCGTGCGGATGAACAGCTGGTCGCTGTCCATTCTCATGCGGTTGGTGTCGCTGCGCTCGCTCTTGGTATTCACGCACAAGAGCACGTCCTGGACGACGGCATCCTTCTGGTTGAGATAGTGGGCATCGTTGGTCGCGACCAGCGGCAGCCCCATGCGGTTTGCGAGGTCGACGGTCCGCTCCAGGCACAACCGCTGGATCTCGAATCCCGCGTTCTGAATCTCCATGTAGAAGCGGTCGCCGAAGATTTCGGCATACCACGCAGCAAGCTTCTCGGCGTCTTCCCAACGGTCTCCCAGCAGCAGTTGCGACAGTTCCCCAGCCGCGCAGCCCGACAGGCAGATGAGCCCCTCCGAATGGGCCTTGAGCAGATCCCGGTCGATACGCGGCTTGTAGTAAAAGCCTTCCAGAAACGCGGAAGAGGAGAGTTTGATGAGGTTCTGAAACCCCTGGCGGTTCATCGCCAGGAGCGTCAGGTGGAAGCTGGCCTCCTTGACCCGCGACGCCCCCGACTTCTCGAACCGCGAGCCCGGCGCGATGTACGCCTCCATCCCGAGAATGGGATTGACCCCCTGCCCGCGACACTCGCCGTAAAACTCGAGCGCGCCGTAAAGGTTGCCATGGTCGGTGATGGCAATGGAGTTCATCCCGGCGGACTTCACCTTGCCCACCAGTTGATCGATGCGTGTCGCTCCGTCGAGCAGGCTGTAGTGCGTGTGGCAATGGAGGTGCGCGAAAGGCCGCGGGGTCGTCGTCATGACTGTTCCGTTCGGGAACCAAAAAACGTGGGGAGGATTTCTTCAGCCTACCCCCCCGCCGGCATCCCGCAAGTGTGGTAAATCGCGTGCCAACCGTGTGCGTTCTGTCCACCTCTCGCGGGGTTTTCCACAACCCGCACGGCGCAGCGAGGATGGGAGAACTGGCCCCTTTCCGCTGGCGTCTTTCCGCCACTTCCTCGGGCTGGTTCCCGGCTGGCGATGTGCTATCGTCATGCGTTCGACAATTCGGTCGGCGCAAGAAATACCATCAATCGAGCCACTCTTCCCAGCGCGGACTTCTGGCAGCATGGACGACGACAGTTCCGCCATTCTCATTCGCGGGGCGCGCGAGCGCAATCTGAAAAACATCAGTGTCCGTCTGCCGCTGGGTTCCATCAGCGTCGTGACAGGCGTGAGCGGCTGCGGTAAAAGCACGCTGGTGGAGCAGACCCTGTTCGCGGAAAGTCGCCGGCGCTACCTGGCGGCTGCCGATGTCTGGTCGGGGCGGGCCACGCGAGGATTGCCGCGGCCCGCCGTCGACGAGATTCGCCATCTTCCCCCAATGATCGGCGTCTTTCCGCCCCACCGGCGTCCAGGGCCGCACGAAACCGTTGGCAGCCTCGCCGAGTTCGAAGACGGTTTGCGGGCCGTTTACGCCATGGCCGCCGAACTGCGCTGCCCCGACTGCGGGCTGACGGTGTCGCGACTGGAACTGGACGACGTTGTGTCGGAAGTCCTGGAGCTTCCACAGCGGACTAAGTTGCTGGTTCTCGCCCCGATTCGTCCGCTTGCCGACGAATCACCAGCTGATCTGATCCAACGCATGCATCGCGCCGGATACGTGCGTGCCCGCATTGATGGAGAGATCGTTGAACTGAGTGAATCCGAGAAGATTGCCAGCGACCAGATCACGTCCGTCGAACTGGTCATCGATCGCCTGATCGTCAAACCCGAGATCGAATCGCGCTTGCGCGAATCGCTGATGACGGCCTGGGAACTGGGTGACGGCTGGGCCGTGCTCAGCGATGATTCCAGCGGGTCGTGGCACGATCGTCGGGCGAGCCGCGATCCGGCATGTCCCGGATGCGCGCGCCTTTTCCCGCAGCTCGTTCCGGGGCATTTTGACCATCGACTCGGAATCGGCGCCTGCCCGGAGTGTCAGGGGACGGGTCGCGTGAACTCGTCCGAGGAAGATGGCCCGACGTGTCCCGACTGCGGCGGCAGCCGTTTGGGAGAGCCAGGTCGCATTGCGTTCCTCAAGGGTCGGACGTTTGCTGGCTTGCTCGCTCAGCCGCTCATTGAGGCCCGTCGCGAAGTTGAAGCCTGGCTCGATCTCCCAAATCTTCCCGCCGGTCTCCGCGAGTACCTCTTGCCGGAAATCACGCGACGGCTGGCGGTTCTTGAAGAGCTTGGCCTAGGCTACCTGGCGGGAGACCGAGCGGCAGCGACGTTGTCACAGGGAGAATGGCAGCGGGTTCGTCTCGGGGCCTGTCTGTCCCTCGAATTGACGGACGGCTGCTACGTGCTCGACGAGCCCACGAATGGTCTGCATGCGTGCGACGTCGGCAGCGTGCTGCGCGTGCTCGAACGCCTGCGGCAACAGGGCAATACGGTTGTCGTGGTCGATCATGACCTGCAAGCCATCACCGCCGCCGACTGGCAGATCGACCTGGGCCCTGGTGCCGGCCAACTTGGGGGCGAGGTGCTTTTCGAAGGACCACCCGAACGGCTCGCGAGCGATTCGAGTTTATCTTCGCCGACGGCTCGCGGACTGAAAACCTGCGATCGCCCTCCCATCGAGAATCGTCTCGCCAGCAGCCCTCAAGACGGATCGCCAATCGATGGCCCATGGCTGGAGTTCGCGGTTCCGCGCGTGCGGAACTTGCATGAAGGAACCGTGCGAATTCCCCTGGGCCGACTGACGTGCCTGGTGGGTGTCAGCGGTTCCGGTAAGTCGACCCTGCTGAACGAAGTCCTCGCCCCCGGCATTCAGGGGCTGGTGAACCCCAGGGCGCCGGCCGCGTCGTCGACGACTGTCCTGTCGCGCATTCGCACGTTGAGCGCGGAACGCGGCCGGTCGTCGCGCTCGTGCGTGGCCACGCTACTGGGAATCTGGGACGGCGTGCGTCGCCTGTATGCCCGCACGAAAGAAGCCAAGCTGCGCGGGTTCGGGCCGCGACGGTTCAGTTATCTGAGTGCCGAAGGCTGGTGCCCCCGCTGCCATGGTCGCGGGACCGTGAGCCTGGCGGAGACCACCGTGGAGGCTGATTGTCCCGCGTGCGGCGGTCGACGATTCGGTCCGCAGACTCTCACGGTGACATATCGCGGCCTATCGATCGGCGACTGCCTCTTGCAAACCGTTTCGGAACTGGCCGAATTCTTCGATTCGTTCGAGAAGCTATCGCTGCCGCTTCGCGAACTGGAAGCGATTGGCCTGGGCTATCTGCCGCTCGGTCAACCGACGGCTCATCTATCGAGCGGAGAGCGGCAACGGATTGGCCTAGCCCGGGAACTCTCGCAGCGCGACTCGCGCCCGGCCGCCTTTCTGCTCGATGAACCAACCACGGGGCTGCACGTGGCGGATGTCGAACAGCTCACCGCATCCTTGCGGCGAATTGTCGAGGCGGGGCACACGGTGATTGCCGCCGATCACCACCTGACGCTGGTCGCCAGCGCCGATTGGCTGATCGAGGTGGGCCCGGGAGGAGGGACTTCCGGCGGTCGCTTGATTGCCCAAGGAGATCCGACAGAGGTCGCGAAACTGTCGACCCCCACGGGCATCCCGCTGCGGACGAGCCCAAAGGAAATGGCCTCTCGCGGGTAATTTTATCCGTGGAGGCCATCACAGTTCACTCGTGTGCGACTGGTGTCGCATTGCCTCGTCCCCCACCGGCTTGTCCGGTGGGTACGGAAGTTTGACAGGCGAGCGTGAGACCGCACTGCGTCTCGGCCCCCAGCCAGCTTGTCTGGCTGGAGCGAAAGTTTGGGCATCACCCAGACTTCGCTTCCTGCCGTTCAAGACGGCAGGGGAGCTGAGAGAAGGGAGCGGTCTCTAGCGATCAAACTCGCTGTCCGGCGGGGCAAGCCCGCCGGGGCAGTTGTAGCTGAAAAACCCAAGGCACACTGGCAAAGCCAGCGGCACACGGTCACTGAGTCATCACGAGCTGCACTGCCAACAGCTACTCGGCGGAGGCGACGGCGGCGTCGACTGCTTCGTCTTCCCACGAGTAGAGAACTTCCGTGGAATCAACGATGACGACCATGGTCTCCTGCTCGGGATGACCATTCAACGAGTAACCGGCTTCGCGAAGCAGGACGACCTGCGGATCCTTCGCTTCGAGGCAGCAGTTATCCGGAACGGCGCGCCACCACTGGAGGTGCGGCCAGTCGCGTTTGACGTTTTCCAGGCAGGTGATGATGGTGCGTCCGCGAGCTCCGGCGCTGAAACCGGCGCGTTGGGCCACTTCCTTGAAGGTGGCGAGCTTGTCGACCTTCTTGAGTTCCCAGAGAACTTCCGCGACTGCTTCCGCACGCATGGACGCCATAATTACCAACCTTGTCTTCTACGTCACCGCCCGCGACGATTGAACATGCTCCGTCCTCCCACGACGGGAGGGCCAGCGATTCGAATTGTCGGTTCGGGGACATCGAGAATCGAACCATCCGGCCTCGACGAAAGGGGAACACGGCCAGTCCGGGACCGTTCCACGAGGCATCAGACAATTTTTACGGTAGCGTGTCGAGGTTTCGGCTCGCAACCCTGATGAGTCGTGGATTATCGAAACCCGGAAAAAACCGCGAGTTGTGCTATTCTGGTGTTGCAATTGACATGCGTGACACACTTTTGAGATTCACACACAACCTCCATACCATGAAGTGTTGGCTTGGCATTCCGCAGGTTTTTGACAGGCACAACCGGTTGTGTGTGGGGTGCTTTGGAGACGGGTCGGGATTTTGATCATGGAACTTAAACGCTTCGCCGGTCACGGACTTCGTTTCGACTATCCCGCGGACTGGCAATTGACCGAAGACGAACAAGAGGGCGAGTGGACGGTCTCACTGCAAACTCCGGGAACCGCGTTCTGGTCGGCGACGATTCTGCCGGATGCTCCCGAACCGGACGACGTGATGGAAGCGGCCCTCGACGCTTATCGCTCGGAATATCCCAACATCGACATTTACCGCCGCGAGGAACTGATCGCTGATGGTCCGTCCGCGTCGGTCGATCTCGAGTTCGTCTGTTTCGACTGGGTCTCGTACGCGGCACTCCGCGCCGTGCAAGGCATCGAACGAACGCTGCTCGTGCTCTACCAGGGAAACGACCTGGAAGGGGACGAGGTTCGCAACCAGCTTGACGACGTGACGAAAAGCCTGGCCATGGCCGACAGCCTGTCCGGTGGCAGCGACTTTGCTTCGGGCAACGGAGACATCGTTTGACCAGTTCGTCGCCTCGCGGGGTTCTGCAACTGGGCGATCGCATCACGCTCATGCCGATCATCCACGGCAGCGGCGACTGCGCGGTCGAAGTGCGCCGGGAGATGCTCTCGCACGACTACGACTGCCTGGCCGTGCCGTTGCCAGCCTCGTTTCGGGAACCCGTCGAACGGGCCATTGAATTTCTGCCCAGCCTGTCGCTGGTGATGCAGCGCGAAGCCGACGAGACCGAGACGTGGAACGAGGACGACGAATCGTCGTCGAGCGGGAAACAAGCCGTCAGCTACGTCCCCATCGACCCCTGCCAACCGGTCATCGCGGGGCTGCGCATTGCCCTTCAGGAACGAATGGCGCGGGCGTTCATCGATCAGGAAACGCGGCAGTTCGAAGTCTATGAAGCCTGGCTGCCCGACCCCTACGCTCTCAAAGAGGTTCGGCTGGAAAAGTTCGCCGCCGCGCTGCTTCCGGCCATTCCCCAACTGCCGACGGGGCAGCCCGTCGATCGCGTCCGCATGATGGCGGCCCGTTTGCGGGATCTGGAACGTCGGCATCGGTCCATCCTCTGCCTGTGTTCGCTGCTGGACTGGCCCTGGATTCGCGACGCGTACCAGCAGGCCGAAGAACCGCCGGAAGACGAAGCCGTCCTCGAACCCGAAATCTTCGCGATCGATCCCCGCAAATCGTTGTTCGTCCTGGGCGAACTCCCGTTCGTGACGGCACTCTATGAACGGGCTCGCGCGGAGCTGGAGCAGGATGACAATCTCTCGGTGGATGGCGTCAAGGAATTGCTGCTCGCCGCGCGAGACCGCTACGAAGGGGATCTGGGACAGATCGCCCGGCGGATTACGCCCAAGCTTCTGTCGACATGCCTGCAATACGTCCGCAATCTCACCCTGATGGACCGTCGGCTCACGCCCTCGCTCTACACCTTGGTGACGGCGGCGCGGCAAATCGCCGGGGATTCCTTCGGCATTGCCGTCGCGGAAACAGCGGGAGAGTACGCCTACGACCAGCGGCTTCCGTATCCCACGTTGGCTCCGGGAATCGACGAGGGTCGACTTCCGAATGGCGACGTTGTGGGCATGAAGAATCGCTTGCCGGGACAGGCGGTCTCGTGGCGGAACTGCCGGCTTCGTCCCAAACCGGCCATGCCGCGACAACAAGACTGGGAAATGCGGTGGAACCCGTTCTACCAGTGCAGTTGGCCGCCCGAAGATGTCGCAATCGAAAAGTTCCGCACGCACCTGAAAGACGCCGCCATCGCGCTGCTCGGGGCCGACCTCGCGCGGACGGAGAAATTCAGCACCAGCCTGAAGGACGGTCTCGATCTGCGGGAAACGTTGCGAAACTGGCATACGGGCCAACTGTACGTCAAGGTTCTTCCCCCCAGCAGGGGCAAACTCGACAGCGTCGTGATGCTGTTCGACGCGCCGGCCGATCCCCGCGAGTATCCCTGGCGTGTCACCTGGCATGCCGAACATCATGACGAATCGACGCTCGCCCTGTTCGCGACCGACTTTCGCGGGAACATGGTGGGTCCGGGAATTGGCGAAGCCATGTATGGCGGCGCGCTGTTTCTGTTTCCGCCGCGCGGCATTCCCGATGTCTGGCGCGACCGGCGGCTCGACTTCTGCGACACGCTGGAAGAACGACTGCTCGCGGCGGCCTGCCTGCATGCCCGCGAACGTCATGTCGCCGTTTTGAGCGCCGCCATTCCCGGCCCCGGCTGGCGGCGGCTCGCCAAGAAGTACGGAAAAAAGCTGATTCACCTGCCCATGTCGCGTTTCAGCGGCGAGCGGCTTGCTCAACTGCGGGTCTTCCACGTCCTGAACGGCACGCACATTCGCAGTTACGCGTCGCATTTCATTCGGAAGTCGTGACTGAGCGGACTGGTTGCCGCGATACTGCCGAAAAAGCGACCGGGGAGGTCGACCACGCCCATCGCGTTCGCGAAGACCATTCCGATTGTTCGCATCTTCGACGTGGAAAAAGCGAAAGACTTCTACGTCGGCTTCCTCGGTTTCTCGGTCGATTCGGAACACTACTTTGCCGAGAACACTCCGGCATACCTCCAGGTGTCGAGAGCCGGGCTCACACTGCACCTGTCCGAACACCACGGCGACGCCTGCCCCGGCTCGACGATCTTTGTCTGGATGACCGGCATCGAAGAATTTCACCGGGAGATCACGACAAAGGGCTACAAGTACCTGCGGCCCGGCATTGAGAAGACCTTCTATAACTCGAAGTGCGTCGAGGTCATCGATCCGTTCGGCAATCGCATCCGGTTCAACGAGAACATCCTGCCGGAAAGCGACAAGGCATGACATTTTCGGATCACACGGCGGAGTTGCCGCTGATCCGCGGTTCGATCGTCGTTTTCCCGATCAACCGTTCGTTGGCTTCCGAGACTTCAGATCGTTCAGCAGTTTCTCGATGAGCTTCGGATCGGGAGGCTTGACGAGATGGTGATTGAAGCCGGCATCGGCCGTTCGGAGGCGATCCTCCTGCTGGCCCCAGCCGGTCAGTGCCGCCAGCACGGTCTTCTCGATCCCCGGAGTCTTCCGCACCCGGCGCGCGACCTCGTAGCCGTCCATTCCCGGCATGCCGATGTCGAGAAAAATCACGCTTGGCTGAAAAGTGGTCGCCACTTCCAGCGCGGTGGGGCCATCGTGGGCCACGCGAACTTCATGTCCCTGCAACCGCAGCAACATGGAAAGGCTGATGGCCGCGTCGCGGTTGTCATCCACGACGAGCAGACGATGGCCGGAGATTGGCGAAATTGGCGCCGGCGCGGTTTTGGCCTCGGCAATGGCTGGCTGTCGCGACAAGAGAGGCAGTCGAACGATGAATTCGCTTCCCTTGCCCAGGCCGTCGCTGAAAGCCGTCACGCTGCCACCGTGCATCCTCACGAGGTTCTTCACCAGCGTCAATCCAATGCCGAGTCCGCCTTGAGCCTTCGAGGACGCATGGTCGGCTTGAACAAATAACTCGAAGATGTGGGAAAGCATGTCCGGGGGGATGCCAATCCCGTTGTCACGGATTGTCAGAATGGCCTGATCGGCGTCGCGTTTCACGGTCAGCCCGATCTGGCCGCGGGAGTCGGAATACTTCGCCGCGTTCATGAGCAGATTGCCGACAACCTGCGTCAATCGCACCGGGTCGGCGTCGAGCAGCAACGACTCTTTGGGGACCGAGATGTCCAGGTTATGCTCCTGGACCTCGATCAGCGGTTTGGCCGTTTCCACCGCCCGGGCGATGATCGCGGCGAGTTCGACGGGTTCCCGGCGCAGCTCGATTTTGCCCCGCATCACGCGAGAGACATCGAGCAGGTCGTCCACCAGTCGCACGAGATGGTGAACCTGACGCTCCATCATGTCGCGGGTCTGTTCGATCAACTCCGCTTCGACCCGCGGCATCTTCAGAATCTGGAGCGCGTTGCGGATTGGGGCAAGCGGGTTGCGAAGCTCGTGGGCGAGCGTCGCCAGGAATTCGTCCTTGCGGCGGTCGGCGTCCCGCAAGGCCGCCTCCATGCGTTTGAATTCGCTGATGTCGGTGTTCGTGCCGAACCAGTAAAGGATGCGCCCCTGGGCATCCTTGAACGGGTTGACGCGAGTGAGAAAGGGGCGAAACACGCCATCCGACCCTCGCAGCGGAAACACCATGTCGAACGGCTCGCCGTTGGAGAGGGATCGCTTCCACTGCTCCATGACATGCGGCAGGGTTTCGGGATCGTGGACCGTCTGCCAGCCCCAGCCCTCCATTTGTTCGGGCGTCGTTCCGGTGTAGTCGAACCAGCGGCGGTTGTACCAGAAGATGTAACCATCCGGTCTCGCCATCCAGGCCAGTTGCGGGATCGTGTTCGCGAGCAGCCGAAGCTTTTCTTCGCTCTCCCGCAGAATGGCGTCGACCCGCTTGCGGTCGGTCACGTCGTAGGTAATGGCCAACTGTTGCAACGAGCCGTCCGGCCCCCGCAGCGGGGCGGCATGCGACTCCATGTGCCGCCTGGTCCCTTTCAGCCCTTCGATCTCGAATTCCAGGATTCCCGATTCGCCACGGCAGATCCGTTCGTTGAATTGCCGGAAGACCTCCCGATATTCGGGGCTGACCAGGCTATAGACGCTCTTGCCCTGAACGTCCTCCAGGCGCTCGGCGTCGATCATCCGCAGCCCCGGGGTGTTCATGGAAACCAATGTTCCATCCGCCGCCACCACTTTGATGCAGGCCGGGGTGGTCTCGACCACCGTCCGCAGATATTCCTCTCGCTGACGCAGTTCCCACTCTCTACGCCGTCGCTCGCTGATATCCCGAAACACCAGCACGCTGCCAATCAGATTGCCGGCGGCATCGCGGATGGGGGCGGCACTGTCGTCGATTGGCCGCTCCGTCCCGTCCCTTGAGATCAGGATCGTGTGGTTCGCCAGCCCGACGACTCTTCCTTCGCGAAGCGCTCGCAGCGCCGGGTTTTCCACCGGACGGCGGGACGTCTCGTTGACGATGCGGAAGACGTCTTCAAGCGACTGTCCGGCAACCTCGCCCGAATTCCATCCCACCAGTTCTTCGGCGATCGAATTCAGGAAGTCGACCCGCCCTTGGGCATCGGTGCTGATGACGGCATCGCCGATGCTTGCCAGTGTGACTCGGAGGCGCTCCCGCTCGCCGTGGGCAACCTGCCGGGCGGCGGTTTCCTCGGCCAGCCGCCGGGCATTCTCCTCGGCCTCCTTGCGGGCCGTCAGGTCGCGAGTCACTTTCGTGAAGCCCAGCAGTTGGTTCCGATCATCCTTGATGGCCGTGATGACGACGTTGGCCCAAAACCGGGAGCCGTCCTTGCGAACGCGCCAACCCTCGTCTTCGAATCGACCTTCGGCGGCCGCGATTTTCAGTTCGTGTTCAGGCCAGCCTCGGTCGAGCGCTTCCTGCGGATAGAACGTCGAAAAATGCTTGCCGATGATCTCGTCGGCCGCATATCCCTTGATCCGCTCGGCTCCCTGGTTCCATGAGGCGACACGGCCGGACGGGTCGAGCATGAAGATGGCGTAATCCTTCACGCCCTCGACCATGTGGCGGAACCGCTCCTCGCTGCGCCGCAAAGATTCCTCGGCCTCCTTGCGCTCGGTCAGGTCACGGGTGACTTTCGAGAACCCGCGCAAATCCCCCCACTCGTCGCGCAGCGCCGTGATGACGACGTTCGCCCAGAACCGGGAGCCGTCTTTCCGCAGCCGCCAGCCTTCGTCCTCGAACCGCCCCTCGACGGTTGCCACCCGGAGTTCGTGTTCGGGCCAGCCCTGGTCGATCACGTCTTGCGGGTAGAACCGGGAGAAATGCTGGCCAATGATTTCTTCAGCGGCGTACTGCTTGATCCGCTCGGCTCCGCGATTCCAGGTGGCGACCCGGCCCTGGGGATCGAGCATGAAAATGGCGTAATCAGTCGTCCCCTGCACGATCAATCGAAGTTGTTCGGCTTCTTGCCGGGCACGCTCTTTCTGCTGGAACAGCGCCACGAAGCCCCGGACTTTGGCCTGTACCACGACCGGCGAAAGCGGCTTCAAGAAGAAGTCGGCCGCACCGAGAGCGTAACCTCTTTCGACCTGCGGCTGGTCGATGTCGTCGGCGGTCGAGAACAGGATGGGCGTGGAGCGCGACAGCTCATCGTCCCGGATCAACCTGGCCGTGTCGAATCCCTTGAGTTCCGGCATTCGCACATCGATCACCACGACCGCGAACTCTTGCGTTTTCAGCCGCGCCAGGGCTTCTGCGGGCGTATGGACTTCCACGAGGTCATAGTCCGAGCCCTGAAGAATGGTCCGCATGTCGACCAGACTGGCCGGGGCTTCCTCCACCAGCAGAATGCCGGCCCGCGCGGGGCGCGAGTTCGCGGCATTGGGCTGGGATTCCGGCTGTTTCGCCATTTTCTGCCTGGTCGGTTAAAATCTCGGTTCCATCCTGCGAGGGCGGGCCGTGGCTGCCGTCCCGAGGCGCAACGCTTTATCTTAACAGCGAATGGGCCAGAGGTCAGCCGTTAGCGGTTGGATGTTCTCATTCGCGCCACGAGCCAATCCATGCCAGTACACGATCGCGGCAGCTTTGAGAGCCTTTACGCTGGACAGCCCCGTTGGGAGATTGGACGTCCGCAACGGGCGATCCTGAACGCGGCCGACCGGATCACTGGTTCCCTTCTGGATTCCGGTTGCGGCACGGGGGAGAACTCGCTGTTCTTCGCCAGCCGAAATCAAAACGTGACCGGCATCGATTTTCTACCCGAGCCCATCGCCATCGCGAAGCGGAAGGCCGAGGAGCGGGGTCTGGCGGCGACGTTCGAGGTCAGGGATGCCCTGACCCTCACGGACCTGCCGGAAGTCTTCGACAACATCATCGACAGCGGCTTGTTTCACGTTTTCTCGGATGCGGACCGGCGGCGATATATCGAGGGGCTGGCCTCGGTGCTGAAGCCGCATGGGCGACTGTTCCTGTTGTGCTTCAGCGATGACGAACCCGGCGACCAGGGGCCGCGACGAGTGAGTCGCCGCGAGATCGAGGAATCGTTTGCCGAGGGCTGGGCAATCGAGTCGATCGAGCCGTCACGGTACGAGGTCCGTCCCGACCCGAACGATGCCTCGTTCAGCAACGGCGGACCGAGAGCGTGGTTCGTGGTGGCGAGACGGGGTGATTCACCGAACTTGGCGAAATGCTGAAAACTCTGCCGCGCACTGGATCGGGACGCCGACGGCTGCCATGGTGTTGTGCCATTCGTCAGCGTCGGGCGGCGATGATGAGAATTCATGGATCACGGAAGAGAAGGCGAGCGGTCGATGCCATTGCTGGGTTCTCACCTGTCCATCGCGGGCGGCTACTACCGGGCGGCTGAAGCGGCTGCGGCCCTGGGGATGGCGACCGTTCAGATCTTCACCAAGAACAACAACCAGTGGTCCGGTAAACCGATCAGCGACGATGAGGCGGCTCGCTTTCGCGACGCCGTGGCGGCGGCGGGATTGCGGATACCGTGCTCGCATACCAGCTATCTGATCAATCTTGCTGCCCCCGATGACACGCTTTGGGAGAAATCGGTTGCAGCGATGATCGACGAGCTCCAGCGGGCGGAGCGTCTCGGTCTGAATGGAGTTGTCGTGCATCCGGGGGCGTTTACCACATCATCCGAAGAAGCGGGGATCGCGCGGATTGTCGCCGCGATTGACCGCGTCCATGTGGCAACGCCTGGTATCGCGGCCGAAATCTGGCTCGAAACGACCGCCGGGCAGGGTTCGGCGCTCGGCTGGAAGTTCGAGCAACTCGCCAGCATGATCGCTGGCGCGAAGTCTCCCGAACGACTCGGCGTGTGCGTCGATACTTGCCACCTGTTCGCCGCGGGATATGAGCTGCGCACGGAAGCCGGATATCGCGAGACGATGAAGCAACTGACCGATACGATCGGCATCGAGCGCGTGCGGGCGTTTCATCTCAACGACAGCAAAAAGGGCCTGGGGAGCCGCGTTGATCGCCATGAACACATTGGTGAAGGCGAGTTGGGGCTCGAACCGTTTCGATTCGTTCTCAACGATCGCCGCTTCGCGAAGCTTCCCATGTACCTGGAGACCGAGAAGGGCGAGCGGGACGGCGAAGACCTCGACGCCATCAATCTGCGAACGCTTCAAGGATTACTGAAGACGTCCAAGCCAACGCGCGTCACGCGGGCCAAGGATTGATTGTCGCGAGTGAATGCGATACACCGACATTTGTGTCGTAAGACACCGTAGTCACGTGCTGCCACGGCTCGGCAATCGGCTGTGTGAACGGAAAACGGATTCTACGCGGTCTGGTCTTGGTCATCGGCCAGGAGAAAGAGACGCAGAAGGCTCGCGGAGAGTTTCGCGAAACCCGTCCCCGCGACAGTCTCGTTTCAATCCGAGATGGCCAAGCCACTTCAGCCGTTCAAGACAGGAAGGACGATGATGTTCGGAGGATGGAAAATCTTGCTCGCGCTGCCGCTGCTGGCAGCCCCCATCGCGACGCAGGCGGCCGGGCCCGATCTCGCCGCCGTGAAGGAAGCCCAGGCCAAGGGACGCGAATACCTGGCGGCCGCGCAGGCCGCCGATGGAAGCTGGACGACCGCGCAATCGCCGGGCATTTCCGGCCTGGTGATGCTGGCCCTGCTGAAATCGGGCGCAACGGCCGATGACCCGGTCATCGAGCGGGCGGCAAAATTTCTCTTGAAATTCCTGCGCGAGGATGGCGGCATCTACACGCCGGAAGGCCATCATGGGAACTACGAAACGTCGATCGCCATCATGGCGCTCACCGCCGCCAACCAGGATGGCCGCTATACCAGCGCGCTCAAGGGGGCCGAAAAATATGTGCGGCAATTGCAGTGGGACGAGACTGAAAACACGCCGGTTTCCGATGTGAAGTACGGCGGTTCCGGGTACGGCCGCACCGGGGATCGTCCCGACTTGTCCAATACGCTCTTCTTCCTGGAAGCCCTCGAAGCCACGGGGGCCACCAAGGAAGATCCCGCCGTGCAGAAGGCCCTTGTTTTCCTGTCGCGGTGCCAGAACCTGGAAAGCGAGCACAATACGACGGCGTTTGCCGCCAAGGTCGATGACGGCGGGTTCTATTACACGCCCGCGGCTGGCGGCCAATCGCAGGCCGGAACCAATCCCGACGGAGGATTGCGCTCGTACGGCAGCATGACCTATGCGGGACTCAAGAGCATGATCTTTGCCGGGCTGACGGCTGACGATCCCCGCGTGAAGGCCGCCACCGACTGGATTCGCAAGTTCTACACGGTGTCCGAAAATCCGGGGATGGGACAGCAGGGGCTGTTGTACTATCACCAGGTCTTCGGCAAGGCGCTCGCGGCGATCGGCGACGACACGTTTGTCGATGCGAAGGGCGTCGAGCACGACTGGAAGAAAGATCTGGCTGAATACCTCCTGCCGCGACAGCAGTCGAACGGCAGTTGGGTGAACGAGAACCCCCGCTGGATGGAAGGGGATCCCAACCTGGCCACGGCCTACTCACTACTCGCCCTGTCGAATTGCTTGCCAGCGGCGGACAAGTAGGCTTGGGATTTACTGGACTTCGCACGGTGACAATACGAAAAGGCCCGAGAGATTGAATCCCTCGGGCCTTGTTCTTTTGATTGGCATCTCTCGTTCCCGGACTCTTCCGGGAAACAACGGCATTTCGCCGAGTGCGTTGCTGACCGCGAAGCGGTCAAAGAGGGTAGCCGTGGGTCGCGCAGCGCACCCACGGTTCACGATTAAGCAGGATAATTCCGACCCCTGAAGGGGGTCGCAGTTAGCGATCCTTCTGTGACCCCCTTCAGGGGTCGAAATCAATAAACCGGTCACGGTTCCGTGGGTGCGCTGCGCGACACA
>JAHBXV010000069.1 GCA_019636285.1 Planctomycetaceae bacterium
TGACATGGCGCTTGTTCCGCCCGGAGCTCTGCCTCGTTCAGCGGTGAGTGAGGGGGGGACCTGGGAACAAAAAATGGACTCAAGGCACACTGGCGGAGCCAGTGGCACACACATGTAGCACCGTCAAAACCCTCTGGACGCCCGAAACTTTCTTGAATTTGCAGGGGTTTCCGAGCCGCCAACCGGGTTTTGACGGAAGCTCAAATGCAAGCCGTGATGAAGTTCCAGCCCGGCATTCCTATGCCGTTGCTCTTCCCGAAAAATCTTCGAATTCTCGCGCCCGCGCGCGGCCTTTGCTTGCACACAATGGGTGAATCACCCGTCGTGCGAGTTCACCGATGTCTGTCGAAACCATTCCCGCCGCCTGCGAACTCTCCGATCGTGAGTTGCTGCGTCGCTACATTGACAGTCGCGAACGCGCGGCCATCGCGGCGTTGATTCGTCGGCATGCGGGAGTTGTTTCCGGCGTCTGCCGGAGGATTCTGGGGGCGGGGGCGAACGCGGACGATGCCTTTCAGGCGACGTTTCTCGTGTTGGTCAAGTCGTCGCACCGGGTGCATCAACCCGATTCGCTGGCGGGCTTTTTGTATGGAGTCGCGAGTCGCATCAGTCGCCGCATGCGCCGCAAACGGAGTGTTCAACCGGTGCTGCCGCTGAAGGACCGGCCCATGAACGACGGAGATCCCTGGGAAATCGTCGCCAGCCGTAATGACCTCGCGGTGCTCGATGAAGAACTCGCGAAGCTTGCCGAACGGACGCGGAGCGCGATCCTCTTGCATCACCTGGAAGGCCTGGTGGTGGCCGACGTGGCCCGCGAGATGCAGACTTCGCCCGAGGCCGTACATGGACTGCTCAAACGGGGCCGGCGCGAGTTACAGGCGCGGTTGCGCCGGCGCGGCGTGACGCTCGGAGCGGCCCTCGCCGCTCTGGGAACGGTTCACGAGCCAGTCTCCGCGGCCGAGATCAATTCGCTCGTGGAGTCCGCGATCGAGGTGCTTCAGTATGACGCTTCGCTGACCGGCGCTTCGGCTGAATGTCCGGTTGCCAATCCCCATCCCGTTGCTTTTCAACTGGCTCGACAGGAGATCGTCGCAATGTCGCTTCTCAATACCGGAAAACTCGTCGGAGTGCTCGCACTGGCGGCTTTCATCACACTTCCAGCCGTCGGGCAAAATTCGGGGCAGCCGGGGTCCGACGCCCCTGTCTCATCCGTGTTCGCTGCCGACACGGAGTCGTCTCAGATCGCAGCGGAAGTAGAAACATCGGTGGGGTCCGGCGACCAGGATTCTGGCTTCGGATCAGTTGATCCGGAACAAGGTCGTGCCGAGGATCCCGCGATGGAAGAATTGAAGGCCGAACATGCCAAGAGATTGCATGATGTGTCGCCAATGGTTCGGCGCGCGGAATTTGCTGGAGGCGCGGTCCTGTCGCGACGAAGCAATCTTGAACACCGCTACGAGCAAGAACTGGACGAACCAACCGATTTTGAATTTTCCGGTCAAACATTAACGGACGTCATGCAGTTCATTTCTGATCTTCACGACTTGCAGATCAAGATCGATCGGGTGGCCCTGGAAGATGAAGGGATTGCCGTCGACACTCCTGTCGACCTTCAAGGCTTCAAAGGGACGCTTCGCTCTGGGATGGACCTCATCCTGGAACCGTTGGGCCTGGACTATGTGATTCAGAACGATGTAATCCTTGTGACAACCAAATCGAAAGCCGAGAACATCTTCGACCTCCGCGTTTACAACGTGGGCCAACTGCCGTTCGATTCCGAAGCACTGGTCATGATGGTCATGGACCTGAACGTGAAGGGCGGGGGGCAGTGGCAGGCCGAGGATGGCGTAGGGGGAACGATTACCGGAATTCCCGGAGGACTGGTTGTTCAGAACACCTGGAGAACTCATCGCGCCGTAACGGAACTTCTGGAACTCCTCACCGAGCAGGCGGCATTGAGCAGCGGGCAAAGTTCGGGAACCGCGGCCAGTTCGACAACGGCGACGGGAGTGTTTCGGCCTAAGTCAGAACAATCCGGCGGTGGTTTCTACTAGAGGTGGTTTTAAAACCCTCTGGACAACGGGGTTTGTCCCCGATTTCGAGAAGTTTTGCAGCCACCAACCGGGTTTTGAAACGAGTTCTAAACGGCTCGTCCGGTCGTATTCCAAGCCGGGAGACCCTCGAACAGAGTCGACCCCAGACGAATCATCGTGGCCCCTTCTTCGAGGGCGATTTCAAAGTCGCCGCTCATTCCCATCGAAAGTTCGGGTAACGGATTGGCTCCGCCGGACATCGCTGCCAGTTCATCGCGCAGCTTTCGCAAGCTCGCGAAAACAGCTCGGGTCGCCGATGGATCGGCGTCGAGCGGGGCCATGGTCATGAGGCCATGAATTTCGACGGGCGTTGATTCCACGATCCGGGGCCACGCGTCGCGAAGTCCCGCCGGCGAGAAACCATCTTTGGCCGCTTCTCCCGAGACATTCACTTCGAGCAGCACTCGCGGACGCAGCGAATTTTTTTCTGCGACCTCGCGAATTCGCTCCAGCAGCCGCACCGAGTCGACGGAATGAATCCATTCCACGCGAGGGAGAACCAGCTCGACCTTATTTCGCTGCAAATGGCCGATCAGGTGCCAGCGGATGGAGTCCGGGAGTTCGTCCGCCCGCTGGACCAGTTGCTGGGGGCGGCTTTCGCCCAGGTCTTCGACTCCCAGTTCGTGCAGCACGCGGACCCAGCCCAGTTCGGTGTATTTCGTGACCCCAATGAGGCGGACCGACTGGGGATCGCGACCGGCGCGGGCACACGCGGCCGTGATTCGCTCCCGCACTTGGCGGAGGCGATCTTTCAGCAAGTCGGTAGCGTTCGACAGGTCCATGGGGCAATCAATGCAGGCAGAGACGTCGTGAAATTCACTGAAGGCGCACTGGCGGAGCCAGTGGCACACGAAGATGAGATGAAGTCGTGACAAAACAGGAGAACGAGGCTCAATTTGCCGCGGCTGGTTCCATGGCACTCGGCGGAGTGACTGTTCCGATCGCATACAGCAAGTCGGCTGGCCGTCCGTTGTCGTCGCCGCGCACTCGGAAAAAAATCGCATTGCCGGAGACCGCAGGGCTGGCAAACCCTTCCTTCCCCAATGACGTTTCAAAGACGAGTTGATACGCCTCGGGGTCGGCCTTGAGCACGCGAACCTGCCCGCCCATGTCGAGCGTATAAATGTGCCCGCCGGCGGCGACGGGGGATGCCCGGAAGTTGCCGCCCATGCGCGACTGCCACTTCATCTTTCCCGTCGCGGCTTCGTAGCAGCGGGCCACGCCGTCGTCATCGATGGCGTACAAATGGCCGTCAACGACGATCATTGAGGGGACGTAGACCTTGTTGCGATTGTCCCAGGCAACGGAACCATCGGGGCGCAGGGCCTGTGTGATTCGCTCGGGGTAGCCGCCGCTCGCGAATAGCAGGTTTCCATCGGTCACCACCGTTCCCACGCAGGCCTCAGCCAGTCCGGGAGTCGACCAGAGTTCCTTCCCCGTGGCTGGGTCGTAGGCGGCGAACTCGTTGCAGCCGGGGACGACGAACAGGCTTTTGCCGCTCAATTCGATCACGCGACCCGAGGCATAGGATGCCCTGGCGGGGCGGGTGGTCTCCCATACCACGGCTCCGTCGGACCGCCCGACGGCGATCGCGTAGCCGCCCCCCTGGTGATCGACATTCAACAGGACTCGATCTTCATGAAGGGTCGGCGACGCCGAGAATCCGAACTTGGAATCAAAGTTGCCGAGTTCGGTCTGCCAGACCGTTTTGCCTTGCAGATCGAGGGCGGTCAGCCAGGCCTTGCGACTGTTGAGAAAAGCCGAGTAAAGAAGCGTCCCGTCCCCGGCCAGCGTGCTCGACGCCTGCGAATTTTCGTGATGGACGGCGGTCTCGAATCCGCCGTGGAAAAGGTCGGTCGTCCAGACGATCTTTCCCGTCGCGCGGTCGAGCTTGAGGACCGATTGAATCTGCTTCTCTTCGTCGGCAGTTTGCAGGTAAATGCCGTCGCCGATGACGATCGGGCTGGAGTGCCCGCGTCCGGGAAGGACGGCTTTCCAGGCAATGTCGGCGTCGGTCCAGGTCGCGGGGGGAGAGGAGGTCTGGCAGCCATCTTGCCTGGCGCCGCGCCAAGCCGGCCAATCACTCGCGGGAAGGACAATGTCCGCAACTTCAATCGGCTGCGCCGGGGCGATCGTGACGGCGTTCGCCGAGGGGGGACCGGCCGGTCGACCACAGCCGCACATGAGTGCCGCGGCGAGCAGGAAAACGGTAAGAACTTGGGGAACGTCCAGCCACTTGGAAGCCGGAACGCAACGCGTAAACATTCGCTGGGGCGTGGAGCCAGTGCTCATCAGAAAGTCTCTGCCTGCGGTGGAAGTCTGTCGCATTGTGTGTCACCATCTTCCACAAAGAGGCTGAAAAAAGGACCAGAAACCCTAACACAACCGGTTGTGCCAGTCAGAAAACTGCGAAACATCGAGCAAACACATGATCGCACAGAGGTTGTGTTAGAATCTTTAAACCGTGAACGGACGCCCGGACGCGCGTCCAGGAATCTTCGGAGTACCGTCAGCCGGTACGATCCCGAGGGCTCCCCGTTCCGTCAAGTCGGAGGACGTTTCGATGAGCGAGTTTGATCTCAAGCGGCATGGATTAACCGTCAAGCGAGTTCTGCGAAACCCCGCCCCATCCAAGCTGTACGAAGAAGCCATTCGTTTCGAGTCGGGAACGACCATTTCGGACACGGGATGTCTGATCGCGTATTCGGGCGAGAAAACAGGCCGCTCGCCGCTCGACAAGCGAATCGTCAACCATCCCGAGTCGAGCGAGGACATCTGGTGGGGGCCGGTCAACTTTCCGCTCGATGAGCTGACGTTTTCGATCAATCGCGAACGGGCGAAAGATTATCTCAACACCCGCGAACGGCTGTACTGCATTGATGCGTTCGCCGGTTGGGATCCGCGCTACCGCCTGAAGGTCCGCATCATCTGCTCGCGGCCCTATCATGCCCTGTTCATGCACAACATGCTGATCCGGCCGACCGATGAAGAACTCGAAGAGTTCGGCGATCCCGACTTCGTGATCTACAACGCCGGGCAGTTTCCGGCCAACCGGCTGACGATCGGCATGACGTCGAAGACTAGCGTGGACGTCTCGTTCGAGTCGCGGGAAATGGTCATCCTGGGGACCGAGTATGCAGGCGAGATGAAAAAGGGGGTGTTCACCATCATGAACTACCTCATGCCGCGGCGAGGCGTCCTGTCGATGCACTGCTCGGCGACATCCGATCGTGAAACTGGCAGCTCCTCGGTCCTGTTCGGCCTCTCGGGCACTGGGAAAACGACGCTCTCGGCCGACCCGAAACGCCATCTCATCGGCGATGACGAACATTGCTGGTCGGATGACGGCATCTTCAACATCGAGGGGGGCTGTTACGCCAAGGCGATTTACCTCTCGCGCGAGAACGAGCCCGAAATCTTCGACGCGCTGCGGTACGGATCGGTGTTGGAAAATGTCGTCTACGACGAGGCGCATCACCACGTCGACTTCAACAACGCCACCATCACGCAGAATACGCGGGGTGCGTACCCGATCGAGTACATGCGGTCGGCGAAGGTTCCCTGCATGGCGGGACATCCGACTGATGTGATCTTCCTCACGTGTGATGCCTTCGGCGTTTTGCCCCCGGTCAGCCGACTGACGCGCGAGCAGGCCATGTATCACTTCGTGAATGGCTACACGGCCAAAGTCGCGGGAACGGAAATGGGCGTGAACGAGCCGGTGGCGACGTTCTCTCCGTGCTTTGGCGGACCGTTCCTGGTCTGGCATCCCAACAAGTACGCCGAGCTGCTCGCCGCGAAGGTCGACCAGCACGGCAGTCGGGTCTGGCTGGTGAATACCGGCTGGACGGGCGGTCCGGCCGGCGTCGGCAGCCGCATGAAATTGAGCGACACGCGGGCCATCGTCGACGCGATCCACTCGGGAACGATCAGTTCGGCTCCCACGGTGATCGACCCGGTCTTCGGGCTGCATGTGGTGACTCAATGTCCCGGAGTGAGCCCACAAGTGTTGATTCCCCGTCAGACCTGGCAAGACCCGGCGGCCTGGGACGACCTGGCGACGTCGCTGCATCGGCAGTTTGAAGACAACCACGCCCGGTTGCAGCGCGGCGAAGCCGTGGGTAGTACGGAAGGATGACGTACGCCTTTCGATCCGACGGCGTGGGATTGCACGAACGTGCTGCCCGGGCCGGAGCGATCGCGGCTAGAGACACAAAAACGGAACGCCTGACCGGTCCGCCCGATCGAACGGGCATGGCGCGAGGTCGTCGGGTTCGTTTTCGGATCAGAAACCCTGACACAACCGGTTGTGCCTGTCAGAAACCTGTGGAATACCGGGAAAACACTTCATTGCACAGAGGTTGTGTCAGAATCTCTAAGAAGGAGAGTCCCACGGATGCCTTGGACGAACCCACCGACGGCACCGCGAATTGGCGCGTGGCTCGCGAACGATGGCTGGTGCGAATGGTGTGTCTGGGCGCCCCGTGCGTCGCGCGTGGAACTGGTGCTCGATCCGTCGGGTGCCAACCGTGAACTGACCATGCAGCCGCTTGGCCGCGGGTATTGGAGCGTTCGCGCCGACGGGATCACCGAGGGTATGCGATACTGGTATCGGCTCGATGGCGGTGAGCCCCGTCCCGATCCGGCCTCCAAATGGCAACCGGGTGACGTGCATGAACCTTCGGCCGTGGTCGATCTGAACCAGTTTGCATGGACGGATCACAACTGGCAGGGCCTTCGGCGCGACCAGCTGGTCATTTACGAATTCCATGTGGGTGCGTTTACCCCCGAAGGAACATTCGCCGCCGCGATCGATCGACTTGACGACCTTGTCGAACTGGGAGTCACCGCGGTCGAGCCGTTGCCGATCTGTCAGTTTCCCGGTCGGCACAACTGGGGATACGACGGCACGTACTGGTTCGCGCCGCAGGCCAGTTACGGCGGCCCGCACAGGTTTCAGCAGTTCGTTGACGCCTGCCACGCGCGCGGTTTGGCCGTGATTGTCGACGTGGTCTACAACCACCTGGGGCCGGAGGGGAATTATCTGGGGACGTTTGGCCCTTACTTTAGCGGCAAGTATCACACGCCCTGGGGATCGGCGGTCAATTTTGATGACCCCCATTGCGATGGCGTTCGCGAACTGGTGCTCGAGAACGTCCGGTACTGGATTCGCGAGTTCCACGTGGACGGCCTGCGTCTCGACGCGATTCATGCGATTTACGATACCGGCGTCCGTCACATTCTGGCCGACATCGGCGACATGGCCCTGGAAGAGTCCGAACACGTCGGCCGGCCGGTTCATGTGATCGCGGAATCGGCCATGAACGATCCGCGCGTGCTCGAGCCGATCGCGATCAACGGCTATAGCCATGCCGGGCAGTGGAATGACGATTTTCATCACTGCGTGCATCGGCATCTGACCGGGGAGACGACCGGCTACTACATGGACTATGCCAATCCCGCACGCGATCTCGCGAAGGTCTTCACCGAAAATTACTTCTTCGACGGCCAGTTCAGTCCCTTCCGCCAACGTCACCATGGTCGATCAGCGGCCAGTTTTCCGGGCGACCAGTTCGTCATCAGCACGCAGACCCATGACCAGGTGGGAAACCGGGCACGCGGCGAACGGCTGATCGAACTTTCTGGCTGGCCGCAGGCTCGTCTCGCAGCCTCGCTGATGCTGCTGGCCCCGGCGGTCCCCATGTTGTTCATGGGTGAAGAATACGGCGAGACGAATCGCTTTCCTTTCTTTTGCGACTTTCTCGATGAGGGCCTGCGGCAGGCGGTGCGCGACGGGCGGCGGCGCGAGTTCGCCGAGTTTGGCTGGAAGCCCTCCGACATCCCCGATCCCTGCGCTACCGAAACTTTTGAATCGGCGAGACTTTCGTGGTCGTGGCCCACGGGATCGCCCCAGGAAGGCATGCGGCGGCTCTACCAGGATTTGCTTCAAGCGAGGAAGATCGTTCCCGCGTTGCAGGACTTCGTGAATCGAGAAGCGGAGGTCTGCCAACCCGAAAGTGACGGCGGAATTCTCAGGCTGTCCCGCGGTGGCGGCGAACAGTCCGGCAATGGCATCGTCGTCTTCTTTAATCTCAGCCCCCGACCACTTTCATTCACACTTCCCAAAAAACTCGAAGTCCTGTTCTGTTCCGAGTCGCCGCGCTATCAGGGCACGGGATTTGACCCTCTGGCGAAAGAGTTGCCTGCGTTCAGCGCGGTGGTGTGCGGCGGCGCCTCATTTCGCGATGCATTCGTCGCGACGTGACAGGCTGAGCGGACCGCACGAGGATACCGATCGCGACTGGCAACTCATCGGCTCATCGGCGGTAGTGCGTGATCGAACGGGCCAGACCATCGAAATTCTGATAGAATGACGCAGACTTGAAGAAGGACGAGGTACTCGACATGACCTTCCCGAAGGACGGGCGCTGTCGCGTCGTGGTGGAACGAATCAGCCCGGAGATTGATGCGGGCCGTTTTTCGATCAAACGCGTGGTGGGCGATACCGTTCGCGTGGAGGTCGATGCGTTCGTCGATGGGCACGATGAGATCCGCGTGGTCCTGCTTCACAAACGCGCGGATGAAACGCACTGGCATCGCCAGACGATGCAGGCCTTGGGGAATGATCGCTGGTTGGCGGAGTTCACCGTCGATCGCATGGGGCACTTCAACTACACCGTCGAGGCAAGCGTCGACCGATTTCGCACGTGGCGGCATGCCCTCAAGAAGCGGTTGGAAGCGGAGCAGGACGTTTCTCTGGACCGCCTCGCCGGCGAAGCACTGTTGTCGGCGGTTCTGTCGCGGGCCGACAAGACCGGGCGATCGAAGCTGACCAGTTGGCTGTCCGTTGTCCGTGACGGATCGGTGAATGATCTGAAGGAACTGGTCGTTTCGGCGGACCTGCTGGATCTGATGGACGCATTTCAAGAGGCCGAGTTCCCGACCCGCTATCCGCGCGAGCTGACCGTCTGGGTCGATCGGCCCAAAGCCCGGTTCAGCACCTGGTACGAACTGTTTCCACGCTCGGCGACATCAAGCCCTTCGCGGCATGGTACGTTTCGCGATGTGATCGATCGACTCCCCTACGTTCATTCCATGGGGTTCGATGTCCTGTACCTGCCGCCCGTTTCTCCGATCGGGACATCGTTTCGTAAGGGCAAGAACAACGCCCTGACCGCGAATCCCGATGACGTGGGCAGCCCCTGGGCCATTGGCGCCGTCGAAGGGGGGCACACCGACATCCTTCCCGCGCTGGGCACGCTCGCGGATTTCCACGAACTGGTGCAGGAAGCCGGAAAGCTGGGGATCGACGTCGCGCTGGATATTGCGTTCCAGTGCGCCCCCGAGCATCCGTGGGTGACCGAGCATCCCGAGTGGTTCCGGAAACGGCCCGATGGGAGCATTCAATATGCCGAGAACCCGCCCAAGAAGTATCAGGACATTTATCCCCTCGATTTCGAGTCCTCCGACTGGAAGGGATTGTGGAAGGCTCTCAAGGAGGTCTTCGAGTCTTGGATCGAGCGGGGGGTGACGATCTTCCGTGTCGACAATCCGCATACGAAGGCATTTCCCTTCTGGGAGTGGTGTATTGCCGAGTTGCGGAAACAGCATCCGGAAACATTGTTCCTCGCGGAGGCGTTCACTCGCCCGAAGGTGATGTACCAACTCGCCAAGCTAGGCTTCAGCCAGTCGTACACCTATTTCGCCTGGCGGCATACCGCGTGGGATCTGCGCGAATATCTGACCGAACTGACAACGACCGAGGTCCACGATTACTTCCGACCCAATTTCTGGCCGAATACGCCGGACATTTTGACGGAAGAATTGCAGCACGGCGGACGAGCCGCGTTTCAGCGACGGTTGGTACTCGCAGCCACGCTGACGGCCAACTACGGCATTTATGGGCCGCCCTTCGAACACTGCTGGTCAGCGCCGCGAGAGCCAGGCAGCGAGGAGTACCTCGATTCGGAGAAGTACCAGATCCGAACGCATGATCTGGATCGCCCCGACAGCCTGCGGCACTTCATCGCGCGGGTGAATCGAATCCGTCGTGAGAATCCGGCTCTCCAGACCGACGACCGGCTCGTCTTTCACGATGTCGACAATCCTCGTCTGCTGTGCTACAGCAAGTCGACCCCCTGTGGTGCCAATACCGTCCTCGTGGTGGTGAATCTTGATTCCCACAATGTCGAGTCGGGATTCGTGCAGATCGACCTGGCCGCGTTGCATCTGACTGAGAACGAAGAGTTCCTGGCGCGCGACTTGCTGAACGACCAGGAATACATTTGGCGAGGATCGCGGAACTATGTGGAGCTGAGCCCGTTCGCCACGTCAGCCCATATTTTCCAGATTCGTCGCCGTCGACACACCACTGATGGCGAAGTCCGATTCGACTGAGCGATGGCTCGTGGACATGGCGTCAAATCCACCGAACCGATCTGCCGTCCTCCAAAAAATGCGTTTCGTTTCTAAATTGCCAACCCGGTCTTGAAGGACGCTCGGGCCCGGACCTGGCCGCAAGATCGCTGCGCGGAGACCCTAGATAATGGAATCGACGGCGACGACGGACCTCTGGTTTCGCGACGCGATCATTTACCAGCTCCATGTGCGGTCGTTCAGCGACAGCACGGCCGATGGAATTGGCGACTTTCGCGGTCTGACGAGTCGGCTCGATTACATTCAGGAGTTGGGTGTCACCGCGATCTGGTTGATGCCGTTCTATCCGTCTCCGCTGCGCGACGAAGGTTACGACATCGCCGACTACGAGGCGGTTAACCCGATTTATGGGACGTTGGAAGACTTCGAGGAATTCCTGCGGGCCGCTCATGCGCGCGGGCTGAAGGTCATCACGGAACTGGTCATCAATCACACGTCGGACCAGCATCGCTGGTTCCAGCGCGCGCGGAGGGCCGAGCCGGGAAGTCGCGAACGGGATTTCTATGTCTGGTCCGACGATCCGCACCGCTACGGAGAGACGCGCGTCATCTTCCAGGACTTCGAGACGTCGAACTGGACGTGGGACGCGGTCGCCGGGCAGTACTTCTGGCACCGGTTTTATTCGCATCAGCCGGATCTCAACTTCGACAGCCCCGACGTGCGCGAGGCGATTTTCCGGATCGCAGACTTCTGGCTGTCGCGCGGCGTCGATGGCCTGCGGCTCGATGCGATTCCCTACCTGTATGAACGCGACGGCACGAACTGCGAAAATCTTCCGGAAACCCACGAGTTTCTGAAGGCCCTGCGGGCGCACGTCGACCGGAACCATCCCGGCCGCATGCTTTTGGCCGAGGCCAATCAGTGGCCGGAAGATGCCGCCGCCTATTTCGGGAACGGCGACGAATGCCACATGAATTTTCACTTTCCTCTGATGCCTCGGCTGTTCATGGCCGTTCATCACGAGGATCGATTTCCCATCATCGACATCGTTCGTCAGACGCCGACGATTCCCGACAATTGCCAATGGGGGATCTTCCTGCGCAATCACGACGAATTGACACTGGAAATGGTGACCGATGAAGAACGCGACTCGATGTACAAAGCCTATGCCTCGGATGAGCAGGCTCGAGTCAATCTGGGGATTCGCCGTCGATTGGCGCCGCTGCTCAAACACAATCGGCGCAAGATCGAATTGATGAACGCGCTGTTGCTGTCGTTGCCGGGGACGCCGATCCTTTATTACGGCGACGAACTGGAGATGGGGGACAATATTTATCTGAAGGATCGCGACTCGGTCCGATCTCCCATGCAATGGTCGCCGGATCGCAACGCGGGCTTCTCGCGCGCGAACCCGCAACGGTTGTTCCTGCCGCCGATCGTCGATCCCGAATTCCATTACGAAACGCACAACGTCGAGACGCAGTCGAACAATCCTCATTCGCTCCTCTGGTGGATGAGGACGATCATCCGATTGCGGTGTCGGCATCCCGCCTTCGCGCGGGGCGCGATTGAGTTCCTGTCGCCGGAAAACGCCAAGGTTCTCGTCTACCTGCGGACACTCGAAGACGATTCCATTCTGGTCGTCGCCAATCTGTCGCGGTTCAGCCAGTTCGTGGAACTGGATCTGTCGCGATTCCGGGGGCGAGTACCGCGCGAATTGTTTGGGAAACAAGTGTTTCCGATGATTGGCGAGCTTCCGTACTTCATCACGATGGGCCCGCATACGTTTTATTGGTTCCGACTCGAATGGCCTGAAGGGCACGAAGTCCGCTACCAGCCTGAACATCTCCCGATGGTGTCTTGCGAGCGCGACTGGCGCGAGATTCTGGTGCCAGGCGCTGCCCAGGCGAACTTCACGGCTTCGCTGCCGGACTTCCTGCAGAAGCATCGCTGGTTCGCGGGTAAGGCCCGCCCGATTCAAAACGTGTCGCTGGAGGATTCCATCAGCATCAAGGCCGATGGTCCCAAGGGCCGCGAGTTTGAACTTCTGCTGTGCAGCGTGACGTTCGTCGAAGGAGAGCCGGAGACCTATCTGTTGCCGGTGATTTTCGCCACGGGAAAACTCCTGGATGACATCACGAACGATCGGCCGTCAGCGTCGATCTGCCAGTTGTCGACGCGCGAGCACGCACGCGAAGGGGTCTTGTGCGATGCGACAGCCGAGCCGGAGCTTTGGACCGAACTGGTCGAACTGATTGGCCGCGGACGCACGCTTGGCGGTCGACTCGGGAAACTCCACGGTTCGCCAACGGCTGTCTTCACGCAACTGGGCGGATACCAGGAGAGTCTGGATCCGGCGATTCACACGCGTCAGCAAAGCAATTCTTCGGCATCCATCGGGCAGCGCTTCATTCTCAAGCTCTTCCGTCGACTGGCGGAAGGCGAGAATCCGGACGTCGAGATTGGTCGTCACTTCCTGGAGTCAGCCACTTCGGTTCCCGTTCCGCGGTTGGCCGGCTCGCTGCAGTACACGTTAGCCGGACGTCCGCCGACGACGATCGCCTTTCTACAGGAGTTCGCGGCCAACGATGGCGACGCCTGGACCTGGGCCCTGGGCGAACTCGGGCGTTACCTGGAGCAGATCGACTCCTCGAAGGTCGAAGCAGAGCCGAAGGCCCGCGGCGGCGTTGCGGCCTTCCTCGACCGCGCAGGCAGCGACTACTCCTCCCTGGCAAAAACGACCATGGGGTCGTTTCTCGATTCCATCGAACTCCTGGGGCGCCGCACCGCCGAAGTGCATGTCGCGCTCGCGGATTCGCGGGAAGACAAAGCGTTTGAACCCATTGCGTTCACGAAGCTGTATCAACGCAGCCTTTACCAGTCGATGCGGTCAACCACCGTTCGCTCGTTCCAGACGCTCAGGCGTCGGCTCGGCTTTCTGCCGAAAGACCTGCAAGCCGATGCGGAGCGGGTACTCCTGCTTGAAGAAAGCCTGCTTGAGCGGTTTCAGCGGCTGATCCCGGCCAGCCTGAACTCCCGCCGCATTCGGGTGCATGGTGACTATCACCTGGGACAGGTGCTCTTCACGGGCAAAGACTTTCTCTTGATCGACTTTGAAGGGGAGCCCGATCGACCAATCTCGGAACGGCGGTTGAAGCGGTCGCCGTTGCGGGATGTGGCTGGAATGCTGCGCTCGTTCCACTATGCCTCGTACGCAGATCTGCTGGGGCTGATACCGGGACAATCGAACGGCAATCCGAAAGCTTCCGCCCGCCATCGCTACTGGCTGAGCCGATGGTACGAGTGGACGTCGATCGCGTTTCTGAAGGGCTATGGCTCCGTGGCGCGTCCCCACGGACTGATGCCCGACGACGTCGAGGAGAGCCGCCTGCTGCTCGAAGTCTACGTTCTGGAAAAACTCGTCTACGAGCTTCGCTACGAGCTCAACAGCCGACCCGACTGGGCGGTCATTCCGCTTCAGGGACTGCTGGAACTGCTGGACGAGGAGGACGGCGATTCGACGATCGTCGTGTAGGACGAATTCAGGCATCCGGTCGTCGAATCACTTGCGCAGGTAGACGACCGAGAACGACGTCGTCACGTCGCTGGGAACGCGACCGGGGTTGGGGACCGACAGATAGTCGTACTTCAGGCCGAAGCTGAGTTTCCAGCGATCCTTTTCGTCGAGCGGAATGAAGAGGTTACTCGTCGAGGAGACGCGAACGATTTCCCAGTCGCCGACGTTGGGTTGAACGCGGACCTTGTGTTCGAACGTCGTCCGGTCGAACATCGGCCACTTCACTTCCAGCTCCGCGTACAGGTCGGCCGACGTGCGAACATCGTAGGGCGTGTTGAAGACTTCGGTGGTAAAACCGGGACCAAGACGGGTAATCAGCCGCTTGTCGCTGGTATTGATCCAGCGATAACCGACGCCGGACGAGACGGTGCCGCGATAGTCGAGGTTGGTCAGGTCGTTGTATTCATTCTTGGAGGTCACGAACATGATCCACTTGGTATCGGCTGTCTTCGACCAGTCGACGTTGAGGTTGGCCCACCAGCGGTTTGCGGTAATCTGCCCGTCGCTGCGGTTCAGCAGCCCCCCCGTATCGATCTGACGCAGCACGCGCGGGGTGCTGTTCTCGAAATCGGCATTCAACGTGAAGTTGGCGGTCTGCGAGTTCCCTTCATTGAAGTTCCCGCCGAACTGCACGCGTTTGGTCCATTCCACGACCTTTGTCGATGCCTGGTTCGCGTACTCCGGAATGCTGCTGATGAGGGGGATCTGCTCGATCCAGGGCGGTTCTTCTTCCGCCGGCTGGTCGGGTGTCGGCGCGTTCACTTCGGCGGGCGGGGATGGCGGTGGAACTTCCGGGAGGGGCGGTGGCCCCATCTCCAGGCGGTCGACATGATCCAGGGGCACGCGAAGAATTTCTTCCGGCGCGAGTTCCCACAGAATCTCGCCTTTCTCGACTCCCAGACTTTTCCCGCTCAGGTACTGACCATTCTCGAAATAGAGGGTCTCGACCGCTGGAGGGGGTGCCCCATCCGATTCAAAAACGGGTGTCGCCGCGCGCACCGGGAGCCCCACCATCAACGGGATGGCGCATACGGCGATCAACAGGAGGCGACCGTGACCCGGCAACTCCACCTCGGCCCGAAATTGATGACCGATCCCAATGGTCTGGAACACACGGGGCGACGTCCCCGACCACTGACTCCGAACGCTGCGCTCGGAACTGGCGATTTTTAGGACGAATCGATCGCCTTTGGCAATTCGAGTTCCCCCGGACGGCCGCGTGCTGAGGTGCCTCAACCTCTTTTCTCGATGGTGGTTATGTCTTTCCGGTACGTGGGGTGAGTTTTTTGCGAGCGGCTCGACTGTCCGCACCGGCCGGGTTTATGATGGACGACGTTCGGAACTGGCTCGAAACGGGCCAAATTGCTGTAACATATTGCGTGATCTAGACATTCGGTGATGAGTTTGCTCATGGGATGGTTCGACCGGCTGAAGCAGGGTTTGCAGAAGACGCGGCAGTTGTTGCAGACCGACGTCCGCGATCTGTTCAAGTCGGGAGAGATTCTTGATGAATCGCACCTCGAAACCTTCGAGGCGCGACTCATCCGGACCGACATGGGCGTCGCCGCGAGTGGGATCATTGTCGCGGAAGTCCGGAAGGAGCATCTCGGCCGAACGGTCGACCTCGACGCCGTCTGGGCGACGGTGAAGACAACGCTCAAGGGCCTGCTCAAGGGAGCGGAAGGCCAGACAGTCGATCCCAATCGCCCGTTGTCGCCGCTCAACCTCGGGTCGGCAAAGCCGACCGTGATTCTGGTCGCCGGGGTCAACGGCGTTGGCAAGACGACGTCCATCGCCAAGCTGACGAAGCTGCTCAAGGACAATGGTCAAAGCGTACTGTTGGCGGCTGGCGATACCTTTCGGGCCGCGGCGGTGGAGCAGCTCACCCTCTGGAGCCAGCGGCTGGGTTGCGACATCGTCACGAAACCCAGTGGGAGCGATCCGGCAAGCGTGGCTTTCGCGGGAGCGGACGAAGCCGTCGCGCGGGGCGTCGACGTCCTTGTGATCGACACGGCCGGCCGATTGCACACGCAGGCGAACCTGATGCAGGAGCTCGATAAGATCCGGCGGGTTCTCGACAAAAAAATTCCCGGGGCGCCGCACGAGTGTCTGCTGGTCATCGATGCCACCACGGGGCAGAACGGACTTATCCAGGCGAAGAGCTTTTCGGATGTCGCGAAGTGCACGGGCATCGTGCTGACAAAGCTCGACGGCACCGCGAAGGGGGGCGTCGTGGTCGCCATTCGTCAGCAGATGGGTATCCCTGTAAAGTACGTCGGCGTGGGCGAAGGAATCGACGACCTGCAATTGTTCGATCCGGATCAGTTCGTCGAAGCCCTGTTTGGTGATGGGGTCTGATGATTGTCGGCGCCTGTTAATTCGCGGCTTGTCCGAATCGTGGTTTGGTCGAGTGTCGAGAGACGAGAGTCGAGGAATAAAAAGGAATTCGCGCGACTTTCCCACTCGACTCTAGACCCTCGCCCCTCGACTAGGCAGCGAGGTCAGCCACGGGTGGCTCTGACGTGCGAACCCGATTGGACCGCCCACGAGGTGGAGATCGGTGGTCGGTTCGGCTACTCTCCTCGCAGAATCAACCCACGCATTCTCCCTGAAAACGACATAGAGTCGGGAACCCGCAATGGCCACGACTGGAATTGGCATCATCGGCTGCGGAATGATCGCTGGCTTTCATGCCGAGGCGATCAAGCATCTTAAAGGGACGAAGCTGGCGGCGTGCTTCGACAATCGGCCCGAGTCAGCCGAGAAGTTCGCGGCCGCGAATCCGGGATGCCGGGCCTATACGCGGCTGGAAGACATGCTGGCCGATCCCGCGGTTGATGTCGTGACGATCTGTACGCCGAGCGGCTCGCACATGGAGCCGGCCGTTAAGGCGGCGAATGCCGGGAAGCATGTCGTTGTTGAAAAGCCGATGGAGATCACCCTCAAGCGGTGCGATGCCATTCTGGATGCCTGCACGAAGAACAAGGTGCAGTTGTGCCCCATCTTCCCGTCACGCTTCAGCGCGGCGAACATCGAACTGAAAAAAGCCGTCGACGAAGGCCGCTTTGGCCGGTTGACTCTGGGAGATACCTACGTCAAATGGTGGCGAACCCAGCAGTATTACGACCAGGGAGGTTGGCGGGGCACCTGGGCGCTGGATGGCGGTGGCGCGTACATGAACCAGGCGATCCACAACGTGGACCTGTTGTACTGGTTCATGGGGGATGTCGCCGAGGTCTCGGCCCACACGGCGACGCTGGCCCACGAGCGGATTGAAGTCGAAGACGTGGGCGTGGCATGCCTGAAGTTCAAAAACGGAGCGGTGGGTGTCATCGAAGCGACCACGGCCGCCTGGCCGGGGCATCTGAAGAAGACTGAAATTCACGGCACCCAGGGTTCGGTGATTGTCGAGCAAGACGACATTCTGCTGTGGCAGTTCGAGAAGGCCCGTGCGAAGGATCGTCAGATTGCTGAGAAGTTCGCCCGCAAAGTGGGCGGTACGGGGGGGGCGAGCGACCCCAAGGCCATTTCGTACATGGGCCACTACGAGCAGCTCAAGGACTTCGTCAAAGCCATTCAAACCGGCCAGCCGCCCAAGGTGACCGGGGCCGAAGGCCGTAAGTCCGTCGAGATCATTCTGGCCATCTACCAGGCGGCCTGGACCGGCAAGACGGTCAAGCTGCCGCTGGCCAAAGACCCGAAGCGGCCGAAATAACGGCTACGCGATCGGTTGATACGGTTGGCGGTCACTTGCCAATCAGGCTCTTCCACTCGGCCAGCAGCACGAGCAGATCTTCGTTGCGAAGGTCATCCAGCCGCACGAACTGCAAGCGGACAATCTCGAGGCCGTCCTTACCGGGGTCGACCGCTGGATCGACGCCGAGCCCACTCAGTTGTCCCAAGGCAATCTTGCCCGCTGGCGCGTGCAGATAAAGTTGGAGCGACTCGGGCTTCTTGGAATTGACCTGCGCGATTGTCTTGCGGCCGAGGTGGTAGTTGACCAGCACCTTGTTAGTCCAATCGACGCGCGCATCCGAAAGCATGCCGTCGAGAATCTCGAACAGCTTTTCGGCAAGCTCCTGCGGCCAGGCGATTGTTCCCGCGAGAAAGCCCTTTCGCATGGAGTGCCATTTGCGGCCGAGCTTCTTCCAGGGCATCAGGTCGGCGGGATCAATGGCGGCAACGGACTCTGTCGGCGCGCCAGCCGCGATCGCCTCCGCGAGGAACTTTTGAAAGGCCGGCGATTGGAACTCGTCGAGCTTCAGGAGAGTGATCGTAATTTCCTGCCCATGGGGCGGTGCCTTTTTGACCCTCACGCGCGGCTGACGGCCATAGATCGGCAGGTCATCGAGATCGTCGACTTCGGTCAGGCCAAGCCGTTCTCGAAGTTCCAATTCTCGGAAGTGATTGGTGGGGATGCGGAACTTGAGCGTCAGCAGCCACTCATCGCCCGTCAGGGCATGGAGAAACCAGCCGGGAGCGCCAGGCGGGGCGGCCACTTCGACAACGCTCCGCTCGCCCCAGTTCGCAGGGGGATAACTGTCGTGCTGCTCGATCGCGTCGATCAACCGTTCAAGAATCGCGGCCTCCCAGCGAGCGGGACGGCCGTTGTGGGCCAGGTGGTCTTCGAGATGCCATTTACGGCCATCGACCTGCCAGGGCATTTTGGCGTCTCGCCCCAGTTCGGCGATATCGACGTCTCCTTTTTTCTTGCGAGCAAAGTCCCGCGGATCGATCGACTCGCGCGGTCCGCGCTGACTCTCTTTCAGCACAGGAGCCAGACAGGCCGCCGTCAACGACTGTCGAATCGGAGCCGCGTTCTTTGAAGGCTTCGAAGAGGCTTGATGATTGGCAACGATCTGTTCTGGCGTTCCCTCGGCGACAATCCAGCCTCCTTCGCCGCCAGCACCCGGACCCAGGTCAATGACCCAGTCGGCCGTCTTGATGACATCGAGATTGTGCTCGACGACGACAACCGTATTGCCGGCGTCGACGAGGCTGTTGAGGATTTTCAGGAGCTTGCGAATATCGTCGAAATGCAGTCCCGTGGTCGGTTCATCCAACAGGTACAGGCTGCTGCCGGATTGCGGTCGCGCCAGTTCGGCGGCCAACTTCACCCGTTGGGCCTCACCGCCCGAGAGCGTGGGGGCGGGTTGCCCAAGCGTGAGGTAGTCGAGCCCGATCGCGGCGAGCACCGCCAGCGGCGCGCGAATTTTGGGGATGTTGCCGAACAATTCGACGGCCTCGCCGATCGGCATCGCGAGCACTTCGGCAATGTTCTTGCCGCGGAAGGTCACGCTTAAGGTTTCGGCGTTGTACCGCATGCCGCGGCACGTCTCGCACTCGACCCACAGATCGGGGAGAAAGTGCATTTCAATCAGCTTCTGGCCGTTTCCTTCGCAGTCTTCGCAGCGGCCGCCGGCGCGATTGAAGCTGAACCGAGCAGGTTGATAGCCGCGCACCTTGGCTTCCGGCATGCGGGCATAGAGCTGACGGATTTCTTCGAACACACCCGTGTAAGTGGCCGGGTTGGACGCGGGCGTATTCCCAAGGGGTTGCTGATCGACCACGATCAGTTTGCTGAGCTGGTGAACGCCCAGCAGTTCATCGTACGGGCCAGGCTGATCGCCGCTGCGATGCAATTGCCGAGCGACGGCCTTGGCGAGCGTGTCGGTAATCAGTGAGCTTTTTCCCGACCCGCTCACCCCGGTGACCGCGGTCAGGGTTCCCAGTGGAATGCGGAGATCGACGTTCCGTAGATTGTGCTGCCGGCAGCCGAGGATTTGCAGATAGCCTCGCGACTTATCGGGGGTTATGTCCTGGAGAGACTTTCCCACGAGGCGGACTACGGGAATGCGGAATTTCCCATCGGTCGGATCCGTTGTTGACAGTTCCGGGACGAATCGTCGTTGTTCGGGGACGAGGATTTCTTCGCGATTCGAGAGATATTTTCCCGTCAGCGACGCCTTGTCGCGCCCCAGTGCCTTCGCCGTCCCCCGCGCGGTGATCGATCCGCCATCGCGGCCGGCGCCGGGGCCGAAGTCGTAGAGGCAGTCCGCGGCTTCAAGCACTTCGCGGTCGTGTTCGACCATGACGACGGTGTTGCCGAGGTCGCGCAGTCGCTTGAGCGCTCCCAGTAATCGGCTGTTGTCGCTGGGGTGCAGGCCAATGGTTGGTTCATCGAGGACGTAGAGGACGCCCGTCAGCGCGCGGCCCAACTGTCCGGCCAGGCGGATTCGCTGCGTTTCTCCGCCAGAGAGGGTGGGAAGCGTCCGCGCCAAGGTGAGGTAGTGCAGACCGACGTCGACGAGAAACGACAGCCGCCCGGTCGCTTCGGTTAACAGGTCGCCCGCGATTTTTCGCTCGCGGGCATCGAACTTCAGATTCTGGAGAAACGGGAGCGCCTCGCCCAGCGGCAGGTCGCACAACTGTTTCAACGTCTTGCCGCCGAGACGGACCGCCGCGGCGTCGTCACGCAGTCGGCTGCCGGCGCAGGCGGTGCAGGGGACTTCGCCGACCAGTTCGTAGAGACGGGCCCGATAGGCGAATGAAACTCGCGACGCCTCTTCGATCGCGGGATAGAGCCCTTTGTACTGAAAGGCGACGCCCGAGGAGTGGGTCGCGACGCTCGTCGCTTTCTTGCCGCGACCGCGTGGTTTCCGCTGCGGTTCGGTCTCTTCCAGCGAGAACCACTGTTCGCCGGCGCCATAGAGAACAAGCTGCTGATGGGCGGCTTCGAGCTGCGAGAAAGGGACATCGAGAGGTAATCCGGACTCGCGCGAGATCGCCTCGAGCATTCGATGAAAGATCGCATGCTGCGCGGGGTCAGGCCAGACGCCGACAGCGCCATCGAGCAGGGTCCGCGTCGGATCGGCGATCAGCGCGTTCAGGTTAGTTCCCTGTTGCGTGCCGATACCCTCGCAGACGTCGCACCAGCCGAGAGGGCTGTTGAACGAGAAGTTTTGCGGGGAAAGTTCCTCGAAACTGCGGCCGCATTGCTCGCAGGCACGAAACAGGCTGTACGGTTCGACCTTCCATTTGGATTCGGGTTTGTCGTCATCGACATAGGCCGCACGCAAAACTCCGTGACCCAGTTCAAACGCAAGTTGTACCGACTCGGCCAGCCGTCCCCGCCCGCCGGATTGAATGGTGACGCGGTCGATGACGACTTCGACCGTGTGCTTGCGCTTCCGGTTGATCTCGGGAACACTGTCGAGCAGGTGAGTTTCGCCGTCGATGCGAACACGACGGAATCCTTGATCGCGCAATCGTTCCCACAGTCGTTCGTACTGCTGGCCGACGGTCACTTCCTGCGGGGCAAGCAGCAATATCTTCGTGGATGGCGGGTTGGCCATCAGCCGATCGATCACATCGTCCGTGGTCTGGGATTGCACAGGAATGCGACACGCCGGGCAATAGGGCTTGCCCAGCCGGGCGAAGAGGATGCGCAGATAATCGTAAATCTCGGTGACGGTGCCGACGGTCGAACGCGGCGTATTGCCGACGGTTTTCTGCTCGATGGCAATGGCCGGTTGCAGGCCATGTATGTGGTCGACCCGCGGCTTGGGCATCTGGCCGAGAAACTGTCGTGCGTAGCTTGAGAGCGATTCGACATATCGCCGCTGGCCCTCGGCATACAGCGTGTCCATCGCGAGGGACGACTTGCCCGAACCGCTGGGGCCGCAAAAGACGCTCATCCGGTCGCGGGGAATGTCGACATCGACTTCGCGCAAATTATGCTGCGCGGCTCCCCGTACGACGATGCTGTGTTCGGAACCCTCGATGCGGAACGACGAGGTCTGCCAACGCGACGCAGACGTTGCGGGCAATTCTGCGGCGGTCTTCTTGCTTTTCTTTCGGCTACGTGTCGATCGGGCGGCATTCGTTATGACGGGAGCCTGAATGTCCCCTGGCCCATGATGCAATCGCCGCAAGGCCCGGCCGGTGTGCGACTCGGCACATTCCATGACGTCTTGCGGTGTTCCGGCAACGAGAATTCGCCCTCCGCCGGCTCCTCCCTCCGGTCCCAGGTCGATGATCCAGTCGGCCGTCTTGATGACGTCGAGGTTATGCTCGACGACGATGACTGTGTTGCCCGCGTCGGCGAAGCCGTGCAGCACCCGTAAGAGGTGCTCGATGTCCCAGAAGTGAAGGCCGGTGGTCGGCTCATCGAGAATGTAAACGGTCTTCCCGGTCGATCGCTTGGAGAGTTCGCGCGCGAGCTTCACGCGCTGCGCTTCGCCGCCCGAAAGCGTGGGAGACGCCTGACCGAGTTTCATGTAGTCGAGGCCCACGTCATGCAGTGTTTGGAGCATGGCGCGAATTTTGGGATGATTCTCGAAGTGCTCCAGGGCCTGCTGGACATCCATGTCGAGCACTTCGGCGATGTTCTTCCCCTTGAAGCGAATCTCCAGGGTTTCCTTGTTGAATCGCCGTCCCTGGCAGACGGGGCACGTCACCCACAGGTCGGCCAGGAAGTCCATCTCCAGCTTATTCGCACCGTGGCCTTCGCACGCTTCGCAGCGCCCGCCGGGGACATTGAAGCTGAATCGACCGGGTTTGAAGCCACGCAGCTTCGACTCGGGCAGATGCGTGTACAGATCGCGAATAAGATCGAACAGCTTGATGTAGGTGGCGGGGTTGGATCGAGGCGTTCGGCCGATCGGAGTCTGGTCGATGTCGATCGCCTTATCGATCGCGTCCAGCCCTGTGACGCCGGTATGACTGCCCGGCTGCCCCGTTCCGCCATTCACTTCGCGGTTGAGAACTTCCCAGAGGATGTCGTTGACGAGACTGCTTTTTCCGGAGCCGCTCACTCCGGTCACGCAGATGAATTTGCCCAGCGGAAAGTCGATCGAAACGTCGCGGAGGTTGTGATGACTGGCCCCGGTTATGGAAATTGCCGCGCCATTTCCGGGACGCGGCGCGGCGGGAATCGGAATCGTGCGACGGCCCGAAAGATACTGGCCCGTGAGACTCTTCTCGGAGGCCAGAAGATCCTGCACGGATCCGGCGACAACCACTTCGCCGCCACGTATCCCCGGACCGGGGCCGAAGTCGACCACATAGTCGGCTGCCCGCATTGTGTCTTCGTCGTGCTCGACGACGATGACCGTGTTTCCCTGGTCGCGCAGATCCTGGAGGCTTTGGAGCAGCATTTCGTTGTCGCGCGGGTGCAGCCCGATCGACGGTTCATCCAGAATGTAGACGACGCCCACGAGGCCACAACCAATCTGGCCGGCCAGGCGGATTCGTTGTGATTCGCCCCCGGAGAGCGTGGGAGCGGTTCGCTCCAGAGTCAGGTAATCGAGCCCGCAGCGCAGGAGGAAACCCAATCGCCCGCGGATCTCTTTCAGAACCTCCTCGGCGATGAACTCCTCGGTTGGATTCAGTTCGAGCGTCGAAAAGAAACGGGAGGCTTCCGCGATGCTCAGTCCGCACGCATCGGGCAGAGTGAGCGCGGCTGTTCGGCTGGAACCGCGATCGTCAATCACTTCACCCGTCAGCCGATAACTGGCCGCCTGGCGATTGAGGCGGTGACCATTGCACGTCGTGCAGGGGACAAAGTCGATGTATTTCTCGAGCTGCTTCCGCCGCATGGGATTGCGGACCGTGCGATACTCTTCGAGCAATTCGCCGATGTAGCCTGCGTACTTGGCGCCGCGCTTCCAGACACCTCCCGAGTGGCGATAGCTGAAGGTGACATTGCGGTCGCCCAGCCCATGCAGAAACTGGTGCCGAGCCGCTTCAGGGAGTTCGCTCCACTTCGTCTTGATGAATGATCCGGGCTTCATTCCATGGTCGAGTTCGAGAACTCGAGCGACACCATCGATGATATGCCGCCGCCAGCGACCGAGCTTGCTGAGTGCTCCCAGGAGAGCGATGGCCCCCTTCTGCAGGGTCAGCGATTCATCGGGGATCAGCCGCTCGACGACGAAATCGTGCCGCATTCCCAGGCCATTGCAGTCGGGGCACATGCCGAGCGGACTGTTAAAGCTGAAGAGCTGTGGACTGGGCTGTTCGTA
>JAHBXV010000007.1 GCA_019636285.1 Planctomycetaceae bacterium
GGGGCTCCCACGAAAGTAAGGCTGCCAGGGGCGTGATATGTTTGGTTTTCCGTTCAAAACGTGGTGACAAAATTATCATTCGCAAGGGCGACAGCCGGACAGGATGCCTCCGCTTAGGAACACAAGATTCGCGAGGCTCTGCCTCGCACTGATTGTCGTTACAGCGTAAGGGCGTTTCCAGGCGGAGCCTGGAAACGAGTAGGAAGACGGGGAACGAGTGATTCGTATCCCCAATTACTCAGAAAGGAATCAGATGACACTCGGGAAAATTCGTCTTTGGACGCCATTGTTGATCGCGGGCGCAATTCCCTCGCTGGGTTGGTCGCAGGAAGCCCCTGCGGACGCAACATTGCCGACTCCTCCCACTGTGATTGAAGCGGCTCCCGGAACGCCCTCAGTTGATCCGGCGCAGCCTGCGTCTCCAGTTGTGATTCGGTCGGTCCAAACCAGGTTGCTCTCCACCGAGACTGGATCTCCGCCCCCCGCATCGGGGCAGCCTGAAGTCGTGCTGGGCTTGCGGAACGGCCGCCTCGTGACGACGGTGGTCAAGAGCGAGGATGGTACTTCGGCCGCCTCGACAAACCCGGCGTACTGGATCGGCATCATCGCGCCGGAACCTCCGCCGGAATCGCTGAGGAATCAACTCGGATTGGCCGACAACGTAGGACTCCTGGTGCTGGAGATCGCGCCCGACAGCCCGGCTGCGAAGGCGGGGCTTGAAAGGTTCGATGTGCTCGTCGAGGCCAAGGCGGGGGACGAAGTTTTCCCGATTCAGACGATTCAGTCGCTGATCACGGCGATTGAGAAGAGTGGCGAGCAGCCGTTCGCTGTCTCGCTTTTCCGGCGTGGCAAGAAGGAGACGGTCAGCGTCCAGCCCGTGCGCCGCGAAATTGCCGCTCAATTGCGGGCCGACCAACTGCACTTCCAGGCGAATGGCCAGGGTTTGACGGTAATTGGTCCGCTGGTCGCGCCATACTTGGGCGTTCCCGTCGCGATGCCGGGAGTGCATCATCTCGCGCCGTCTCTTCCTGATGGCTGGACGGTGACCGTGACCCAGCAGGGATCCGCTGATCCGCAGGTCGAAGTCCGTCAGGGAGACCAGACCTGGAAGGCCGACCTGAAGACGGTCAATGATCTGCCAGCGGTTGTGCGGCCGACGGTGCTGCGCATCCTGTCGTCCCTGACGCATCCCCATCCGACAACGTTCTTTGTCAGGACGCCGCAGGCACCGGTCGCAGGTCCGGGGCCGGCGCACATGCCAGGCGTGGGAAATCCGCAAGCCACCATCTATCACTACCAGAAACCGATACCGACTCCTGGCGCCGCGGCACAGCCGCCGACGACGACCTACTCCACTCCTGCCGCGCCGCATTACGGCTTCCCTCATAGTATCGCGACGCCAAAAGACGACGTCCGGCAGGCGATCGAGGGGCTGCGAAAAGACATCGAGGCACAGGCGAAGCAACTGGAATCGACGCAGGCATTGATCGAAGAACTGCGGCAGTTGCGAATGGCGCTGGAGGCGAAGAAGGAGCCGATGAAGTGAATGCAGTCGTCAGCGACTGAGGCTTATCAACACACGACAATCTTTTTGAACTCGACGTTGAGAGCGGGTGCAAGCACTTCGAACCGGCCGAGTTTAGCGGCCGGTTCGACCGCGAGTGGAGTTGTGTAAACTATTTCTCAGCAGTCAGACTGGTTGCCAGGCTTGATTAACTCGACCAGCGTTCGCCACCAAGTGCGGCGGGCTTCGTAGTAGTCCCAGTCTGTATCCATGTTGAATGAATCCGCGAGTATGGGAGCCTCAAGGCAGCAAATCTTGTCGAAGTCTCGCCAATAAATATGATGAAAAGACTTTAAATCGGTGGCGAAAAGATCGAGTTGATCGATATCGATCATATATTGCCTGCAAGACGATGCCACATTCGCAAAATGTCTTCCTAATTGTTCATCCTTACAATAGATTTGGAGAGCCTCCTGGCCATGATCGGTGAAGCGGACACCTTCGGAGCAGTATCGATCCCAGTTTGGCGCTCTCTCTGTTTCCCAGATTCTCCCGCCTTCGCGCGTCAGGTAGTAGCCGGAGTAGCCTTCCCTCGGGAAATAGGTCTCGGAAATCATTCCACGGGCCAAAAGCCGCGAGATCGTCGACCGGAGTTCCTCATCGGAAAGCCCGTGGTCGTACGAGCAGTTCATGTGGAAGGAATAACAAAGCTCACCCGAGGACAGCATGGTGAAGTTGGCCCCACCCTTGTCGAAGAGAAAGTCGAGAATGAGCAACTCGGGATCGAAGAGCCGTGTTTGATAGGTCCTCTTTGGCGGTCTCATGGCGTTGTTCCAGGTGGAGTTGTCACCACGGTTCCGAGACTACGTGTCACCGCTTCGATAAGCCAGGGATGATTCATGGTTAAGAGGCTGCTTGCCACAGGCTCCGCCCGAGAAGTGCTGTTAAGACCGATTTGGAATCTGCACTGGCGGAGCCAGTGGCACGCAGAACCACGAGCGGGCGGCTGAATCTTTGTGGTTCAGTCGTCCGCGTCGCTGTTGTCCTTGATGACGAACCGGGCGCGTAGGCGGGCGACTTCGGTGGCGAGGCCGGCCAGTTCCACAGAGCGCAAGACTTCGTCGAAATTCTTATACGCGGCGGGGGCCTCGTCTTTCGGGTATTGGCGGCAATTCGTCAGAATGTCTGCCGTGTCGAACGACTGGTCGATGGCCTGTTGATCGAGCGTGCGGATCGCCTGTTTGCGGCCCAACACGCGCCCCGCGCCGTGGTTCACGCTGCAACACGACGCGCGGGCTCCTTCGTCGGCGACCATCACGCACGATCCGGCCTGCGGATTGCCGGGGAGCAGAATCGGGTGGCCGGTCTGAGCGAAGGGCGTTTCCTTCAACGCGGGATGGCCGGCAGGAAAGGCGCGCGTGGCTCCCTTGCGATGAACCCAGGCAAACTGGTTGTTGATCAGTTCGCGGCGGGCGATGTTGTGGCTGATGAAATAGACGAGTTGCCCCGTGACACCCGGCAGGACTTCCTGAAACGCTTCAAGGACCAGGGCGTTGATGAGCAGGTGATTGACGGTCGCGAAGTTCGCTCCCAGGGCCATGTCGTCGAGGTAGGCGTCGGCTTCGGGTGTCCCCAGCGGCGCATGAACCAGTTCGCGGTCGCCGCCAGGGAGGGGAATGCCCCAGCGCTCGAACTTGTGCTGCAGCGCGCGAAACTGGTGCGTGGCCAGCGCATGCCCGATTCCGCGCGAGCCGCAGTGCGACAGAAAGGCGACATGCCCCTGCTTGAGTCCGAAGACCTCGGCTGTTCGTCGCGCGCGGTCATTGTCGACGATGTCGACGACTTCGCATTCGCCGAAGTGGTTGCCCCCGCCGTATGAGCCGAGCTGGCTCATCTTGTCGGCAAAGCGGGAGAACTCCGGCAATTCGAGGTGCTGTTCGAGTCGCGTCGCGAGGGAGTCGGCGGTGTCGTCGTGGCCGACATGGACGGCGTCTTCGCAGCGGTTGGCCCACGTCTCCGGAATTCCCAGTTCCCGGCAAACCTCGGGTGATGCTCCTTCCGCCAGAACCCGGCGTCCCAGGTCGGCCGAGACGGGGCGGGACTTCTTCGCGTGGCGCTGCCCGCGACCGGCTCCGGTGGGGGTGCGTTCGCAAATGGCATTGATGAGCGCGCGGCGGACGGGTTTGTCCACAATGGAGTCGGCCGGCAGGTCGAGCTGTAGGAGGCTCATCGAACACTTGATGTCGACGCCAACCGGGCCGGGATAGACATGGGTCGGCGAGACCAGGACACATCCGACCGGCGCGCCGTAGCCGCGATGCGCGTCGGGGTTGAGGACCAGATCGGTCACCCCTGGCGCGCGGCGTGAATTGATGGCCTGTTGCAGGCAGACTTCGTCGAACGTCTCGCGAATGGCGGCGGTGCCGATCACGGAAATTGGCTTGTCGCGGCCGCCGGTTGTCAGCATGGCCGTGGCTTCGCCGGTCGGAATGATCTGCGGTTCGCTCGACACGGCGTGCTCCCGGGCTTTGAAGACTGGCAGGCAAACTCGCTGCCAAGAACGAGATTTGCGGATCAATTCACTGGGGGAAATCTCCGCGAACGGCCCATAAGTGGAGCCTGTCAGACCCCTTTCGAAAACCCCAGGTTCGCCTGAAGCCAAATCCTCGCGGGAATGTGAGTTTCGCGAAACCGGGAATCCGGGCGATGGGGGCCGGACCTCAAGTTGAAGTTTACCAATCCCACTTCTAGAATCCGGCGAGTCTGCACGATCGGCCGGGGGGAAAGTCCGTCCCGAGGGGACGACAGGGCGACCCTGCGGAAGCGATCAGCGTGCCTGTGGACCACGGTCGGAAACCGGGATTGATTGATGGACATTTCCGTATACGCCATCTTGCTTTACGCCGGCATGGTGGCTGGCTTCGTGGTGGTCAATCTGGCGCTGACTCACCTCCTGAGTCCCAACAAACGGACGGCCGTCAAACAGATGCCGTATGAATCGGGGATGGACCCGGTTGGCGATGCCCGGCAGCCGTTTGACGTGAAATTCTATATCGTGGCGATTCTGTTCCTCGTTTTTGACGTGGAACTGTTGTTCTTGTATCCGTGGGCCGTGAGTGCCTACATCGACGATGCTTCGGGCGTCCCGGCCGGTCTGCGCGACACCGTGTTCGGGGTGATGCTCGTCTTCATGGCGACCCTGGCGATTGCCTACGTGTACGCCTGGCGAAAGGGTGTGTTCAAATGGCGGTGAATCTCCCTGAGAATGTCTTAATCACCCAGCTTGACCAGCTTGCCAACTGGGGCCGCAAATACAGCCTGTGGCCGATGCCGTTCGCGACGGCCTGCTGCGGCATCGAACTGATGGCGACCGCCTCCTCGCGGTTTGACATTGCCCGGTTCGGGGCCGAAGCCATGCGGTTTACCCCCCGGCAGTGCGACCTGATGATCGTTGCTGGCCGCGTGGTCATGAAGATGCTCCCCGTGCTGCAGCGCATCTGGTTGCAGATGCCTGAGCCGAAGTGGTGCATTTCGATGGGGGCCTGTGCGAGTACGGGCGGGGTGTTTGACACCTATGCCGTCGTTCAGGGAATCGACCGCTTCATTCCCGTCGACATTTACGTCCCCGGCTGCCCGCCACGACCGGAACAGCTTCTTGCGGCGGTGATCGAGATTCAGGACAAGGTGCAGAAAACCGGCACCTACAACGCGCGGGAGTTTGCCCGGCGAACCCAGGCAACCGGTCCTTCGCCATTCTCGCCGGACGAACTGATCCGGATTCGCGAGGCCAACGAGCAACTGCCGGTGCTGAGCTAGTGCATGGTCAGTGTCGAAGATTCCGGTGTGTGCCACTGGCTCTGCCAGTGCATCTTTGTGTGGATGAGAGACTTAAGAGGCACTGGCGGAGCCAGTGGCACACGAATATGAAGCCATTACAAACCCTGGCCCCGCTGCCGGTTTGACGAGTTCGCGAACGATCGATCTTTCGAAGAGTGGATCAAGGCTGACACGATGGAAACCGACTCCACGGGCGTCTTTGTACCAGCCCTGCAGAAAGCCTTTCCGGACTTGGGACTGGCCCTGACGCTGTTTCGCGACAATCGTCGCATGGTTGTCCCGGCCGATCGCCTCTTCGATGTGATGGCGACGCTCAAGTCGGTCGGAGCCGACTTTCTGTTCGAAATCACGGCTGTCGACTACCTGGAATACGAGGGAGCCGGGCCGGACCGGTTCGCTGTCGTCTACGGAGTGTGCAGCACCGAGAGCGGCGAGCGGCTGATCGTCAAGACGTTCGTCAACGATCCCGATCCCGAATTGCCTTCGGTTTATGAATTGTGGAAGGCCGCCGACTGGCTCGAACGCGAAGTGTTCGACATGTACGGCATTCGTTTCCGGGGCCACCCGGACCTGCGTCGCGTTCTGTGCCCGGATGAATTCACGTCGTTCCCGCTGCGGAAAGATTATCCGCTCAAAGGCCGGGGCGAGCGCCACAACTTCCCGGTGATTACTCGTGCGGAGAGTTGATTGGAAGCGATTCTTCCAGTCAGTACGCGTCGTCTCCCGGCTGTCAGCAAGGTGCTTTGAAATATGCCTCTGGAACTCGTCGACTATCAGGACGCCGAGCTCGATCATCCCGACAAGGATTATCTGTGGACGCTGAACTTCGGTCCGCAGCATCCGGCGACGCACACCACGTTGCGGCTGATTCTGACGCTGGACGGCGAGACGGTCATCAAGGCGGTTCCGCACATCGGGTACCTGCACAGCGGCTTTGAAAAGCTCGGCGAATACCTCGACTACAACCAGTACGTCACCATCGTCGACCGGATGAACTACCTGTCGCCGCTGGCGAACGAAATCAGTTGGCATCACGCGGTCGAAAAGCTGCTGGGAATCGAGCTGACTCCGCGCGGCAAGTACCTGCGGACGATGCTCGCCGAGTTGATGCGGTTGCAGGACCATCTGCTCAACGTCGGAACCTGCGCCCTCGATCTGGGGGGCTTCACCGCCTTCCTGTACTTCTTCTACCAGCGCGAGCGGATTTACGAGCTGGTCGAGTACGCCTCGGGGCAGCGGTTCCACACCAGCTACACGCGCGTCGGCGGTTTCCTGTTCGATGTGAACGACGACTGGCTGCAGAAGGTGCGGGAGTTCGCCAACGACTTCCCGCGCGTGCACGATGAAGTCAACCGCATGCTGACGCGGAACAAGATCTTCATTGATCGCGTGAAGGGGGTGGGCGTTCTCACCAAGGAAGAAGCCATCAATCGCGGGGCGACCGGCCCGGTCGCGCGGGCCTCGGGCCTGTTGCGCGATCTGCGGAAGGAAGAGCCGTACCTGGCGTATCCGGAACTCGACTTCAAAGTCGTGGCGGCGACGGAAGGGGACTGCTACGCGCGGTATCTCGTCCGCATGGGTGAAATGCTGGAAAGCATCAAGATCATCAAGCAGTGCCTCGACAAGTTCCCAGGCGGACCGATCAACGTCAATTCGACCGAGAAAGCTGTCCTTCCGGCCAAGCCAGCCGTCTACCGCAGCATCGAAGGGCTGATTCAGCACTTTGAAGTCATCATGCCGAACCGGCAGTTCGACGGGCCGAAGGAAGAATTGTACGCGGCGACGGAATCGCCGAACGGTGAACTCGGTTACTACATCGTGAGTGACGGCGGGTTCAAGGCGTATCGAGCCCGCACGCGTCCGCCATCGTTCCTTCACTTTTCGCTGTTCCCCCACATTGTGAAGGGGGCACAGTTGAGCGACGTGGTGGCAATTCTGGGCAGTATCAACATCATCGCGGCGGAACTGGACCGGTAAGCGAGTTCATCACTTCGGAACAGGCTGCATGCAGGCGGCCAAACCGGTTGAGAGGCGTGACGTCATGGCGGTTTTGAGCGAAGAACTCAAAGAGAAGATTCGGGCCGAGTTCCCGAAGTATCCCAACAAGCGGGCGGTGACGCTGCCGGCGCTGCACATCGTGCAGGACGCGACGCGGAGCGTTTCGCTGGAAGCCATCCGCGAAATCGCCGAACTGCTGGAACTGCATCCGGCGGAAGTTCACGACACGATGAGCTTCTACGGGTACTTCCGCGACGAAAAGCACCCGCTCGGCAAGCACCGTGTGTGGGTCTGCCGCAGCATCAGTTGCATGTTGCGGGGCGGAGAAGACCTGCTCGCCGACCTCTGTGAAAAGTGGAACGTGAAGCCCGGCGAAACGACCGAAGACGGCAAGATCACGCTGGAATTCGGCGAATGCCTCGGGGTCTGCGAAGGGGCTCCCTGCGTGCTGGTGGATGAAGACTGCCACCCCTGCATGACGGCTCAGAAGGTAGACGAGATTCTGAAGAAGTCCTGAGCGAACGGACTGGCGCCGGCTGGCGGCGGATTCAAAGAACACGATTGGTTGGCTGACCTGGAAGCTGTTTCCCATGCCAAAATGCGAACCGGTTCTCTTGGCGCGAGTGGGCAAGCCCGACAGCGCGTCATTGGCGACTTATCAGCGCGATGGAGGCTACGAAGCCTTCAAGAAGGCGCTGAAGATGTCGCCCGAAGAGATCATCAACGAGGTGAAGACATCCGGGCTGCGCGGCCGCGGCGGGGCCGGATTTCCGACCGGCCTCAAGTGGACGTTTTTGCCCAAGAACCACGCTGGCCCGATTTATCTCGCCATCAACGGCGATGAGAGCGAGCCTGGGACGTTCAACAACCGCATCCTCATGGAGGAAGACCCGCATCAGATCCTCGAAGGGATCATGATCTCGTGTCATGCGATCAAGTCGAACACCTCGTACATTTACCTGCGGGTTGAGTACGGCAAGAGCTATCGCGTTCTCAAGCAGGCCATCGAAGAGTTGTACGCGGCGGGCCTGCTGGGGAAGAACATCCTCGGCACCGGCTTCGACCTCGACATCTACCTGCATCGCGGAGCCGCGGCCTACATTTGCGGCGAAGAGACCGGGCTGATTGAAAGCCTGGAAGGGAAGCGGGCCTGGCCGCGCATCAAGCCGCCGTTCCCAGCCATCGAAGGTCTGTTCCGCAAGCCGACCATCGTCAACAACATCGAGACGATGGCTTGCGTGACGCACATCATCAATCGCGGAGCCGATTGGTTTAAGTCGATGGGGGTTCCGCCCGATCCGAACAATCCGCGCGACGCGGGCAGCTATGGCCCGAAGCTGTACTGCCTGAGCGGGCACATCAATAAGCCGGGCTGCTACGAAATCCCGCTCGGTGTCACGTCGCGAGAGTTGATCGAAGAATACGGCGGCGGCGTTCCCAATGGCCGCAAGGTGAAAGCTGTGGTCCCAGGCGGGATCAGCATGGGCTTCATGAGTGCCGACGAACTCGACATTCCGCTGGACTTTAACGGTCCCGGCAAGGCTGGCTGCCTGGGACTGGGGACGGCGGCGGTCGTGGTTGTCGACGATGCGACAAGCATGGTCGATGTCCTATTCAACTGCGCCCGGTTCTTCGCACACGAGTCCTGCGGCCAGTGCACACCCTGCCGGGAAGGGACCGCCTGGATGCAGAAGATTCTCTGGCGGATCCGTTCGGGCCAGGGCGAATTGCGGGATCTGGACCTGCTGACGGAAGTCGCCGGTTCGATGGGGATCATTCCCGGAACGACGATCTGCGGACTGTCGGACGGAGCGGGCTGGCCCGTGAAGAACGCCATCCAGAAGTTCCGTCCGGAATTTGAAGAGTTCATCAAGAGCGGCAAGAAGGTGATTCGGCACGCCGAGGAACTGATGGCGGCCGCGCACTGATAGAAATTTCCTGACACAACCTCTGTGCAATGTGGGGTTTTCCCGAAGTTCCCAAGGTGTTCGACGAGCACAACCGGTTGTGTCAGGGGTCGTTCAAGCGTTTTGACAGACTTGGTTTCAGACCCTCCGGCTCTGAAACGTGATGCAGTTGACCGTGAAGAGATTTTGGACGGTTCACCCAGGTTGATGTGACCAGCACCTGGCCTCGAAGACCTGTCGCGGACTATCCCTCAACACCACGTACGACGCGAAAAAGCATATGCCTACCGTCACCGTGAATGGCACGCCGGTTACCTTCGGCGAAAACGAGAAGCTCAACTGCGTTCAGGCGGCCCAGCGCGCCGGGATGGAGATTCCGCACTATTGCTGGCACCCGGAACTGAGCGTTGTCGCCAGTTGCCGCATGTGCCTCGTTGAAGTTGGCGATGTGAAGCCCGACGGCAGCGTGGCGATGCAGCCCAAGCTGTTTCCCGGCTGTCAGACACCCGTCAAGGACGGGATGGTGGTCGTCAGCAACAGCCCGAAGGTGGAAACGGCGCAGAAGGCAACACTCGAATACCTGCTTCTCAACCATCCCCTCGACTGCCCCGTCTGCGATCAGGCCGGCGAATGCGGTTTGCAGGATTACAGCTACGAGTATGGTCGCGGCTACAGCCGGTTGGACGAGCCGAAGAACCTCAAGCCCGACAAGGACTACATCGGCGAACAGATCACGCTGTTTACCGACCGCTGCATTATGTGTACGCGGTGCGTGCGGTTCACTCGCGAATTCAGCGGCACGGGCGAATTGCAGGTCATCAATCGCGGGTCGAAGGAAGAGATCGACATTTTCCCGGGCGAGCCTTGCGACAACAAGCTGTCGGGGAATGTCGTCGACCTGTGCCCCGTGGGCGCGCTGTGCAGCAAGGACTTCCTGTATCAGCAGCGTGTCTGGTGGCTGAAGGGGAAAGACAGCGCGTGCGCCGGCTGCAGCAACAATTGCAGCATCCGCATCGATCAGAACAACGACACCGTTTACCGCGTGGTTCCGCGGCCGAATCCACGACTTCAGGCTGGCGGCCACTTCATGTGCGACGACGGCCGTTTCGGCTGGAAATACGTCCATTCCGAGAACCGCCTGACTCAGCCCTCCGGTCCCGGCGGAGTGACTGACTGGACGGCCGTGCTCACGGGCGTTCGCGAGACGCTCGTGAAAGGGGCGGCCGAGAGCCCGAAGCGCGTGGCAGCCATCATTTCGCCGTGGGCTACCGTCGAAGAAGCTTACCTCCTCTGCTCGTATCTCAAGGGTCTGTCCCCGGACATTCGCATCGGGCTCGGGCCGGTGCGGGTCGTTGGCGAGGACGACACGTACCCGAAGGATCCCGCCGGTCGACCTGTCGAGCCCGTGCGGTTTACCATCCGGGCCGAGAAGTGTCCGAATCGCCGCGGCGTCGAAGCGGTTCTCCAGCACTTCCAGGGGACGATCCTTCAGGGAAGTCAACTCGTCAAGGCGGCCGGCGCGGGCGAACTCGATGTTGTCTACGTGCTCGGCGGCGACCCGGAACTGGGATACAGCGACGACGATGTCGCCGCGCTGTCCCGCGTGAAAACGCTGATCGTTGAAGACCTGCTGGCATCGCCGTTGACACGGGCGGCCACATATGTCCTCGCGGGAGGAAGCTGGGCCGAGAAAGACGGGACGATCGTCAATCACCAAGGCCTGGCCCAGGCAATCCGCCGGGCGATTCGTGGTCCCGGCGATGCACGCCAGGACGGACGCATTCTGAGCGAGCTTGCCCAACGACGCGGGCTGTACCATGCCACGACCGTCCGTCAGGAACTGGCCGGAGTGGTCCCTGCCCTCGCCGCCCTGATCGTGGGCGACCTGGGAGACGAAGGAATTGACCTGACGGGGCCGGCGGCTCCCGTCGCCACGCTGCAAACCGCCGGGAGTAGCAATTGATGACTCTGAACGACTGGATCATCCTGCTCTTGGCGATGGCCATCCCGATGCACGTCATCCTCGGGGCGTGCGCCTATCTGATTCTGCTGGAGCGCAAGCTGTCGGCCTGGATGCAGGACCGGGTTGGCCCCAACCGGGCCGGCCCGATGGGGCTGTTGCAGCCTCTCGCGGACGGCATCAAGTTCATCCTCAAAGAGGAGATGATGCCGGGGCACATCAACAAGTTTCTCTACGTGCTCGCTCCGGGGATCACGTGTTTCACCGCGCTGTTCGCGTTCGCGGTCGTCCCTTACGGGCCCACCAGTTCCGAGCCGGGGGTGTTTCCGTTCATCATCGCCCCGAATGTCGACCTGGGTCTGCTGTTTCTCTTCGCGGTCGGCAGCCTGAACGTTTACGGGATCATCCTGGGGGGCTGGGCGTCGAACAACAAGTACAGCGCGCTGGGCGCGCTGCGGGCGAGTGCCCAGGTGGTCAGCTACGAGATTCCGCTGGGGATGTCCGTGCTGGGGGTCATTCTGCTGGCCGGTTCGATGAATATCGAAACGATCATGAATCAGCAGATCGAACACGGCTTCATGGGCTGGAACATCTGGTATCAGCCGCTCGCGGCACTTCTGTTCTTCACGGCTGCGATGGCGGAATCGAATCGCTTGCCATTCGACCTCGCCGAATGCGAGCAGGAGCTCGTGGGTGGGTTCCACACCGAGTACAGCTCGATGAAGTTCGCGATGTTCGCCCTGGGCGAGTACGTGCACATTACGACGTTGGGATTCGTGCTGTCGTGCCTGTACTTCGGCGGCTGGCACTTCCCGTGGATCGCGACGGCGGAATCGGCTTATCCGGGCGCGTGGGCTGTGAAGGTGCTGGTCCTGCTGACGAAGGTCTTCGCGGTGCTCGTCCTCATTCAGCTTCTGCGGTGGACGATTCCGCGGTTCCGGTTCGACCAACTGATGGGTCTCGCGTGGAAGGTGATGATTCCGCTGGCCACGGTGAATGTACTGATGGTGATGTGCTTCAAGCAGTTCGGCTGGGATCCCATGTGGATGCTGCCGGGCTCGCTGGCGATCTTTATCTGTGCCGGAGTGGTGGGCGTGCAGTCCGCGCGGTCGGGGCGAAGCCTGGCCGCGGCGGCATAGTGCATTGTCAATGTCAGGAATACGGGTGGGTGCCACTGGCTGTGCCAGTGCATCGCGATGCGAGATGAATGAGAGGCACACTGGCGGAGCCAGTGGCACACGAAGAATAGGCCGTGACAACCCATTAGCGTTTCGCGAAGCAGCGGGCTGGGTTTGTGGGTTGAGTTTTCAGACGCGGGAACGGACAGAGGCAGAACTATGGCGGTCGCCGCTCAAGATGTGATCTGGGCAGAACCCCCGAAGATCGGGTTCTGGGAATCGACGTATCTGCCGGCGATTCTGACGGGGCTGGGGATCACCACCAAGCACGTCATCAACTATAAGCCGGTCACGCTGCAATATCCCGAAGTCGAGCCCGACCTGCCGGTGCATTACAAGGGCATTCACCGGCTCAATCGCGACGAAAAAGAACGGGTGAAGTGCGTTGCCTGCATGATGTGCGCGACGGCCTGCCCGGCCGATTGCATCACCATCGTCGCGGCCGCGGCTCCCAAGGACGACCCGTTATGGGTCGACCGCGACAAGTATCCGGCCAGCTTCGAGATCGACGAGCTGAAGTGCATTTACTGCGGGATGTGCGAAGAAGCCTGCCCCTGCGATGCCATTGAACTGACGCACATTTACGACGTCACCGGAACCACCCGCAGCGAGATGATCTACGACAAGGAAAAGCTCCTGGCGGTGTATGACGAAACGAAGAATCACCCCAAGGATCCTCCCCGAACGCATCGCGGCGCGCTGAGTGGAACGAGCGAATTTTCGACATTGCCGCCGTTGGGACCGGCCACTCCCGTCCTCAACGACGACCGTTCCGCCAAGGCCCCCACGCCAGGGGTCATTCGACCCACGCACTGACCGTTTGCCGAGCGATACGGCTTTGACCGTGTTCGAGGCGCACGTTAAAACGACACACAAAATTCCATCCCGATCGGCGGGACAGACTTCGGCGAGAGAAGACTTCGCATGACGACGTGGATCACCGAACACTGGCGGCTCCTGCTTCCGCTCGCCTTGGGCTGGGTCTGTGTCTGGCTGCTGATGCCCCGCGGCCCGCACCGCTCGCGAGCGCTGGCCGGAATCTTCGGTCTCGCAGGTCTGCTGGCCGTGAAGTTCTACTGGCTGCCTCCCTCCGGACCGTTGCTCCAGGATATCTTTTTCCTGACGTTCGCGGCGATGGCCATCATCGGCGGCGTGTTGATGATTACCGACCATAACCCGGTTTACGCGGCCTTATGGTTTGCCATCGTGACGCTGGCCGTGTGCGGACTGTTCTTGTTGAACAGCGCGCCGTTTCTGTCGGCGGCGACCGTGATTGTCTACGCCGGCGCGATCATCGTGACCTTCCTGTTCGTGATCGCATTGGCCCAGCAGTCGGGGTCGGCGATGTATGATCGTCGGGCTTCGCATCCCACGCTGGCGACCCTGAGCGGTTTTCTGCTCCTGGGTTGCCTGATGTTCACGTTGCAGGAATGGGGCGGACAGGCGGCCGCCGAGGGTGGCAACGCGTTTCTGAAGGTTCCGGCGGGAACAACCGCCAACCTGGGGAGCGTGGCGACGGAAGACCTTGGCTCGTTGCGATCCGTGGGCCGCTCGCTGTTCACCGACTATGTCTACGCCGTGGAAATTGCCGGAACCGTCTTGCTGATTGCCACCATCGGGGCAATCTGCATGGCTCCGCGCCGCTCGCAGGGGAATCTGTAAACATGGGCGACCTTTCTCACTTGCAGGGCCAACTGGTCGTCGGCGCGATTCTCTTCGCGCTGGGAGCCATTGGATTCCTGACTCGACGCAACCTGATTCTGATCATGTTGTCGGCGGAACTGATGCTGCACGGCGTCTCGCTGAACCTGACCGCGTTCGGGCAGTACCACGGAACGGCGGCGGGCCAGGCCTTTACGGTCATGGTTCTCACGGTCTCGGCGTGCGAAGCCGGCCTGGCGCTGGCGCTCATTCTCACGCTCTACCGGCGACGACGGTCGCTCGATGTCAACCTGTGGTCCAACCTGGGTGAACCCGACCTGCCCAAGCTCGCCCAGGACATTCTCGAAGTCTCTCCGGCGCCTCGCGAGCAGCCGCTGCCAAAGCTGACGCCTGCCGGTCCGCTGCCCCGCTATCCGAAGTCCGCGCCGCCCGCGGCCAAACCTTAACAGGTTCCGCAGGTGTGAATCCGGTTTTGGCCTCTTAGTCCTCGCATGTGTTGAAATCTTCGCGGAGTCTCATTCGTGTTCGACTGGCTCACGAAAGAATCGGTCCTGTGGATCGTTCCGGCGGCGCCCTTGGTGGCGTGCCTCTGGATCGTTGTCGTGAATCAGTTCGTGGGTCGGCAGCGGGCTCACCGTCCGCTGGTGGTCGCCATGTTCATTTCATGGCTGGCCGCGATCTGCCTCGCAACCACGATCGTTCCGGAAAAATTCGCCAAGGGAGACCATGGCCACGGCGAGGAAAGTCACGGCGCCGCGGACCATGACCACGCGGCTGGCCATGAGCATGCCGATCACGAGCATGCGGACCACGAACACGCTGCCCCGGCCGAGGAGAAGACTCCCGCCGACGAGACAACGCCCGAAGAAACGACTGACGAAGACGAAGAAGAATCAGGCGCAGAGAACGCGGCTGTTGCCGACTCAGCCCCCCCCCCGATGGCAGCGGGTGCGGCTGGCGACGCGGTTCCGGTACACGAAGAGTCTTCTTACGGAGGCGAACTCCCGCGCGGAGTGACGTACCCGGTCGGGAATCATGCGGTCGTCAAGTTTGTCTATCAGTGGATGAAAGTCGGCAAGGTCGATGTCGCCGTGACGCTGCGGGCCGATGCGATGTCCGCCCTGATGCTGGTGATGGTGACCAGTGTCAGTCTGCTTGTCGCGATCTTCGCCGGCGGGTACATGCACGGCGATCCCGGCTATCCCCGCTTCTTCGCGGCGATGGCATTGTTCGTCTTCTCGATGTGCATGCTCGTTCTGGCCGGTAACTTCCTCTTGATGTTCGTCTTCTGGGAAGCGGTCGGTCTGTGCAGCTATCTGCTCATTGGCTACTGGTACAAAAAGCCCAGCGCCGCGGCGGCCGCGAAGAAGGCGTTCGTCGTCAACCGGATTGGCGACTTCGGGTTCATCCTGGGCGTGTTCATGGTCTGGGTGACGTTTGGCACGCTCGACTTTGAAACTCTGTTCGGCAACCCGGCCTTCATTCCGCAAGTGCTCAACGGGATCGATCCGGCAATCATCACGACCATCTGCATCCTGCTGTTCATCGGGGCGATCGGCAAATCGGCCCAGTTCCCGCTGCATGTCTGGTTGCCCGACGCGATGGAAGGTCCGACTCCGGTGTCGGCATTGATCCACGCCGCGACGATGGTCACCGCCGGTGTTTATCTGGTCGCCCGCTGTGCCCCGCTGTTCGTTCTGTCGCAAACGGCTCTGGGTTTCGTCGCCATCATTGGCGCGATCACGGCGCTTCTGGCCGCGTTCACCGCGCTCACTCAATACGATCTGAAGCGGGTGCTCGCCTATTCGACGGTCAGCCAGCTCGGGTTCATGTTCATGTCGCTGGGAGCAGCCGCCGCCGATCCGGTGCACCTGATGCAACCAGCCGTCACGTTCGCCATGTTCCACATGTTTACCCACGCCTTCTTCAAGGCCGTGCTCTTCCTCTCGGCAGGTAGCGTCATGCACTCGATGGGCGACGTGATCGACATGCGGCGGTTCAGCGGGCTGAAGAAGGTGATGCCCGTGACGCACTGGACGTTCCTGGCTGGGGCCGCGGCGCTGGCGGGGCTGCCGCTGCTGTCGGGTTTCTGGAGCAAGGACGAAATTCTCGCGGTCATTTGGGATGCGGATCGGGTGCCCGGCTATGGATTGTTCTTCGGGGCCATTCTGGCCGTCGCGCTGCTCGCCTCGCTCATGACGGCGTTTTACACGTTCCGCGCGTACTTCCTGACGTTCCACGGCCCCGAGCGGTTTCCGGAAGAGGCGGGGCATCATCCGCACGAGGCTCCGCCGGCCATGGCCTGGCCGTTGCGGATTCTGGGTGTCGCGGCGCTCCTGGTGGGTGCCATCGCCGGACCCACGCATCTCTACGCCCACTATTTGCACCACACGCCTGGCCTGCCGGTCAGCGAACCGCATGGCCTGAATTACGTGATGATGGCCGTTTCCTCGATCATCGCGATCGCGGGGGTGGGCTTCGCGTGGATGGTTTACGGCAAAGCCGACCGCAAAGCCTATAACGTCCAGGAACGCTACTCACCGGCTTACGAGCTATCACTGCAAGGGCTGCACCTGGACGCCGTGTACCAGGCGCTGGTGGTGCGACCGATGCAGGCCCTGTCGGAACTTTCCGAGACATTGGATCGGCTGTTCGTCGACAAGCTCGTCGATGCCGTTGGGTATCTTCCGGGCATCTTCGGGAGCCTGGTGCGCCCGATCCAGAACGGATTCCTGCAAAGTTACGCGCTGGTCATGCTCCTGGGACTTGTGATTTTCGTCTTCGGTGTCCTGCGGGCCATCGCGGGCATGTAGGGCTTGAGCGGTAGACACGGCGCGCTCTCGGTTCGCCGACAGACTGGATAGTTTGCAAATGTTGATGCTGGTCACCATCTTTCTGCCGCTGGTCGCAGCCGGCCTGATGCTGTTCCTCGACATCCGCGCGACTCCCACGCGGGCTCGCTGGACGGCACTCATCGCCACGCTGGCCACGTTCTTCGCATCGCTGGGACTGGCGGGCGAATTCCTGCGGTTGCCTTCGGCCGAAGGGGTCGCGCGGGCACCCGTTCAGCCTCGCATGGAACTGAGACACGATTGGCTGACGCTCGAACGGACCGATGCCGAAGGAAACAGCCAGCCCATGCGGCTCGAGTTTTACCTCGGGGTCGACGGCATCAGCATCACGATGATCGTCCTGACCACGCTTTTGTGCGTGTGCGGGGTGCTCGTCTCGTGGACTTCGATCACCGAACGGGCGGCCGAGTTCTTCGCGATACTCATGGTGCTTGAGACGGGCCTCATCGGGGTATTTTGCGCCTTCGACCTGGTCCTGTTCTATGTCTTCTTCGAATTCACGCTGATTCCGCTCTTCTTCCTGGTGGGCATCTGGGGCGGACCGCTTCGCCGCTATGCGGCGGGCAAGTTCTTCGTGTACACGCTGGCCGGCAGTCTCATCACGCTGCTCGGGCTGGTTTCTCTGGTCTGGCAGGCGACCCTGCAAACCGGACTCGAAACGCCGTTCTCGCTGCCCGCCCTGTCGGAGGCCCTGCGGTCGAATCCGCTGCCGGACTCGGTCCAGACGGCGCTGTTCCTGGCGATCGCGGCGGGTTTCATGGTGAAGGTGCCGCTGGTCCCGTTCCATACGTGGTTGCCGCTGGCCCACGTCGAAGCCCCCACCGCCGGTTCGGTCCTTCTGGCCGGGGTCTTGCTGAAGCTGGGTTCCTACGGTTTCCTTCGCCTGTTGATGCCCATGCTTCCGTCCGGTTGCTGGGATGTCGGCGTGCCGCTCATTGCCGTGATGTCGGTCGTGGGCATCATCTACGGTTCGCTGTGTGCCCTGGCCCAGGACGACATCAAGAAGCTGGTCGCCTATAGCTCGGTGGCGCACCTGGGCTTCTGCATGCTGGGGCTTTTCGCCCTGAACGTGGAAGGAATCAGCGGCGGCGTCTTGCAGATGATTAATCACGGCCTGTCGACCGGGGCGCTCTTCTGCCTGGTCGGCATGTTTTATGAGCGATACCACACCCGCTCGCTGTCCCAATTGGGTGGACTGGCCACCCGTTTGCCGCGCCTGGCGACGGCGATGGTGCTGATTACCTTCGCCAGCATTGGCTTGCCTGGCCTGAACGGCTTCGTGGGCGAAATCCTGGCCCTGATGGGGATGTTCGATGCCCAGCACGAGTTCGGCCGGGTTTACGCCGCGCTCGGCGCGACCGGTGTCGTTCTCGGGGCCTGGTACATGCTGGCAATGCTGCAAACAGCCTTCTTCGGCGAACTGAAGGAACCCCATCACGACGACCATGCCGAGCCCGTTCAGGATCTGGGTTTCCGGGAAATCGTGACATTGGCGCCGCTCGCGACCCTGTGCGTGGTGATCGGGCTGTTTCCGCAGCCGCTGCTCGACATTATCAATCCCGACGTGAAGGCCCTGGTCACCGTGCTGAATAACGTGTCGCACCCCTCAACCCGGGCCACTCAGGCCGCAGCCGAGGATCAGTCGCAGTTCCCGGCCACGAGCAGCGCGTCGTTCGGAATTCCCGCCGACGAATCGGTGGCGGTCCTCCATCTCGTGAATCCCTCGCCCGCACAGCCCCGCCCCGCCAATCCGGGCATCGGAGAATAATGTTGGACGCTTTGGTTGAAGCCCTGAAGGGCAGTCTCTCGCTGGTTCTGCCCGATATCGTGCTGCTGGCGACGGTAGCCGTCGTTTTCTTCGGCGCGCCATTCCTGACGGACGAGCGCGGCCGTTCCGAAGCAGGGTTGCGCCATCGCTGGTCGTGGCTGGCTTTGGCAGCCGTCGGGTTTTCGGGCTGGCTCTGGTATCAGAGCACGCCGGTTGAAGTGGGCGACGGTCCGTTCCGTCTCGATGGGCTGGCATGGTTCGTGCGAGGGTTGTCGCTGGCGACGCTCGTCGTGCTGCTGCTGGTCAACTGGAACCAGGTTCCCGATGGAGCCTCCGCCGAGAGCATCGGTTCGCTTCTGGCCATCGGGGCCGGGGTCAACCTGATCGCCGCCAGCAATGACCTGGTCTATCTGTTTCTCGCGCTCGAACTGGTGAGCATTCCGACCTACCTGTTCCTGTTTCTTCCGCGTCGCGACGCCGCCGCCCAGGAGGCGACCACCAAGTATTTCCTGCTGTCGGCGTTCTCGTCGGGCCTAGTTCTGTTCGGCATGAGCTACGTCTTTGGCGTGGTCGGCTCGACCAACCTGCAAGTGATTGGCCAGGCGCTCGCCGCCGGACAGAACGGCCCTCTGCCAATGCTGCTTCCGGTCGCGGCCATCCTGCTGATCGCGGGGCTGGGCTTCCGCATCACGGCCGTCCCGTTTCATTTCTATGCTCCCGACGTCTTCCAGGGAGCGGGAACTTCGGGCGCGGCGATGCTCAGCTTCGTGCCGAAGGTCGCCGGGTTTGTCGCGCTGATTCGCCTCTTGATTCCCTCGGGCTGGATGGGCCCGGATGCCCAGACGCTGGCGAACCTGACCGGTCCGACCGTCTGGTGGCTGGCTGTTATCACCATGTTCGTGGGTAACTTGCTCGCCATTCTGCAGACCGATGTCCGCCGCTTGCTGGCGTTTTCCAGCATCGCGCACGCGGGCTACATGCTGGTCGGCTTCCAGATTGGCCGCGAAACGCACGCGGGGATCGATGGCATCGATGCCCTGCTGTTCTATCTGACCGTCTATGGCGCGATGTCGCTCGGCGCTTTCGCCGCCCTCATCGCGACGTCGGATGAATCGAAGCGGTACGAGACCATTGATGATCTGGGCGGGCTCAGCCGGACCCGGCCCGCGGTGGCCCTGCTGATGACGCTCTTCCTGTTCAGCATGATGGGTTTGCCCCCCACGGCCGGATTCCTCGCGAAGCTGAATCTGTTCTTCGCGGCCTGGTCGCAAGGGACGGAATCGGGACGCTGGCTGGCGATCTTCCTGGCGGTCAACGCGGCGATCGCCGCCTGGTACTACCTGCGCATCATCGCGGCGATGTACCTCCGGGAGCCCGCCCATGCGGAAAATCGCCATCAGGAACCAGCCGCCAGCGTCGCCATGGCCTGTTGTGCCCTGGTCGTCCTGGGCCTGTTCTTCGCGCCCGACTGGCTGTGGCGAGCGATCTCGGTCGTTTCCTAGGGTTTACCAGAAACCGTCACCGATCACCGATGTCCACGCCCGCCTTTTGATTCGCGACACGAGTGCCGCCTACTGCTTCCAGCCGGTACAACCGGTCCACGGCTGTCTCGACCGTTCCCTCCCGTGAATCTTCCGTTCAAACGGCAGGGTTCGTAAGCGCGCGCTTCCGAACCGTGAATTAGCCCCGAGAGTCGGGAAGTTCCTTCTCAAGACTCGGCTGGCCGTCCGATGAAAATTCGGGTCAATCGAGGTTTGCAGTCGAGCATTTCTCGTGGCGTGAACGTCCGTCTCGTGATTTCGCGACATGAGGCACCGACGCCGACAGACCCGTGATTCTCGAAACACGGAATCGCGGGGAGTGCGGAGCTGGTGGTGGTCGCAGGTGACTTTCCAGAATCTCCTGGCGGCGGCAAACTGTAGGGACTTAAGCGATTGAGTCGACTGTCATGCTCTCGGCGGTTTCCCCGTCGGAAGTTGGAACGCCAGCAGTTGAGACTCGGGCCGCAATTTGTACGTGAGTTTTGGCTCGGTCTTCCGCCCGGTCACTCGGTGCTGGTGGATTGGAATCGCGTGACAGAGGACTGACTCGATGAGTCTGGGAGTGTTTTCAGACGTGGCGCCAGCGGCTCGGCACCCGAAGCAATCGGCGGCTCCGTCGGCGAAGCCGTCCCCGGCCAGCAACACCGAACGACTGGTGGCGCTGGAGGTCTTTCACGCCTTCGAAGCCGGATTCCGGAAGCGGTTTCCGATTGTCTGGTGGAGCACGCTCATCGGACCGTTTCTGGCGACCGCCGCCGTACTGGTCCTGCTGTACCTCAATTCGTCGACGGAATTCTTCCGTTCGCTGATGTGGGCGGCGGCCATCTCGTTCGCGGTCGCGGGTCGGTTCATCATCCTCATGCAAGGTCTGGGAGACTGGGCCAAGTCCCTCTCGCCCGAGATCATGTTCTGGATGGTGACCTGGCAGGACGTGATGGTGGCGCTCTTCATGGCGTTTCACGTCGGTTTCCTGTTTCGGCTGCCCTGGATCGGCCCCAAGATCGAAGAACTGGTCGTCGACGGGGAAATGATTCTGTCATTCAACCCCTGGATGAAACACGTGACATTCGCCGGGCTGGTGGCGTTCATCGCCTTCCCGCTGGCCGCGACGGGGAGCGTCGGAGGAGCCATCTTCGGGCGACTCCTGGGACTGAGCCGGATGGCGACGTTCGCCGGGAGCGTGATCGGCGCGGTGCTGGGCAACGCGGCCATGATGTACCTGGCCGAGGTCGTGCTGGTCTATCTGCCGCAGGACTCGCTGATCGTCCAGTACGGCGGTCTGGCCTCGATCGTGCTCATCGTGGTGGTGCTCGAACGGCGTTATCGCGCGATGAAGCGTCAGTTCGTCGCGGCCCGGAAAGAACGCGTCGAAGGGCCTTCCGGCACCGACGCTGCCTGAGGCACCGTCCGTGCTTCTCGTTCCCAAGCTCCCGCCTCACTCAACCGGGAACGAGGCAGAGTTTCGGGCCGGGGTGTTCCCAAGCGGAGCTTGGCAACAAGTGCAATCTCAGACGTCCGCTTTCAGCGAGGCGAGCGCGCGCAACATACCGGCTGCTTTGTGCAGGGTTTCGTCGTACTCGGCGGCGGGTTGCGAGGCGGCGACAATGCCGCCCCCCACGCCCAGTTGCAGCCAGCCGTGACGCTCGACAAACGTCCTGATGAGGAGATTGCTGTCGAGCCGGCCGTCGGGGCCCAGGTAGAACAGGCTTCCGGTATAGGGACCGCGCGTGGTTGGTTCGAGTTCCGCGATGATTTCGAGCGCGCGAATTTTGGGAGCGCCCGAGATGGACCCTCCCGGCCAGGCTGTCGCGAGCACGTCCCAGGGCGTGACGTCGGGACGCAGCCGGCCATGGATTTCCGAGACGAGGTGCTGGACCGTCGCATAGGTTTCGACGCGACACAACTGGGAGACGGCGACCGATCCCGGCAGGCAGGTCCGCGAAAGGTCGTTGCGCAACAGGTCGACAATCATGACGTTCTCGGCCCGGTCCTTCAGGCTTTCCCGCAGTTCATCGCGAGTGAACAGATCGGCTTCCGGACGGCGCCGTCGTCGTCGGGTTCCCTTGATCGGCCGGGTCTCGACCGCATTGCCGTCAATCTTCAGGAATCGTTCCGGCGAAGCAGAAATGATCGACCAGTCGTCATGGCGCATGAGACCGGCGAAGGGGGCGGGGTTGTCTCGCAGCAATTGCTCGAACAGCGCGAGCGGTTCGCTGACGCTCGGATGAAGCAGTCGCTGCGTCATGTTCGCCTGGAAGATGTCTCCGGCGTGGATGTAGTCGACGACCCGCGCGACGGCATCAAGGTAGCCCGGCCGCGTGAAGTTGCTGAACAGATCGGGATTTCCGGGGACGGGATATCGTTCTGCGAGAAAGTTCATCGAACCTGCTGGTGGCGACGGGTGGGTTGCGATGGGAGCCTCTTGCGTCAGAGCGGCAAGGACTTCGTCGCGCCGTTCTTCGGCCCGCCGACGGCGCGGCGCGGGCTCGCGTTCGGGATAGCCTTGCGTGACGAGCCATGCCTCATGGCGGCGATGGTCCCACGCCAAAACCCAGTCGTACCAGCCGACAAGCATGTCCGGGATGCGAAACTCGTCGTGTCGGGCGAGCGGATACTTCTCCCAGGCGCGGCCCAGTTCATAACCCAACAGGCCCGCGAAGCCAGCCTGAAACGGCGGGCCCTCGGCGAGCGGGCTCGCCGGCCACTCCCGCCACAGCGCTTTCAATTTGGCAAACGGGTCGACACCCAACTCGGCGTGTGGCAGCGCCCAGGTTCGCACTGGATCGGCGGTCAGGAACGACCAGCGCGCCACGTCCGGATCGCGTCCGGCGCTAAACAATGCCAGGAGGCCCGGCCAGTCGGCCAGCGCGCGCAGCGCCCGCGTCGGCGAGTGCGATTCGGGAATCCGGCAGACCAGGGGAAGTCCGTCGTCGGTCATTTGAGATCATCCGGGGAACCGGCATCCGGTGAATCGGCCGATCGATGGTCTCGCCGACGTTCCAGCGCGCTGGTTTCGTCAACGGTCAGGAAACCCCAGCGCAACGCTTCATCCTGCACATAGTTCTTTCCCAGCGTCAACGCCGTCCGGGCCTTGTGCAGTTCCATTCCCAAGTAGAAGGCATGTTGCGCGGAGAGGTTCGCCTGGGCCGACATCTGGTCGAACAGTTCGTAGGGATCCTGCCCCTGCCAGTAGCCATCGCGGTTCATGACATGGATCGCACCGCGCTCGGCGAAGATGCGAAAGTTGGGATCGCGGATCTGGCTGGCGAGCAGGTTCAGTTCGTCGTCTCCGCGCACCGTCAGCCGCGGGTCGCGGAGCGTCACCAGTTGGGCTCCGAGATGTTTGGGCAGGGCTCGTTCGCGCGCCGCGTAATGGACCAGACGCCGTGCTTCATCGAATTCGCGGACCGAGGTCCGGCACCAGTTGATGACCTGGGTGGTGAGGACACTGCCGATGCGGAGTTCCTGGCAGAACGCCGCCAGCAGAAAATTGACTCCCGCGCTGTCGACCTCCGTCAATTCGGTCACATTGCCGATCCCCATCATCATGGCCGCGTCGGGATGCTGTTCGCGCGTTTGATAATAGCGTCGCAGCGACTCGGTAAAGCCGTAGCCGATTGGCTCGAGAATCGGGTCGAGTCGAAACGGATGCGAGCGCGCGGCTAGATAAGCAGACGCTTCGTCGAGAGTTTCGAGACGATCGGGAACCGTGGGAATGACGACGAACTCAGCGGGCACATCAGCGGCCCATGCGACGTTCTCGGCGCTGCAGCTTAGGACGAGTTCGGCTCCGGCGGCCACGGCGTCTTCGACTTCATCCCGATCGAAACTATCGACCGAAACGCGCAACCCTGCTTCACGCAAACGTCGAACAGCCGCTCCAATTCCCTGCCACCGTTCGCCTGGAATACAGCCAAGGTCGATCAGATCCGCGCCGTCTCGCCCCAGTTCGATGGCCATCGCGACGAGCTCGGCGTCCTCAAGACCGGGGGCGTGATTGATCTCCGCCAGGATGTCGATCGAGTAGGGGGTCAAGTCGGGCGGCTCCTTCGATCCTCGTCCCAGGTAGGCGGGCAGATCAAACACATCCTTGGGACCGCGCTCGAACGGAACACCGTATTGCCGCGACAACTGCTGGAGATCCCCCTGGCACCATCCGGGCAGAATCACGCGTTCTATCCCGTCGGGGATCGTCAGCTTCCGGGAAATCCACCGCACCTGAAGCAGGGCCGCGACCGTGATGGGCAAGACCGCGATGTGAGCGTCGATGGACTGGGCGATTCCTGGTTGTTCGAGTACGCGCCGCAGCGAGGGCTCGGCCAGCTTGCCGGTCACGAACAGGATTCGAGGTCGCGCCATCAGTGTTCAGAAAGTCCAATTGAGGGCGGGCCGCACCGCATGGGCCTCAACGAACGGCTCCACCATTCGCATTGATGACTTGCCCGGTCAGATAGCTCGCATCCTGGCTCAACAGAAATCGTGCGAGTTTGGCGATGTCTTCGGGTTCACCCCAGCGCGCGAGCGGAGTCTCGCGAATGACTCGCTCCTGCCACGACGGTCCGGCCTTCTCGCCCCACGCTGTCCGAATCCAGCCGGGGGCAATGCAATTGACGCGGACCCGCGGTGCGACGCTGAGCGCCAGCGATCGCGTGAAACCCATCAGGCTGTTCTTGGCGGCCGCGAAGAGCTCTCCGCTGTCCCCTTCCATGCCGCGATCGGCCTGATCCCAGCCGATCAGCAGGATGGTCCCTCGCCCCTGGGCGATCATGCGCTGGGCGACTTCCTTCGTGGCGAGAACGGCGGCACGCACATCAATGTCGAGGAGTCGTTGCAGTTTCGCGGCATAGTCCAGTTTCGCCTCGGGCGTGGTCAGCAGGTCGACGCCGGCATTGTGGACCCAGAAGTCGAGTGGCCCGAATTGCTCCCAACATTCGGCGACCAGCCGAGGCCCGGCCTCGGCGGATGACAGGTCCGCGACGAGGCTATGCGACCGGCGGCCCAACCGACGGACCTCCTCGGCCACGTCGTCGGCCAGCGATTTCCGACGGCCGGCATGAACGAGCACATCGGCGCCGGCACGCCCCAATTCCAGGGCGATGGCGCGTCCGATACCGGACGACCCACCCACCACGGCACCGCGATTCCCGCGAAGAGTGGCAAAATCAAACAATTCCGATGCGATTTGCGCCAACGGAACCTCTCGCTCAGTCGTTGGTTGAATCAAGGGATGGACATTCCTGCCACTGAAAATGGATTCTTAGGGGAAACAAACGGATCGGCATGCAGGTTGCATACATGTTGAATTGCGAATGTCTCAGCCGTTAGTGGCCCCGTGAGATGCCTGTTCATGTTGGGTTCAAAACTGAGAACGAATTCTCGAATCTGAAAACTCTGTAATGGTTTACATCAATTTCAGATGAGGGTCGTTGACGGTTCAACCTGTCGGCGGCATAATGTGCCGACGTCCTTATATTTTACAGGAGCCTCCGGATTTCACAAAAAATCGGAGGCACGACGTATGCAATCTCTTCTTCCCGTCTTTTGTTTGCGTTCACCACGTTTCCCATCGCCGGGTACTCGTACGCCATTGTGTCGTCCGGGCTCCCTCAATCACAGGGCCATGTTCATGGCTTGGTGATGAATTCCTGACCGCATCAAATTTGTGTCTGCCAACAATCCGCAAGCGGAGTGCGGAAGGTTCTCGCGGTCCGTCAGGCGTTCCGCAGAGCTTCCTCGGGAAGACAGGAAGGATTGTGAACATTGCCTGAACAAAACCCCACGCCAAACCCGGGAGCCGATTTGTTTCCGCATGGCTCTCCCGATCCCCAGAAAGGTGAATCTCCCATGGTTGCAAGTGCATTGGAAATGGAAACTCGCGATTCCGGAGCCGTGGCTCCGGAATTATCCGATCAGCTTGAAAAAGACTTGGTCCAGGTCTTCAAACTGCTTGCCGACGAAACCCGGCTGCGAATCCTGATGTACCTCATGAAGGACAACGAACTGCACGTCACCGCGCTGTGCGAGCGTTTGCAGCAGAGCCAGCCGGCCGTCAGCCATCACCTGGCGCTCCTCCGCGTCGCCGGTCTGATCGAGGCCCGTCGCGACGGCAAGCACAACTTCTACTCGGTCCGCACGAAGCACTTCCATCGCATCATGGGCGAGCTGTTCAGCAGCATCGCGTCCGGCGACAAGGATTCGATTCGCTTCAAGGATTTTATCCTCTCGCAGGCCCGCTAGAAGCATCATCATGGTGTCTCGGAGGGTAAATTTGCCCTCGGTCCCGTGAAGAATTGACATCGAGGGATCGGCCATTCGGCCGGTCCCTTTTTCTTGCGCGGCGCCTCTGATAAATTTTTTGTGCGGTCGTCCGCGATGCCGACGACCGGAAACCCGCCTCCACGCTTCCTCGCCCCGAGACCCCGTCCCGTGAATGCCCGTATCGCGAAACTTGCCTTGGCCGATGGATCGCTGTACGTCGGACGCGCCTGGGGAGCCGAAGGCGAAGTCGCCGGTGAAGTGGTCTTCAACACCAGCATGACCGGCTACCAGGAGATCCTCACCGATCCGTCCTACTGCGGGCAGATCGTGACGATGACCTATCCGCTGATTGGCAACTATGGAGTCAATCTCGAGGATGTCGAAAGCCGCGGGCTCTCTTTGCGCGGTTTCGTGGTCCGCGAACTCTGCCGGGCTCCAAGCAACTTCCGCTCGGGAGAATCGCTCGACGACTATCTGCGGCGTTACGGCATCGTGGCCATTGAAGGGGTTGATACGCGGGCCATCGTTCGCCGCCTGCGCAATCGCGGCGCGATGCCGGGGGTTCTCTCGACAACCGACCTGGACGATGCGTCTTTGCTGGCCAAGGCCGCCGGAAGCCCGTCGATCGTTGGCCAGGATCTCATCCGCGAGGTCATGCCCGCCGAACCGTTTGCCTGGGAGCAGAGCCTGGGCGACTGGGCTCCTGTCGGCCTTGCGCAATCCGGCCAGGGCGACCGCCGGCTGAAAGTCGTCGCCGTGGATTACGGCATGAAGTGGAACATTCTGCGACACTTGCAGACGGCGGGCTGCGACGTGACCGTCGTTCCGGGAACAGCGACCGCCGCCGAGATTCTGGAACGCAACCCCGATGGTGTCTTTCTTTCCAATGGTCCCGGCGACCCTGAACCGCTGGACTATGCGGTCGACGCCATCCGCGGAATTCTCGGCAAAGTGCCCGTCTTCGGCATCTGCCTGGGTCACCAGTTGATGGGGCTGGCTTGCGGCGCCAAGACGTTCAAACTGAAATTTGGGCATCGCGGGGCGAACCAGCCCGTCCTCAACCGGCGCACGGGCCGTGTCGAAATCACCTCGCAGAACCACGGCTTCGCGATCTCCTCCGAGAATCTGCCCGATTGCCTCGAAGTGACCCACCTCAACCTCAACGATCGGACGATCGAGGGGATGCGTCATCGCGATGTTCCGGCGTTCTGCGTTCAGTACCATCCCGAAGCGGCCGCGGGCCCGCACGACAGCGGCTACCTGTTTGACGAATTCCGCCAGATGATGCTCAATCGGCAGCCCTTGGCCGCCGTGTAAGGCGGTTTCGCTCTTGAATCCTCGGAATCCCGCTCAAAGTCTTTCCTCCAAAGAACCATCATGCCTCTTGAACGAACGCTGGTCCTGTTGAAGCCCGATGCCGTGGCTCGTCGTCTTGTCGGCGACATCCTGGCTCGATTCGATCGCAAGGGGCTGAAGTTTGTCGGCCTGAAACTCATTCAGGTCACCCCGGAGTTGTCTCGGGCTCATTACGCCGAGCACGTCAATAAACCGTTCTATCCGCAGCTCGAGTCGTTCATTACGTCGGGGCCGGTGGTGGCCGTCGCTCTCGAAGGGCCGGACGCCATCGCCGTCGTACGCGGCATGATGGGCCCCACGAATGGCCGCAGCGCCGCTCCCGGAACCATTCGCGGCGACTTCGGTGTCAGTCGTCAGATGAACCTCGTGCACGGCAGCGATGGCCCGGAGGCGGCGACTCGCGAACTGGAACTGTATTTCCAGCCCCACGAATTGGTGGACGGTAAGTCTCCGCTCACCGATTGGCTGTATGCCGCCGACGAGGCTTAGGCGGCGAAGAGCCTGCGTCAAAACCCGGCTGGCGGCTCGGAAACCCCTACGAATTCAGGGATGTTTCGGAGGTCCAGGGGTTTTTGACGGTATGACATGACAAGAGACTCACGCTGAGCGGCTCATCGCCGTGCTATCGACCGGTCGGTGGCTGGGGTCGTTGGGTCAGTAAGTTGGCGGGTGGACTTTGGCCATCCGCTGGTGGCCCGGCCACGGAGATTCCGTCGGGCCTGGCGACAACCAGGTATCCGTCAGCGGCGACGAGGTTTCCACCCCCATCCTGATTGATGACCGTCCCCCATGGTCGGCGATCGACCACGCGACCGCTGACCGATTCGATTTCCAGACACTCGTCGCGCGTGCTCCACAGGACGCGCTCGCCGGAGAGGACTCCTAGTCCGTAGCCTTGAAGTGCCGGTTCGTGGCTCGACAGGGTCCACAGGAGTCGTCCCGTGGAAACATCGCGCGCCTCCAGCGACTTTCCTCCCACGACGAGCGCCTGAACGTCGCCCCTCTCCACCACTCCGTAGAGCTGACGCGGCGGTCCTTTCGACGGCACGCTCCACAGGATCCTGCCGTCGTCGGCAGCCAGGCACTTCAGTTCGTTCGCGTCCCCGGCAACGGCATACAATCGATCGTGATCGAACAGCACGGGCAACGGGCAACTCCAACTCTGACGGCGGGGTGTGGTGTCTGTCGTTCGTCGTGAGGAAAACTCCGTGATCCAGACAACATCGCCGCGATCCTGATCGATGGCGACGACGGCTTCGTGCTCCTGGACCAGGTAAACTCGCCCGGCACCCGAGGTGAGCAGCGTGTGCGCGATCTGGTTCACTCGCTCAAGTTCCGGGGGTTTCAAATGGAATAGATGCGTCCGCCAGATCAGTCCCCCCGCGGCTACGTCGAGACAAACGAGCTGCGTGGAGCGCTGTGGCCGTTGCGAATGAATGAGCTGATAGAGTCGACCGCGTTCGATGAGCGGATCGCCCAGGAAGGTCCAGATTTCCCCTTGCTCGGACAATTCCTCCATGCCGACTCGCCAGACAAGACGTCCCTGTTCGACGCCCGTATCGAGGCAGACCAGTTCCTGCCGTAGATCACGAAACTCGCCGGGCGCGGGACTGGTCATTGGCGAACCGAGTCGCGCGAAGAGTCGTCTGCCCGCGATGGTGAGCGTGTTTTGCGGCGACCCCGTGCTGGGAATGTCGGAAGCCTGAACGGCGGGCGGTTCCAGCGGCGGATAAAGCCGCCCACGATCGGCCTCCCACAGCGCGCTGCCGTCCGAAAGATTCCAACCCCATACCGAGAGGCCGTCGCTCACGAAGACTCGGTCTCGATCGATGATGGGATAGCGATCGATGGGAGGCATGCCGAAATGCGCGGGATCATCGAACGACGCTCCCCAACGAACGGTCGGAAGTTCGACCGACCAGCGGGGGGAAAGTCCCGCCAGGTGGATTGAGCGCGCGGGTGGCTGGCGGCTATTCGATCCCTGAAAGGTCACGACGTCGGGCGCTGGCTCGGCCGATCGTTCGAGTCCCGCCAGGATCTCGGTCAATCGCTCGTGGAGCACTCCCTCTTCCCCGCCCAGGCTCCCTCGTGCATTCGGCCAGCGCTCGCGAAAGCCTTCGTGCGCGCGTCGCGCGCGGACCACGCGGCCATCCAGCGCGGCACAGAGAATCAGCCGCGCCGCGATCATCTCGGCGCCGGGCGAGGCATGGACCTGGCGAACCGTCAGCCACGGGAGCGGCCCCTCGTCATCCAGGGGTAAGAGTTCCGACCACAACCGGCTCGCCAGGGCGAAGTCGCCGCGGCTCCAGGCGGCTTCCCCCAGTAGCAGCGTTGCGGCTTCGCCGTGCGAGCTTCCTGGAGCCCAGCGAACAAGCTGCCGGAGCGACTCCAGTTCTCCCGACGACTCCCAGTCCTGCCACCACGCTTCGGCCCGACGATCGAATCGTTCGCGATAGGCAACGCGACCCGCTTCCGGAAGCTGGCTTAGAAGTGCCTGGCACCGCGGCAAAACGCTGCCATACCGCGTGACGCCATCGCTGGTTTTCGGGCCGGGGACGAGTTCGCGACTCGACTCATCCATCAGCTTCATGACGAGATCGATTCCCGCATCCCAGCGGCCTTCGGCGAAACAGTCCTCGGCCGTCGCCAGCCAGCGGGCAGCCTCGGCACTCACGGGGACCACGAGCCCGGACCTCGAACCGGAAACAGGCGGTTGCGCGCGGGCCGGACATTCGACGAAACACGCCATGACAACCAGTGGCAGGATGGCGCGCGAGAGCCGATCGATCATGGGCTCCCCTCCTAGTCGACCAGCATTGGTCCCACGACTTTGTTCCAAGCCGCGTATCCTTCCGGCGTCAGATGCAGCTTGTCCTTCTCGTAGAACTCGGCTCTGGGTTCCCCATTGGCATCCAGCAGGACCGACCAGGTATCGGCATACTTCACTCGCGGATTCGACTCGGAAATCTCGTGCAGCAATTTGTTGGTCGCGAGATACTGTTCGCGCAGCCTCCAGCGGGACGGACTCGGTTTGACGGCAAGGATGATGACCTCGGCACTGGGGGCGGCTTCGGCGAGATAGTCGACCAGCTTCTCGAAATCGGCGGCCACGGTTTTCGGCTCGATTTCCCGGACTAGATCATTGTCGCCCGCGTAGACGATGACACGCCGCGGGTGAGAGGCCGGAAGCAGCCGCGGCGCGTACCGGGTCACTTCTTCCATCACCGCTCCGCCGAAGCCGTAGTTGATGCACGGCTGTTCCGGAAACGCTTCCGCCAGATCCCACAGCCGGATGCTCGAACTTCCGATGAAGACATTCCCGTTTCGCGGGGGAGGATTGGCGACGCGGTCCGCCTCGAACTTCGCGATCGCGGCCTCGAAACGGTCCGGTTTCAAGGGCTCGGCAGCAGAGAGAAGGCCGGTCAACGCGACCAAAAACAGCGGTAGACAACGAAACATCCAGTTTTCTCCCCGCAGAAAATCCAGCGGATTCAAACAGCCTTCACCCGAAAAGTCGTCAGAATTCCCCCCGATTAGGAGCCCTGACAGAATCTCGAGCAACTCTTTTGTCGACCGACTTGCCTTCGGCGGTCTCCCGGATATCATACTGTTCCGGCACGAAACCGTCGCCGATACCCTGACGCGGGGTGGAGCAGCCTGGTAGCTCGCGAGGCTCATAACCTCGAGGTCGTAGGTTCAAATCCTGCCCCCGCTACTTGTTTGGACGGTATCGAAACGAGATACCCCAGGGTTTTGAGAGAGGCCGCCATCTTCGGATGGCGGCCTTTTCGCGTTCTATCGCCAGTTCTGGCAACGACTTCGAGCACGAATTGAGTCTCAAAGTCTCCGTCTCGGCCCGTCGCGCGACGTAGCGTCGCCACGGCTGCATCGGCTATACGGCCCGATCTCGCCCGAAACTCTCGGTTGTCTCTGTGTCTCGCCCCGTCCGGGTCAACGACCGTTGCGAGCGCTCGACCGGTTGCGTGAGACATGGTTGTGAGCGGTATGCGAAACGAACCTTCCAAGAGTGATCGAACTGTTCATCCAGACGCTGCAGCAGGAGTGTCTCGATTACTTCGTGGTGTTCGGCGAGCAGCACATGAACTGCGTGGTTTCAGAGATGGTCGCCCACTATCACGAGGAGCGGCCGCATCAGGGGAAGAGGAATGACCCGCTAATTCGAGGATCGACGAAACCTGCAATGCAGCTTGATACCGTCACGGATTGGGTGATGTACAGATAGTGTCGACGATCAAAGATGCCTGCTTTGAGATTTTGCCGTTTCCCAAATCCACACGCGCCATGGAGATCAGCTCCTGTGAACGAGCACCAATCTCGTTCTTCAAAGGGCGCTACTTCATGCCGAGTCGAAAGCAGGTGAGATCCCAGAGGATCCGGCGGCCGTCGCGAAAGACGCGGATGGCGGAGACGCCACCGCGGCGGGCATCCGTGGTGACCGGGACGTCGATGACCCGAAAACCCGCGGCGACCGCCTTCACCGGGAGTTCGGCGTCATACGAACAGGTTTCGCAGGTCAGCGAGATGGTTTCATTCACCTGACGACGCCAAGCCTTCATTCCGGCGAGCACGTCGGTCATCCGATGGAAGAACAGCAGCGAGGCGTACCAACTGGTGAGCCAGTTGCCAAAGGTCCGCAACGGGGGAGTGCTGCCGGGAAGACGTTTCGCGCCGCGAAGGAAGCGGCTTCCCAGGACTAGATCAGCCTGGTCGGAAGTCAGTGGTTCCAGCAGCCGGGGCATCTCTTCCGGAAGGAATTGCAGATCGGCGTCAATCTGGAGCAGCAAACTTCCCAGTGCCGCCGCGAGGCCAACATGAACGGCATGTCCTTTCCCGCGATCATTTTCATTTTTGATGTAGCGAATCATCGGAAATTCTTCCGAGAGCCGCTGAACGATCTCGCCCGTCCGGTCCGAGCCGCCATCGACGACCAGAACTTCGGCATCGGCCGGCAGTACCGCAACAACTCGCCGCAAACAGTTCTCGATCGCCGACTCTTCGTTGAGAGTGGTGATGATGACCGTGACCAATGGCGTTGCTGATGATGGAACGGGGGCGATGTCAGGCACTCGTGGATTGATCCGAAAATTTCCTGAAGACGTGTTTATCAACCGTTTCTACTGTTTGTCCGATACGCCGTCCGCGGCTTGATCCAGATTCGTCTGCGTCCATAAATACCATTCGACGGTTTCCTGAAGCCCTTCGCGCAAGGGTGTGGACGCCTTGAAGCCAAACTCGTTCCAGGCCCGCGACGTGTCGAGACAACGACGCGGTTGACCATCGGGACGACTGGGATCCCAGCGAATCTCGCCGTCAAAGTCACAGACATTACAGATCCTTGCGGCCAGTTCGCGAATCGAGATTTCTTCGCCGGAACCGATGTTGACGGGAGCCGCGCCATCGTAATGCTCGGCAGCTTGAACAATCGCACGAGCCGCGTCTCGCACGAACAGAAACTCGCGCGTCGCCGATCCGGAACCCCAGACTTCGATCGATGGCGAGCGATTCCGTTTGGCGTCGACAGCTTTGCGAATCAGTGCGGGAATCACATGGCTGGATTCGAGGTCGAAGTTGTCACCCGGTCCATACAGGTTCGTCGGCAACAGATAGATCGCATTCAGGCCGTACTGCTCTCGGTACGCCTGAGACTGCACGAGCAGCAGTTTCTTCGCCAGGCCATACGGGGCATTCGTCTCTTCGGGGTAGCCGTTCCAGAGATTGTCTTCCCGAAACGGAGCGGGCGTGAACTTGGGATAGGCACAGATGGTGCCAATAATGACGACCTTTTCGACGTCCGCCATGCGGGCCGCTTCGATCAGATTGAGGCCCATGATCGCGTTTTCGTAGAGGAATCGTCCCGGACTGGCTCGATTCGCGCCGATACCGCCAACGGTTGCCGCAAGATGAAAAATGACGTTCGGGCGGCTCTCTCGCATCAGTCGAGTGACATTGTTTGGCTCAAGCAAATCGAACTCGCGCTTGCGGGGAACGATGATCGCCGCTGGTTCGCGAGTCTGAAGTTCGCGACAGAGATGCTGCCCGAGAAACCCGGCTCCACCCGTGACCAGCACACGCTTCTGGCGCAGCCGAGACGGCGGAACACGCGAGTCTTCGCGCGGACTTCGTGGAGAGTGTCCACCTTGACCGTTCGCGATCGACGGACAGCCGTCGTCGAAGGTGTGACTCGTCGGATTCAAGGGCCTTCCCTTTGTGTTGCTTGCCAGGAACTTCGCGGGGCTTTGGTGTGCCGGCTATTGTTTGGAAAGAGAGTGTCGTTCGTTCAATTGTTCGAGTTGCCGTGCCGCCAAGCTGAAGGTGGGGTCTTGTTGGAGGACCGCGAGATACGCCTCCCGGGCGTTCTTCCAATGGCCCTGCATTTCGTCGATCAGCCCGAGATTGAATCGCGCGTGGAGATCGTGCGGGTCGATGGCGAGCGCCTGTTGAAAGTTCTGTTTGGCCAGATCGAACTGCCCGGCCTGGCCAAGCAGACCGCCGCGTCGGACCCAGGCGCTCCCATTTCCTGGATCCAGCGAGATCGACTTTTCGAAATTCTCCAGCGCGGCCTGTGTGTTGCCAAGCTGTCCCTGCAAAACGCCCAGATTGTAATAGGCGAGCGCGTAATCGGGGTAGAACCGGATCGCGGCCCGCAAGTGCTCCTCGGCTGCGGGAAGTTGCCCGGTCGTCAAGAGCGCTTCGCCCAGGTTGAGATGCGCGACCGGATTCCGCGGATCGACCAAAAGCGCCTGCTCGAACAGTGTCTGACTCGATCGCCAGACTCCCACTTGAAGTGAGGCCGTCACGGCGAAACCGGTGATGACGATCGCGATGCCGATCCGCGGCAGATGCCTTGTCCGGAACGCGGCCTTGTCCCAGGGGAGCGAAGCCGCGATGCCAAGAATCAGTCCCAGGCCAGGCAGATACATATAGCGATCGGCCCGCTGCTGGAGGCCAACCTGGAACAGGCCGATCATGGGGACCATCGTCCCCAGAAACCAGAGCCAGCCCACAAGCAGCCAAGGGAACTTCGCCCGCTGCCTCCAGAATGCGACGGTCGCGACAAGAATCATCGCCGCCGAAAGGGTCGCCAGCCACGCGTCCGGCAGCAGTCCCGGAGGGGAGCCATACAATGCGGGATGGGGATAAAAGACCGAAAGCCATGCCGGCCAGATGGCATCGCGCAGGTAATAAAGCACGGCGAGCAGAGCGTTGGTGATTCGCGCGGAGAACGGAATCGCCGCGAACGAACTGACGACTCCGGCCTCCTGCTGGCACAAGATGGTCAGCCAGGAGCAGATGCCCGAAATGACGAACAGTGGAAGCTTTTCGACAAAAAGCGGAATTGCGGCCCGAAGACTCTCGCGGACCTTATGCGTTTGACTGACCAAGTCGAGCCGTCGCAGCGGCCAGACATCGATCAGCAGCAAGACGCACGGAAAGGTGACCGCCAGCGGCTTTGCCATTCCGGCTAAGGCATAGAGTGCGATCACGCTCCACGAGACGGGGCGCTTTCCCCTATGGACATTGTCGAGATAAACAATCATCGCCCACAGAAAGAAGAACAGACAGAGGACGTTGCGGCGTTCTGACACCCAGGCGACCGATTCGACATTCAATGGATGTATTCCGAAAATCGCCGCCACCAGTAGCGCGGGCTCGCCTCGGCCGGTCAATCTCCGCGTCAGTAAGTAGACCAGGACGACATTCGCCAGATGGACTGCCAGATTGACTAGGTGATGTCCACCGGCCCCACTAACGCCGAACAGGGAGACGTCGACCTGGTGCGACAACCATGATAAGGGGTGCCACTGACTGGGCCCATGAATGCCAAAAGCCCAGACCATGTTGTCGAGCGTCAGGCCGGTTCTGACCGACGGATTGTCGAAGACGTGAACATCATCGTCGAAATTGACGAAATCGAACCCGATGACTGGCCAATAGACGATCGCGGTCAGGGCCAGCACCCCCAACAACCAGCCTCTCTCCCCGATCAATTCCGACCGGTTACCCTGGGTCGACAAGCGCCGGCGCGCGTCGTGCGGCGTCATGGGTTGCTCACCCGCACGGTGGAATCCCGTAGCTGGCTTGCCACCGCCTCCGCAGCGCGCTGTACTCCCGTTTCCGACCAGTGTCCGTCGAGATTCAAGTACGCCCCGGCGACTCCCTCTAGCGAAGCGGTCAGGTTGAAAACAGGAATCTGTTCGTCTTCCAGAATCTTCTGAATGCGGAGTCCGGCCTGTTTCGTGGGTTCGGTTAACCGGCTCATTTCGGCCAGCGGACGCCACATCTCCTGCATTCGCGGATCGACCGAAAAGCCATCCGGAATCAGCGCGACGCGAAACTCGACACCCTGGCTTCGGCACAGGGCCGCCGACTGCCGCAGCCAGTGCAGCACGAAATCGGTCTCGTCGATGACCTGGGGTGGTACGTCCGACACGGCCATCCAGAGTCCGTCCTCGATGAAGTACGAGCGAAATCGACCGCCATCCGGCTCGCGCAGCATCTGATAGAAGGGGGCCATTTCGGGCCGTCGCAGACGCTTCTCGGCCGCTCCCAGGTCGACGGTTCCCCAATTCATGAACCGCAGCAGCACATTCGCCGCCTGTTCGTCGGGGCTCCCGATCATCAGTTCGTGGAGTTGCCGCTCATAATCGGCAAGACCGCCCGCTGTCTGCCAGATTTCGATGACCGGCCGTCGATTGTTGGTCAACAGGTGGTTCCAGCCGCGCAGCCCGCAATCGGTCAGCCACGACTGCCGTGGCGTCACCGCCGCGATGCCGCCGTAACTGGTCAAGGTCCGGGCATCGGCGGCGAGATCGTTCCCCAGATAGACGAACATGACGCACGTACTCGCCCCCAGCGGAAGCGCGACGTTCTTGAGTCGATAGAAATACTCATCGGGTCCTGTTGCGGAGACTCCCAGGTTAATGACCTCGACATCTTCGGTCGCCGACGGGCCCTGACCGCGTAGCAGATCTTCGACAACGATCGACAATGGCTGTCCGGACCCTTCTTCGAGAAAGGAATCGCCGATCAAGGCGATGCGGCGGCAACCCTTCGCCGGAACTCGCGTCCGCTCCCGATCGCGTTGCCCCCATGAGTTTCTCGACGAATCTGTCGATGGAGATGTTGTTTGGTTTGGATCGGGCGGATTCTTGGGAGCGTTCGGCAGCGACCGTGGATCGATCCCATGCAGATCGGCCGCTGGCCAGGGAGGAAGGGAAACGCGTGCGACTCCCTCGGAGATCACGAGCGCCACGACTCCAGTCAGGCCGCACAACCCGGCGAACAGTAGGGCGCGCCGCCAGTTGAGCCATGCGAGTGCCGCCAGACTGGCCGCCGCCCCCACCAAGGTCATCGACACGAGCCAGATCATGCGATCAAGCTGCGCGGCATCCTCCCGGCCAGGTCCGGGTGTTTCGAGAAATGCCAGGTGCAAAGTGCCGCCAACCAGAAAGAAGCTGACCCAGAGCAGGATTGTGAACAGGAGTCGCAACGCGGCAACCCGTAAGTCGGGGCTCCGCGAATGATCGTTGCTGTCGGCGTGCGGCCAATCGAGCGAGGGATCGGTGGAACTCATCTCGCCACGGGTCTTTGAAAATCGAAATGGGTGTCGCGCCTGAACGACTGCCGGACGAACCGATGCGGCAGCTCGGTCCGGTCCTGACGAACCGGGGATCGCTGAAGGATCGCCGCGATTCAAATCGTCGCGCCGGGTGGATCGATCGACTATTGAAGCAAATCGCGAACCGCCATGCCCGCCCGAGAGGTTCAACTTCCGGGGGATTGGACGAAACCGGGGCTACCGGGAGAGAGTCTGTCATCACGCCGGCATGACTAGTGAACTTGTCCACGTAAGCAGCCGCTCGTGAATCGCGAGCGAATGCCCGTTTCCGTCGCAGATTGGCGCGAGGTTCGGGCACGCCCTTCGATATCTCGCCGGAGAGTTTGTCGAGACGCCCTGAACCGGAAGGAGGCTTGGCGATGGCGAAACTGTTTGCACAATCACGGCTTAGTGCGGAGGTATGGCGGCGGAAAGGGAGTTGGCATTCAGCGGCACGTCAGTTGCTGCCAGGAAAAAATTCTGTCGGCCAAGGAACTCATGCTGGATTGACAGACAAATCCTGTTTAATATTTGGTCACACTTCTCTCGTGGATGTATTCACATCCAGATCATGCGTTCCGTCGGCTTCAACAACTTTTCTGCTTCCACCTTATTTCGGGGGGCCTCCTCATGGCGCGGCGACGGCTTCGTGGTTTCACACTGATTGAATTGCTGGTCGTGATTGCGATCATCGCAATCCTGATTGCCCTGTTGCTCCCTGCGGTTCAGCAGGCGCGCGAGGCGGCGCGCCGAACGCAGTGCCGCAACAACATGAAGCAGTTGGGCCTGGCGCTGCACAACTACCACGACACCCACAACATCTTCCCGCCCGGCGTCGTCAATCCTGGCACGCAAGTGTCGTCAAACTTGCCATATACCTCTGATTGTGCCAATCAATGTCGAAACATTCCCTTTACGCTGATGTTGCTGCCCTTCATCGACCAAGCTCCGCTGTATAACCAGATCAATTTCTCGCTTCCGATGAGTCGAGCGCAACGAAGTGGCACGGGGCCAGCTACCGATCAGGGAGCGGTGTTCGCGAGTGTTAGCTCGGCTGCTTTCCAGTGCCCTTCCGACGTCCCCTATGTCGACCCCTACAGTCTGGCTGGCAATACACACTATGGCATTACGAATGGCCGCCGCAGCAGTTACTGGTTCCCCGGCCACGATCGCCTGGAAGATCAAAATGCGTTCTATCGCGGGTTCTTAAGTCCCAACAATAATAAGGTCATGTTTGGCATCAACGGCGCTGCGCTCATGCGGGACCTCATTGATGGGACGACGAACACGATGATGCTCTGCGAAACGCCGTTCAAGAAGAACCACCCTCAATACGGCCCGTTCTGGAACGCTTGGAATTACACTAGTGGAGTCGAGGTTGGCCCGGGGAAGCAGGTTATTAACAGCAGAACTGGGAACGTCTGCGGCGGTAGTCCGTTTACATGTCCCACCGCATGGGGAGCCGGCAGTATGCATGATGGGGGGATGCATATCACTCTCGCCGATGGCAGCAGCCGTTTCATTTCGCAGAATATCGACGTCAATCTCCTCTTGGCGCTCGTGACCATCGGGAAGCGAGAAACCGTCGGGGACTTCTGACATTCTGCCGATTTCGATTTTCTTGACTGCCCGCGAGTATGTGTTCGTTCGTGTCGCCGGACTGCCCGATCTTTTGGGCCTCGCGGCTACGACTTGGCTTCTCGCGATCTGGTTTCTGGTTTGGTGTGTTCGATCTGGAAGGTGCAGTGCCTTGAGACCATTTGCCATGAGTCGATTCGCAGCTTGCGGGGTTCTGCTGGCCGTCGGAGTTACGGTGGGATGTGGTGGTGGATCGACAACCCCCGAACTCGCTCAAGTGAGCGGAACGGTGCTGATCAACGGAGCCCCGCCGTCCGGCCCTTTACGCGTCGTCTATGAGCCGCAGTCGAGCGGATCGAACAAGACGGGGGGAACGTCCTCCGAGGGAATGACTGATCCCAGCGGAAAGTTCGAATTGAGATATCGTGGCGAGACGCCTGGTGCAGTACCCGGTTCGCACGTGGTGAGAATTTATCCGAATGCAGGCGGCGGTCCCGCCGGCGGCGAAATGGCAGTGCCGCAAGACTTGATGATTCCAGCTTCCTACAACGACCTAAGCACCCTCACGCGGACCGTGGAAAAAGGGAAAAAGAACGAGCACACGATCGAGATTGAGTTGAAGAAGAAATAGAGTTTTGCACGGACTTCTCGATCACGGTGTGCGACGTCCAAGTTCGAGAGACGAGAGGCGAAGAAGCCTGAATCAGGCGACTTCACCTCTCGTCTTCTTCGTTCTTCCACTACCTTTGTGGCGACTGTTCTCCACCCACTCTCCGGGCATCATTGTCACTTCGCACTTCTGGCCGCGGCACTCGAAAGCTTTGCTCCATCGACGAAGCATGGTCGCGAAATGCAAATGCCGTGGCATGACGCTTGCCTCCGCGCACTGTCGGTTGGGGACGTTTAACGATTTCGCCGACTCGAATTGCCTCCCGGGTCACATGCCGCCGGTCGAGGTCGCGCCGCATCTGATGCTGACCGATCACTGGGTGCGCGTTCAACGTTCGGCCGAGACAAGCGAATGAGTGGCCGTTCGTCAGCACTTCGATCATGGGCCGATCGTTTGTCGATACCGGTAGAGGATCGACAAACGATCGCGATCGGCCGGTGAGGGTGGACGTCCCCGTTGTTCTTCGAGTGCGAGCTTGCGTTCCAGGTAACGAGGGCGGTCAGGCGCCAACTGGACTGCCATACACGCGGCTGCGACAGCCTTCTCACTGTCTCCCACGTGTTGGTAGCAGTCGCAGAGCATGATCCAGACATCGGCCATGGGGCGAGCACGGACCGCCTGTTCCAGGTGCTCGATCGCCGCTCGCGGCTGATTCTGCTGATAGAGGGTCGCCCCTTTCGTGAAAGCCGCCGTGGCGAGCGCGTCGAGACTCGATCTTGGATTGCCGATGACAGAGTCCGCGAAGCGGATGGTTTGCGCGGGATTGTTACCCCATGACAGTCGCGCGAGCCCGGCGGCGACTTCGGGGTCGTCGCGCCAGGCCTTTGAAGCCAGCAGCAGTTCCTCGGCCTTCTGGCGATGAAGCCCGGCCTGGGGACCGCCTTCGGCCGTGTCGGAAAACTGCAAGTGAGCCAGGCCGAGATTGCGATCCGATTCGATCGGGGACATTCCGTCCGGCTGATCGACCGGGATCAGTTGAGCCGATGACAACGGCTCGGGAGCGGCAGCGGACTGTGTATGAACCGCGATGCGGTGATGGGTGAAGGCGAAGTGGGGGATGTCGGTCTTGCCGGACGGCATGTGGCAGCGCACGCAGTCATCGAAACCGGTGGAGTCGAGCCGCGTTTGCCGCGGGCTTTGGCAGGAATCCGGCGTATGGCAGGCCAGGCACTTTTCCTGGTAGTAATCGCGATTCTCTTGCATGGGGCGGGATACATGCGGGTCGTGGCAGGTAATGCATGTCATCGTCCCGCTGTCGATGTAGCAGCGGCTCAATTTCATCTGTTCGCCATGCCCGGTGACCGTCATCCCCGCGTTGTCGGTGGCCCGCGAATAGTGAATGACATAGTCGGACAGCGAGTCACCCGGACGAAAGGCCTCCAGCGTTCGTCCCGGTCTTTCGACGGTGGCGGCACCGTGAAGATGGCATTGCAGGCAGATGTCTTCCGAAATCGTTCGTTCCAGACGCCCAGGATGGGCGATCGTCGGGTCCCCCTCGCGATCGGCAAACGGAGTCAGCTTGTCAACGGGTTTGCCCGCGTGCTTTGCCTGGTGCAGGCCGCCCGGGCCGTGGCAGCGTTCGCAGTCGATCGCTTCCGTCGGGAAAGCCAGTTTCTGCGGGCTGCTGTCGAGCGATTCGACGCGACCGGCGTGACACTGCATGCAACGGTTGTCGATGGGGCGCTGAAAGCCGACGTTATTGGCTTCGTAACCCGGCGAAAGCCCCCACGCTGACTTGCCCGTGTACCAGGTGACGGGCGATTCAAACAGGTAGCCATCCTGTTCGATCAGGTAGCTGCGGGAAAAATGCCCCGAGCCGACGACGTATGCCATCGCATGATCGGCGAGGATCAGCGGCTCGCCGGACGGCGTTTGGATGGACTCTTCATGGCGCAATTCATTGTCGCCGCGATAGATGCGATACCACCGCTGGCTGGCCTCATGGTGAAACTCTCCGTCCGGCGGCTCTTCATCGATCGAGACTTTGGCGAGGGCGTGCCGATGGGCCGTCTTGTGGTAAGTTGCGTGTTGGTCCTGATGGCATTTGGCGCACGCATCGGAGCCGATGTAGGCAACGTCGGGAGCCATGTTGGCAAACCGCGGCGGCGTTTCGGCCATCGCGGGATTTTGAACGGGGGGACGCGGCCAGTACAACCAGCCAGCGAGCAGCAATGCGGCGCACGCCAACGAGACGACGATTTGTCCAGCAAAACGACGGGGTAAGACCATCGGCTATTGCTCCGGTTCGCTGCGTTGCCGATAGAGTTCCGGTCGGATCACGTCCCGCATCGCTTGCCGGCCCAGCGGGACGCCGAGGAAGTCGCAGACCGAGTCGACGCCGCTCGCGGGATCGGCGACGAGTCGTGCGTAGTCGCAATCGAGCACCGTGAAGCGATCCTGCTTCCGGATCCATTGGCGAATTTCCGTCAGGTGCCGCGAGAAGTGATCGGCCATGGCCGAGTCATTCAGCCCGTCATCGATCCCTCTGCGGATCAGCATGGTCTTTTGTGATCGCAACGTCTCGCGGAGATCACGGGCCATGAAGATCAGTCGATAGTCCTGGCTGGCTGGCAAATAGCGGAGCAGCGGGGAAACAACCTTGACGGCTTTTCCCTCGGCTAGCGCGAGCCATGACTGATCGCGGTCGATACGCCGGATCGGTTCGAATTCGAAGTAACCCGCCGGGTTCGAGTCATCGGCGGGACGCTGGTCGTCGCACAGCACGGGGAATCCCCCGGCGTGGAGCATCTGCATCATCAGGGATGTCCCGGAACGGGGCAGGCCCGTGACGACGACAATCATCTAAAGACCTCAAACTTGATTCAGAACAGCGAAACACCCAGCGGGCGCGCCAGCAACAGGGCGAACGCAAAAATGATGACCAGTACCGCTTCCAGCCAGGAAGCATCGTACGGACCAAACTCCAGAATACGTTCCGGATACTGCACATGAATTCGCGTGATGGGGCTGGGAGCATCCAGGGGCGGCGCGCCGGGATGCCAGAATTCGCGCGACAACCCGGCCCGGACACGCATGGGCGTGACGCGGCACAATGTCGCGCCGACGGCAATGTCTGCTCGTTCAACTGTCGAACCGACTCCGACATCCAGGCGCCCGTATCCTTCCTCCACAGCAGCGATCCGAAAGGCGACCGCGTTGCGAGAGGCAATCCGGACGATCGGGGAATCGAGTCGCAAGCCGGGCGACAATTCAATCGCCACGTCGGTGGTGTCGACGGGATAATCGCGGGCCAGGGTAACGTCCACTGCCGTTCGTTCCCCCACGGCGAGCGGACGCCGTTCAAACCAGCCTTCAAATTGCACCAGCAGCGGAACGACGATGATCGTGGCCGCCAGAATCGGCAGCGCCAAGCAGGCGAGATAGCGGACGTTCGCCGCGAGGAGCCGCACGAAAGAGACCGCGTTCGCTTTCAGGCTGTGTCGATAGAGAACGAGTTCCAGCGCCCGGGCGAGAAAGATATTCCGACATTTTTCCAGCTCGTTCGACTTCGTCAACCAGCGGAACAGCCCCAGCATCAAGAGGGCGACAATCGCACCACCGACGATGAGCGCGGGCCATGGCGAAACGCCGCGGAAGAGCGCGAAAACGCCATCCACCGCAGCGGTCAGGCCATCGCGTAGGGCTCTCGCGATCATTCGATGTACCCCAGCCCCTTCAGGCGTTGGCGGACATCCTGCTCGGATTGCGATTGCCGCGCATCGGCGACGGCTTTTTCCAGCAGATGCGTGACGAACTCCTCGACCGAGGAATATCCCGCCTGGCGCGCGACCTCCTCGACCTGTCGATGCAGCTCCCGATCGATCCGGATCCTGGGTTCAAACATGGCTGAGTCCTGAGGGACGATGGGGTTCGATCATGCAAACTCCAAAGGTTGGCCGGTCATTTCCACGGGAATCGCTGCGCCCATCGCCGCCAGAATCGTGGGAGCCAGATCTTCCAGTCGCGGCGAAGCGACGTCGAGTGCCCGGCTGCTGAGCAGAACGCCCGGGACCAGGCTGGGATCGATGCAGTGGTCTCCGCTCCACGGATCGAGATTGTCGAGAATCTGCTGTCGGGGAAACCCGCCAAGAATCGTGTCCCACGACGCCCGATAGCCCCGCTGGTAGCCGACAATCAGATCCGGCGCGTTCACGGCCTGCGGTCCCTGGTAGATGTCTTCCGACCGGAAAACATTGGCGATTACCGCTTCTCCAGTTTCGGGATCGCGAATCGCTTCGAGACGCTCCTTCAATTTGGCAGTCAGTTCGGGAACCCGCTCCGGGTCGACACATCCGGGATTTTCGCGTCCCTTGCGATTGAGGTACAGCCCATTGAGGCCGACGCCATAGGCGAGCGTGCGCGACCAGTCGACGCCCTGGAAGGGAATCTCGCCGGTCCGGATCGGAGGGCCATCCGTCTGGAGATAGCCCTCGTCGAGCAGCCACGAGTTGAGATTGAACTGCCGCCGGAACGGGGCAAAACCATGATCGGAGAGAACGATCAGCCAGTCGCCGTCGTTGAGCCGCTCGAGCGCGAGACCAATCGCTTCATCGACCTTGTGGTACAGGTCTCCCAGGTGGCCGCCGAAACCACGGGCCAGGTCGGGTGTATACAACGGATGTTTCTCATCCAGACTTCGCCAGAACATGTGCGAAGCCAGGTCGAGCGTGGAAAAGTAATAAAACAGAAAACCCCGGTCGAAGCGGGCGAGTTCGTGCTGGAAGAACTTCAGGCGTTCTTCGTGAACGAACAGGGCCTGCTGGCAATATTCCTCGTTCGACAGCACGCCGGCAGACAGCGCGCGTGTGTCCTCGATAATTCCCTGCGTGTAGAAGTAGCCCAGTTCGCGGACCAGCGATCGCGAATAGTCGGGCGGCATCGAGATAGGGACCGCAGGATCGCGCGGATCGATATTCACCGGGGAGACATACAGCCCGAAGGCGCCGTGGGTCTTCTTGAGATACAGCCGAACAATCCCGGCCGCGTCGACCGCCATGGGGAGCAGCGGAAATCGCACGTTGATCCAGTCGCTCCATTCCCCCTCGGCAAGGACGACTGTCGTGCTGTCAATCGTGATCACCGCGGCCCCGCGCGCCATGTCGCGTTCGATGACAATGGGAACGGTCGCTGGCTCCGGTTGTACGGAGAATTCATTGACCGGGCCCTTCAATTGGCACGTCGCGCGATCGTTCTCGAACTCAATTCGCTCGATCCGACCGCCGCCTGCGTCGCGCGTGCGCTGGGATGGGTCGTCGGTGAAATACGAGAAGGTTCCGTAGCCGCCCGCGAGATCGGGTGTGCCCATTCCGGACAGCGTAACAGCCTCCGATTTGTCCGGAGGAAACGTCGCCGGCATCCGCAGGATCGTGCAGTCGATGCCGATGGCTTCCAGCGAGTCCCAGAACGTCGGTCCCTGACGCAGGTTCCTGACAGGGGGAGAGGAAACGGGAAGCACGTATTTGCCGATGGTGAGCTTCGTGGCTCGTCCTGGTTCCTGGCGAGCCGTCGAGTGATACGGCTGCATCGATTCGGGATCGCGGGCGACGAAATCGAAGATCCCATGCACCCCGGGATTGCACCCGGAGATAAAGTTCGACCACGCGACAGGACTTTGCGGCGGATTGCTGGTCGCGAGCGTGTAGAACGACCCGCGCGCGATGAGCCGCTGGCAGTTGGGCATCCGGCCCGCATCCAGAAACTGCCGCAGGAGGTTCGGGTCCATCCCGTCAATACCCAGCACGAGGACTCGACCAGGCTGGTCTGTCGACGGGGCTCGTGTCTTGAAACAGCCTGCCAGCCCCGTCATGCCGGCCGCCACGGCAGAACCGACGAGCCAGTCTCGCCGCGACAGACGATGCTGTTGGTCATGACTCATGGGGCACTCCCAGCCATCGCCGGTTCGTGCTGGACAGGAGTCTTCGCCTTCGCTGTCGCGGCGCGAGATTCGTTGATCGGAATCACGCGGCCATCCATATGACCCGGAACCGGAACGCCAAACTGCTGGAGAATCGTGGGGGCCAGGTCGATGAGTGCCGGCGACTCGCCAGGTTCGAGTGCGAGACGCCGATTGATCAGCAGCACGCCCGGCACAATCTCCGGGTCGACGCAATGATCGCCGCTCCAGGCGCGTGTGTTATCGCTGAACAGCGGCCCATCGACGCGGCCAACCGCATTCTCCCACGAGGCGCGATACCCGGCTTCGTAGCCCACGATCAGGTCTGGCCCCTCGTTGACGTACGGGCCCGTGTAAGCTTCGCGACTGTCATACACACGGCGGATGGCAACCGATTGCCGCTCGGGGTCGATGATCCCTGTCAGTCGCTCGCAGATCTCTGCCCGCAGAGTCGCTGCATCGCCAGGAGCGACGATTCCCTGGTGTTCACGCCCCGCCAGATTGATGTAAATGCCGTTGAGTCCGAACGCATACGCCCTTGTCTTTTCCCAATCAACACCGGCCAGATAGTCCTCAGTTTCCGCGCCCGCGCGCGTCGTCAGATAGCCATGATCGCGGAGCCAGATATTCAGATTCACGCCCCGGCTGAAGTCGCAAAAGCCGTGATCGGAAATCACCATGAGAAGCGCATCATCGTGTAGCGTCTTCGCGACTCGTCCGACGAGGTCATCCATTCGGGCATACATTTCGTCGATTGCTCGCGCGTGCGGTGAGTTCTCTCGACCGAGATTCGCCGGGTGTCCAGGTACGTCGTGGCGATAGAACATGTGCTGAATGCGGTCGGGACCGTCGAAGACACAGATCGTCAGCCCGTCGGGGGACGTCTTCAAGCTCTCGAACAGCATCCGTTCGCGTTCGTCGTGAATCCGCCAGGCCTGGTCAAGAAAGTCTGCCTCCGAAAGAACATCGCTGTTAAGTCCCCAGGTGTCTTCGGCCAGCCCCAGCGTCGCGAACGGGCCGTGCAGCTTGCGGAGGTAGATCGAATACAGCGGCGGATGGGCGATCGGCATCACCGGCTGCCCCGCGTCGATCTGGATGGGAGACACATACACGCGCAGCTCGGGGGAGATCGACAACAAGCGAAACTCACACAGGCCGGAGATCGATCGACCCCACTCACAGGGAAACCGGACCGCTTGCCAACCCGACGATTCCCCCGGCTTCAAGGAGAACCGCGTCTTTCCGATCTGAAACTGAACCGTCGCGTCGGAGCTCTTCCGTCGTAGCAGTACCCGTACGCGAGATTCCGAGCTGCTGCTGGAACCGTTTCGATTTGATGACTGACCAAGCGGCGGCCCGGGCAGCCAGGCTTCCGTGCGACTTCCGCGCCGATCCATGAGAATCGAGATGCCACCCGTTCGCGACCGGCACTCGGCGGCGTCGGTTGTCAGCAGCGTGAAAGTCCCCTGCGTGCCGCGCAGATCGGGCGTACACATAGCCGAGAGCGAAACGCCGCGGAACGGTTCGGGCGGAAACGAGATCGGCACGCGCAAAATCGTGCTGAACAAGCCGTGGTCCCCGAGAATCTTCCAGAACGGCTTGCTCTTGCGAAGCATGCGCACGGAAGCGCGCGTTCCTGGAATCCACTTCCGCCAGCCTCGCCGGTCGGGTTCGGTGATGCGCGCGGATGACAGATACGGCCGATACGTTCGCAGGTCGCGATTCAGAAAGTCGAAGATCGCATGTTTTCCGGGGTTCGTCCCCGTCTGAAACGAGGACCAGGCCACCGGCGACATCGGCGGCAGGGTCGTTTTCAAATCAGTGAATGTGCCCCGCGCGGCCAGTGCCTCGAAATTCGGCATCTTTCCTTCATCGATCAGCCGCCGGGTACGGCCGGGATCAAGACCATCGAGTCCGATCACGACAATCTGCCGAACAGTCCCTTTTGGTGCCCGTCGACCCGTCGACAGGAGCGCGAGCAAAAGGCGAATCGGCCAGGTCGCGACAAGCACCAGCAGCAGCAGGACGGCAGAGAGGATGACGAACAGCGACCCCGCGAAGGTCAGGCCGGCTCCCGGACCGATGTACAGAAAGATCATCGACTTCAAACTGCCATCACGAGGGAAAGCGTCTCATTCGATTCGCGGTTCCGGAGTCATGTTTCGTAGTTGGAGAGAATGCCGAGCGCGGGTGGTCCATCAATTGCAATGGGCCTCTGGACAGCCGACGATAGCTTCTTGAGCACGCCTTGAGTCAAGCGAACCGTCTCTCTATCTTCGCGAGTCGCGGGCCGCGAGGCCAGAGTCGAGAGTGGAGAAAAGCGCGGAAACTCTTCGGCCGGAAACGCTCGCTTCTCGACCCGGAAAGGCCGATCTCGAAGATGAGTGTTTTGCGACGGTACTGGTGGCTCGCGGGAGTGGTCATTGTCGTCGGCCTCGCGGCATGGTGGCTTGTTCCGCGAACGCCGCAAATCGACCTCATCGTCATTACTCTCGACACGACGCGCGCCGATCGCCTGGGTTGTTACGGCTACGACGCTGCCGATACGCCGACACTCGACAAGTTGGCGCGAGAAGGGGTGGTTTTCGACCGTTGCTTTTCACCCGCCCCGCTGACGTTGCCAGTCCACGCGACCCTGTGGACCGGGCTCAATCCGCCGGAGCACGGGCTGCGAACGAATGGCCGTGGCGCCTTGCCGAAGCGTGTTGCGACCTTCGCGGGAGTCTTGAAGCAGGCTGGTTACCAGACGGCGGCGATGACGTCGTCGTTCGTGCTCGATTCGCGCTTCGGACTCAACCGGGGATTCGATGTCTACGACGACGATCTTCCCGCCGCGGAGGGAGACGATGTCCAGTTGCATCAGCAGCGGGATGGTCGGGACACGGTCGACCAGGCTCTGAAGTGGCTGAGTTCAATTGGCTCACAACCGTATTTCTGCTGGGTCCATCTGTACGATCCGCACTACCCGTACCTGCCGCACGAGGATATTTTTGGCGAGACATTTCGCGATCGTCCGTATGACGCGGAACTGGCTTACGTCGATCGGCAAATTGCCCGGCTGCTCGACTACGTCGCCAGCAGCGGCCGGGCCGATCGAACCGTGGTCGTGATCGTCGGCGATCACGGCGAAGGACTCGGCGACCACGTCGAACGAACACACGGCTACACGCTGTATAACGTCACGCAGCGTGTGCCGCTGATCGTTCATGCCCCCGGTCGTGTTCAGGGCGGAAATCGACTGGCCGCCAGTTTTCCCCTGTCGGACCTGCCGGCGACTCTGCTTGACGTTCTGGGGATCCGGAATCGGCTGGCTGAGAGTTCCCGGAGCGCGATGCCTGCCTTGAACGGCGGCGAACTCGCCGATCGAGCCTGTTACTTCGCGACGGACGACCCCTATCTGCAGAATGGCTGGTCACCGCTGCGCGGCATTTGCCTGGGCGACTGGAAGTACATCCGTACCACGGAGCCGGAGCTGTACGACCTGGGGACTGACTTCGGTGAGATGCGGAACCTTGCCGATACGAATACCGAGAAACTCGCCGAGTTTGATGGCCGGCTGAAAGAACTCGAATCCGGAATGTCTGTCGGCACGGCCGATCAGGTGCAACTTTCGACGGGCGAAATCAACGCCCTGCGCAGTCTGGGATACATCGGCGGAGCGAGTACCTCGGAACCGACGGGCGCGCTGAACGTCGACACGCTTCCTGACGTCAAGGAAATGCTGCCGCTCGATGTTCGCGCGGAAGAAGCCCTGAAGCGGCTTGCCGAAGGACAGGTCGACGAAGCAATCGCCGAGCTGCGACGGAATGTTGAACAGTCTCGCTGGCATCTGGCATCGCAGGTTTTTCTGGGCGAAGCGCTGGAAAAGGCGGGGAAACCCGACGAGTCGATCGAGTTGTACAAACAGGTGCTGAGTCTCAAGCCCGACCACACCGACGCGCTGATTCACCTGGGGGCCATCCTGTCGGCTCGCGGCGAGTACGAACGGGCGATTCCCTACTTCGACGAGGCCCTGCGCGTCGACCCGTCGTCCTCCCCCGCGCGCTTCAACGTCGCTCTTTCGCTGGCCCGGTTGGGCAACTTGCGCGAATCGATCCAGCATCTGGAAAAACTGCTCGACGCTGACCCATACTTCCCCGACGCTTTGACGGCGCTCGGAAATGCCCTGCTGGCCATGGGAGACCGTACGGGCGCGATCGCCGCGTTCCGGCGTGAGGCAAAGCAGAATTCCAAGTCCGTCGAGGCCAGGATCAATCTCGCGGTTCTCACGGCCGATTCCGACGCGAAGCAAGCCCGGGAGTTGCTCAACGAGGCGCTGCAAATTGCTCCCGACAATCCGAACGTCCACTTCAACCTGGGAGCGCTCTGCCTGATGCGGGGTGACCCCCAAGAGGCCATCGAGCATCTCACCGAAACATTACGGCTTCAGCCCAACCATCCCCGCGCGGCATCGGAACTCGAACGAGCCGAAAAGGCCCTTAAACCGCCTGGCCGCTGACTGAAAGTCAAAGCCGTGCCTCGTATGACCGGCCATCTGCGTGGACGCGGGTCGCCGCGGAAGGCAACGTGATAAATTCCCCATTAGTCCGTTGTCTCGCCGGGCGTTGGGTGCCGTCAGCTTCATCTTTTCGCGCATTCGCCACGAAACCCGCGGTAACTGACCTGACCGGTCGCCGATCGCAGTGTTGACGCTGGACAGTACGCGATGGTCGCCCCGACGGACTATACGGAACGACCTCGGGTACCAATGGCTCGATGGAACAGTGTCCGGTCCACAGTGAACCCTATGTTCCCGATGATGAACCGCGATTGATCCTAGAGCTGATCGAACTGGCGACGCGGTATGGCCGGTATGGATATCGGCGGATTACGCAGTTGCCACGAGACCGGGGCTGGCGTCAGGAAGGACTGAAAGTGCCGCAGAAACAGCCGAAACGGAGACGATTATGGTTCAACGATGGCTCCTGTGTGCGGCTGCGTCCGCAGCATCGGAATCACGTGTGGAGTTATGATTTCTTGCAGTCGTGCACGCACGATGGTCGGTCGTTTCGCGCTTTGACGATCATCGATGAATTCATACGGGAGTGCCTGGCGATCGATGTGGCGCGAAGGCTGCGGAGCGAAGATGTCCTGGAGCGATTGTCGGATCTGTTCATTCAGCGCGGTGTGCCGAACCACATCCGCAGTGATAATGGTCCGGGGTTCACGGCGAAGTGTGTGCGCGAGTGGTTAAGTCGCGTGGAGGTGAAGACGTTGTTCATCGAGCCGGGCAGTCCTTGGGAAAACGGTTACATCGAGTCGTTCAACGGAAAGCCGCGCGATGAGCTCTTGAACGGAGAAATCTTCGACACGCTTCTGGAAGCGAAAGTACTGATCGAACAGTGGCGGTGGAGTACAACACCATCCGTCCGCACAGTTCGCTGGGGTACCGGTCACTCGGGTACCGGCCCCCCGCCCCCGGAAGCGATTCAGGCCGAAGAACTAATTTAACGACTGGTTCCACCCACTGGTGCAGTTCAACAGGACTTCTATGGAACTTTTTCCGGCTCGATTGGCGAGTAGACGAAGCCGTTAATTACAGCAACACAAACACACGCAAATTAATGCCACAGAGCAGACAAGAAAAGATGACATGGCTCATTCGGGCGAATAGATGTTAGGCAGTCTGTTTTCAGAAGCTCGCCCAGTGCGTCCTACTGCGAATCACTTGGTCCCAACTCGATCAATACAAGGTCATCAAACCATGCCGATCCTTTGGCAACACTTCCGTTGTGGCCAAGGCGAGCGCCAACCTCGAAGTCGGACTGAGTACCGGAGTCGAACACCAGTGTTAAGTACATCCAGTCCTGATCTCCGGTGAGTGAATCGCTCGTCTCCTGTCGACCGAAAATGCCGAGGCTCGCTCCGGTGACACCACCCTTTTCGGTAACGACCACGTTCTTCGTCTTGGCCCACCCGCTCAGCAAGTAACGCGTGTTGGGCGTGGCCGTTATCTTCTGAACAAATGCGATGTCGTTCCCCTGGGTGTTGTCGGTGCGGATACGCAACGATTTCCTTCCCTGCTTGGCCTCATCGTTCAGGCGTCTCGCGGCGTCACGCTCTTCCCGGTAAGAGTGGACGGTCCATCTCCCGCCGGGTCCATCCTCGAACGTACCACCGGTCAGGAGGTTCTGCTTCCGTCGCTCCGACGTGAGAAACTCTGGTCGCTGCATCGCGAATTCGCGATCGGCCTCAATGAAAGGCCGCAAATCCGGTCGCTTTTCCTCATCGATCCGATAGCGGAAGACGAAGTTGCGAGCCTCGCCATTGTCACCAATTGTCGCGAGCCGCAAGTCGTATTCGCCCGGCTTCAACTCGCCAACATTCATCCGGAAACTGCCGTCGGCACCGACGGTACAGACCCAGCCGACGGCGTCATAGTCACCCACGGTTTCCGTGGAATCGTTGCGTGCTACGATTCCGACCGGCCGCGGGCTCCCCTGGAGGCGGCCAGTCAACATCAGCTTGCCATCGTCATGGGTTGCCTTCAGCTCTGCAAACCGACAGGTGTTCGGCGAGGCGGGCATACGCTTGCCAGTGAACAGCGGATGAACGGACAAGGGGAACGCCGAGGCTGCCGACAGGAATGCCCCCCTTCCCTCACCGCGCAGCTCGTTGCCATAGGTGTGATTTCCGCCGCCCATAAGTGAAAGCCCTCGCCCTGGCCGATCCCTTTCAGGCTCGCAGTCGTGCGGCAGGCCGAAGGCGTGACCCAGTTCGTGGATGACGCCTCCAATGTAGTGCGTGTTGAACTGCCCGAGAGTGCAAGGACCTTGGTAGTAGCCGCCCGCCTTGCGCGAGGAAAGGAATTGGGGATCGATCTTCACATCATCGTATACCCAGGCCGTCCCACCACGTGGCCCGCCGCCACCGACGAAGGGTCCGATTTCCTCGGCCGTGTTGCCGTGCCACTCCAGAAGAAGTTGGAAAATGATGACGGTTTCGTCATCGATATCCAATTTCTCCTTCGCCAGGCCTTCCTTCACCTCACGGCGCACTTTGTCGGCATCGTTGCGACCGTACTCGCGCATGGAGAGCTTACCTGGCACCTCGTAGATGCGTAGCGCCCCTTTCGCATCGCGATCGAGCTCGAAGGTTACTTTCCCATAGCCGTTCTGATCCATGCCCATGCGGTAAAACCGCTGGACTTCGCTCATCACGCGGTCCAGTCGAGACGCATAACCAGGCTCAGGCTTGCGATCTTTCGGTATGAAGTAGACGACTCGCACAACCGGGCGGTCGGAAGCTGGGCCTGCTGACTCCGGGCCGGCCGCGAAAAGCAGGGATTGCGACCAGACAACCGCTAACAGACTCGTTACTCGCATACAGTTGGAGATCATGCGAAATGCTCTTTAGAAGAAGCGGCGGCGCGTGAGCGCCGCCGCTGTAACCCATCGACAACCGGTGGGCGCTATCTGCTACTTGCCGGCGCCCCGGGAGCCCTGCTCCAGGGCTTGTAGCGCCTTGTCGACACCAAAATTCGATGGCGGCGTGCTGGGCGGATATTCCTTGAACGACTCTAGGAACGTCCCCACGATCTCGGTGGCGGGAAGAAAGGTCCACATGTTCTCGCCCCACCATCGGCCGTACAGCATGCTCTGCGACTGGTAACGCTCCCACGGGTCCATCCGCAGATTTGTCACCAGTGGCGCGTTGGTGCTGGCCTCGTGACCATTGAAGAGGTTGCCCTCGACCGTCTTGAAGCTCACCTTCCAGTCGTTATAGCGCAACGCGTTGAGTTCCCCACTGTCGGTGAAATAGAAGACTTCATGGCGCGGCGAGGTTTTTTCCTCCCCCTTGAAAAACGGCATGAAGTTGTAGCCGTCGAGATGGTTCTTGAAGGTCTTGTCGCCAACTGGCATCCCCTTGAGCAGTTTGTCCTTCACGTTAGGATCGCCCGCGGCCGCGACGAGGGTTGGCATCCAATCCTCGTGTGCCATGACGTCGTTGATAATCACACCGGGCTTGATGACGCCGGGCCACCGCACGAGCATCGGCACGCGAAAGCCGCCCTCGTAGGTGGTTCCCTTTTCGCCCCGAAACGGCTGATTGCCACCGTCGGGCCAGGTGAAAATCTCAGGTCCGTTGTCGCTCGTCAGGAGCACAATGGTATTGTCGGCAATTCCCAATTCGTCGAGCTGCTTGAGCAGCTCACCGACCGCCCAGTCGAGTTCCATCATGCCGTCGGCATACAGGCCATAACCGCTCTTGCCTTTCCACTTTTCGGAAAGGTGCGTCCAGACGTGCATCCGCGTGCAATTGTGCCAGAGAAAGAACGGGTTGCCGGCCTTCACCGAGCGACTCATAAAGTCGTTGGAGCGACGAACCAGTTCGATCTCGACATCCTGCATGCTGACTTTGGCTGCCGGATCCATTCCCTGCTGCGGCGGCAGCGGCCCGGCGTCGGCGATCGTCTGCCTGCCCACGCGCCCCCAGCGTGGATCAGTGGTGGGATCGTCCTTGTCGGTGGCTTTGCTGTCGATGATGTTGCGCGGGCCGTAGCGTGCACGGAATTCGGGGCTCTTCGGATAGCTTTCCTCGTACGGCTCCTGCATGGCGTTGAGGTGATAGAGGATGCCGTAGAACTCATCGAAGCCATGCACCGTGGGCAGGAACTCGTTGCGGTCGCCCAAGTGGTTCTTGCCGATCTGCGCGGTGGCGTAGCCCAGGGGTTTGAGCAACTCGGCGATCGTCGGATCCTTTGCCTGCACGCCTTGCTTGGCGGCTGGCAGCCCGACCTTCAGCAGGCCGGTGCGGAAGGGCGTCTGCCCGAGGATGAAGGCGGCGCGGCCCGCGGTACACGACTGCTGCGCGTAATAGTCGGTGAACAGTGCCCCTTGCTGGGCGATCCGATCGATATTGGGCGTGCGTCCGCCCATCATTCCGCGGTGATAGGCGCTGACGTTCCACGTGCCCAGGTCGTCCACCATGATGGTGAGAATGTTGGGCTTGCCCGACTTCCCCGCATGCTGGGCATGAACCGCGACCGTCGAGAGTGCTACTGCGGCGACGGCCGCCAGGGATGCCAAGATGCTCGTCATCGTTTCTCCGTTTCGTTGTCTTATTGGTGTTTCAAACAAGCTACCGCCCCCAGCTCACCTCCCGGCCCCCAAGGAAACGTTCGGACGTGCGCGACCGTCATACGGCCCCAGTCGCGTGCCTTTGCGAGAGCGTTAACAGGATTTGAAGTCAACAATTTGATGCGGGAAAATGCTTTGTGCTCGACGGCACAACGTCACATGAGGTGCGGTGGTCATTTTGAACGACCTCGCGGGACTTGCAAGTCTGGCACAAAGTGTTCGTCCTAAATGACAAACGGCTCCCCGCAGACAATTTCGAGGAGCCGTTTTATTGTTGAGAGTCGAGAGAACAAGCCGTCGCTTAAACTTTTCACCGCTGGCCTCCGAGCCTGGGATTTCGAGTTGTGGCACCACCATGACAACAGAAGTCCAGGCCCGCATTGCGCTTGAGTCGCTTCCGGCCGATCAAAGAATGCGAGGGTTAAATAACCCGAACGCCGAGAGCGGCCCTCCTCAAGAATCGACTTCGATATCACCTTGGACCTTCGACTGACATGCCAGGATGTACCCCTCAACCCTGTCTTGATCGGTCAGCGGATTGCCGACGGCCATTCAGTGCGATCCTCGCTTCAAAGAGCGAGCACTGACGAGGGCGCGATCCCGGCAGCGAGGGCGCACAAGGCAGCCCTCTGCTCGCCGAACACCTGCGCGTTCGTGGAACGTTTTATTCAGACACTGCAGCAGGAGTGTCTCGACGACTTCGTGGTGTTCGGTGAGAAGCACATGAACCACGTGGTTTCGGAGATGGTCGCCCACTATCACGAGGAGCGGCCGCACCAAGCCGAGGAGAGCAACGCATTTTTGGGCTTCATCGGGACAGGAGAAAACGAAAACAGCGAGGGGAGAATGCTTGACTGGTGGCCACTTTCCGGGACGATGCACTGCACCGGATGATACCCTCGCCAGTTCCCGCGGGGTCACCCCCGGTCCCCTGGCCCCCCACAGTAGGCTGCTCACCTGCCCCATTTGGCCCGTTAAGGCCGAGAGTCGAAATTGTCAGCGAATTTCCGGCCACTTGCGTTAACACTTGAACCCGCACGCAAAGTTAAGCCGGATTGAAACTCGCAGCGGCCTCGCGGAGATGATTGCCCTCAGTGGGACTCACATGAAAACCAGAGTAGACTCCTGCGGGCACAATATCAGGTCTTACCATGTTGAATGTCCTGGACAATGAGTGACAAACGGCGGCTTCAGCTCGCAGTTTTTGGCATCGGCCTCCTGGCCGGCATCGCGATTCCCGTGGCGGTCTTGGTGCTTCTAGCACGGACGCCCCCCCAACGAGTTCTCCCTGTTCCACCCAGCGGCGGCTCGACATTTGATTTGTCTCAGTTGCCTGTCACTCAAGTCCGGATGGGTTCGGATACCGATACGCCGCCGTGGATCACGAACACGCAGATCGTTGACTGGAACGGCGATGGTGTTCTGGATGTCCTGGTGTGTGACGCGCGGCGACACCGGGTCGTAGGATTTTCGCGCGATGGCGAGGGAGCCTGGCAGGAACACGTGCTGGCAACCGATCTCCCCGCTCCGGCCCATGCGACCGTCATTGATTTTGAGAATGATGGCGATCTGGATCTCCTGGTATCGCTACTGGGTCGACTCTGGCCCGAAGATGAAGCGATCGGGAGCCTGGTGTTGCTGGAGAAGACGGCGAACGGTTACGAGCGGCACCAGCTGCTGACCGATGTCCGTCGTGTGGCCGACGCGCAACCAGCCGACTTCGATGGCGATGGCGATCTGGACATCGCAGTTGCCGTCTTTGGCTACGCCCGGGGAGCGATTCTCTGGCTGGAGAATCATGGCGACTGGCGCTTCGAGCAGCACACGTTGCTCGATGGGGCCGGTGCCATTCATGTGTTGCCGGCTGATTTTGATGGAGACGGCGACCTCGATCTGGTCTCCCACCTGACTCAGGACGACGAAGAGGTCTATGGCTTCGAGAACGTTGGCGGCGGGAAGTTCGAGCGACATCGACTTTTTGGTTCGCTCAACTTCGATTTGGGTGGCGCGGGACTCGTACTCGACGACCTCGATCAGGATGGCGACTTTGACTTGCTGCTGCCGGTGGGCGACAACCTGGAAGATTCGTACAGCTACCCGCAGCCGTACCACGGGGTTTTTTGGTTGGAAAACCGCGGAAATTGGGAATTCACGACTCACCGCATCGCCCACTTTGGCGGAACGTATGCTGCCGCGGCCGGCGACCTGGATGGGGACGGAGACCGCGATGTCGTGCTGGTCAGTTTAACCAACGACTGGGATACACCCGATCGCGCTAGCGTGGTCTGGCTCGAAAACAACGGCAAACAGGAATTTACTCCCTGGCAGCTCGCGAGCCAGCCAACTCACCTTGTCACGGTGGCCTGTGGCGACCTGAATTCCGACGGCCGCGACGATGTTCTCGCGGGCTGCCTCAATTTGATGACCCCCTACACACCGTCGTCGGGCATCGTGGCGTGGATGAGCAAGCCGGGAAAGGAGCATCCATGAAGTCGTGGATGATGGGGATACTGGTGGCGGCGATGCTCGTTGCAGAGTTGTGCTGGGGAGCTTGGGTGCTGCGATCCGCGCGCGAAAGTCCCATGCCGCCTCCGGTGGCACTGTCGCGGCTGCCCCCGGCAACTGCGAACGATTTGACGAAACTGCAGGAAGCGACTCGTGGCAATCGTGCCAAGGATTGGCACGCCCTCGGTGCGGCCTATCTGGCGTATGGCTATTTTCCGGAGGGAGCGGCCTGCCTGGAACATGCTAATTCACTGAAGCCGAACGACGCGATCATTCTGTCGGATTGGGCGCGTTGCGAAGAGCGATTCGGGCGGTTGAAAGAAGCGAACAATCACTACGAACAAGCGGCTCGCATCGACCCAACTGCTCTGGGGCGGAACAACTGGTATCGCATCGGCAGGAATCAATTGCGTATGGAGGACGCCGGCGCAGCAGAAGCGTCTTTTCGCCGTGCTTTACCACTTATCACGGCACAGCACGAACTCGCGCGGCTACTCATTCAGATCGGGAGGGTCGAAGAAGCTCGCCCGCTCATCGATGAACTGCTTCGGAGCGAAGAGATTGAAGTCCGATCCGCGATGCTGGCGGCGCGACTTCATCGAGAGTTGGGAGATCAGCGCGGCCTCACGATCGCTTTGGAACGGGCAGAACGCGCCACCGGGCGGGAGAATCTCGAGGACTATTGGACGTACCTTCAGCCCATCCGCGAAAGATACGGCTTACAGCGGCAGTTCGCCGAAGCCGAAAGCCTCGCACGGCTCAACCAGTTGCCCGCTGCCGCGAAGACAATCCGGAAGTTGTTCTCGGAGACTCCGATCGACCATCTGGACTCGCTGTTTCCTGCCGCTGTCGAAGTGAGTTTGCGAGCGGGAAACATCGATGAGGCGGCGGCTCTGTGCGAACGCTTCGCCAAGCGACGCCCCCCGGCGCTGGTGGAGCTGGTAGGAGTGGCTCAAATCAAGAGTCATCAAGGTGACCGCTCAGCGGCGATAGAATTCTGGCAACGCTCGATGGAACATTTGCCAACGCCCGATGCCGCGCGGGAACTGTCGCAGGAACTTGCGAATCGGGGAGACCGTGAGGGTGCACGTGTGCTCGAGTTGGAGTCGGTCATATTGCAGGGCATCTCCGCGTATCGCCGCAACGAATTGGAATCGGCAAAACAACTGCTCGACCAGGCGAGGGAGGTGAACCCGCGCGACCCACGCGTCGAGTTCTACCTGGGATCGATCGCGATGGCGCTTGAAAACTGGAACGCGGCCCTGCGCCATTTTGAGCGCTGCCTGGAACTCGATCCACACTACGGGTTGGCCAAGGAGCGCCTGTTGGGGTTGACGGAGTAATCGGAGGTTCGCCGCCGCCGAGAGATCATGTCCCGTTCGTTCCGGATATCAAAATCGACTTGAGCAAGTCGGACCAGGATGCGGGTGCACGATGCCGCTGTAAGCGTCGAGTTGAGAAGCACCTCGGTAGAATCCGGCTGGCGAGCCGCGCCAATCATCAGCGAGAGGGGCCAGGGCGGGGGGAGCAGGCCAGGCCTGATCTGTCGTCAGCGAATTCGGCATGTCGAAATTTACGTCGCCCTCACTGTTGTCTGCGGTTTTACAATTGGTTTCAGGCGATTGTTCAAATCCTGCCCCCGCTACTGATTCAGACGAAAAACCCCTGTTCTGCAGGGGTTTTTTCGTTTCAGGGGTCTCGTACCTCCCCTCCAGCCACCTGATTCCGCCTGGCGATCATCCGATGAGTTGCGTCCCAGATACGCTACTCGCCAACGCGAAATCGAGATGCTGGTGAGTCGTTTGCGGGTTTGTGATTCCCGCGTACCCCCGGCCCGGTCGACATGGAGCGGGCTTGGGGCTGACAGATCGTCAAGTGTTCTCACAACCAGGAAGGAATCGAGAAAGCGTGGCAAACATTGATTGACAGTTCGGAATATTCCGATATCTTTGAATACGTGAGGAGCCTTCTCGTGAGTAAGTTCGAGCCTCGCTGGTGGATCGTGAGGCGTTGGGACAAGGCGATGGCCTCCGGTTATTTGAGGTGCGTGCAGCAACTCGGGAAAAACGTTCTTTGCGCCAATTAGATCGATAGATTCCGACATGTCGAACATAAAAACAGGAACTCGGACGGAGGATTCTTCGTGAGCGTCAAAGCGCTCGATCGCCTCGTCGACGCCGGAACGGTCTCCAATCACCGTCCCAATGCCTGTCGAATTCAAGGTCATCCCTCAATCCAGGAGAGCCAACCATGTTCCTCAAATACTTCTATGACCCGCACTTGGCACACGCCTCCTATCTGGTCGGTTGTCAGAAAACCGGTGAAGCCGTGGTGATCGACCCCGGCCGGAACGTCGAACCGTACCTGGAAGAGGCCCGGCGCGAGGGGCTACGGATCGTCGGCTCGGCCGAGACGCATATCCACGCCGACTTCGTTTCCGGCTCCCGCGAACTGGCCGACCGCGTTGGCGCGAAGCTCTACCTGTCGGATGAAGGGCCGGCGGACTGGAAGTACCTCTATGCCGATCAATACCACTCGCAACTCCTGAAGCACGGGGACGTGTTCCGCGTCGGCAACGTCAAGCTGGAAGCCGTTCATACGCCGGGGCACACGCCGGAGCACCTGTCGTTCCTTCTCACTGACGAAGGAGGGGGAGCGACGGAGCCGATGGGGATCTTCACCGGCGACTTCGTGTTCGTCGGCTCGATCGGACGCCCCGACTTGCTGGAGACCGCGGCGGGCGTCGCCGGCAGCGCGGAGGCGGGAGCACGGCAACTCTATCACTCGATGCGCCGCTTCCACGAGCTTCCCGATTATCTGCAAGTCTGGCCGGCCCACGGAGCGGGCAGCGCCTGCGGCAAGGGGCTGGGAGCGATCCCCTCCAGCACGGTCGGGTACGAGAAGCGGTTCAATCCGGCGCTGCAGTACCACGATGAGCAGCGGTTCGTCGACTACATCCTCTCCGAGCAACCGGAGACGCCGTATTACTTCGCGGTCATGAAGCGGGTGAACAAGGTCGGACCGGAACTGATCCGCAACCTGGTTCCTGTCGCGGCCATTTCACAGACGGAACTCGCACAGACTGCCGAGCGATACCTGGTGATTGACCCATCGCCGTCGGCGGAATTCGCGAACGCCCACGTTCCCGGGACGATCAACATTCCGTCTGGTTCTCTCGTCCAGTGGGCGGGATTCCTGGTCGACTACTCGCAGCCGATTTACCTGCTCATCGATGAGAAGGCGCTGCCGGAACACTTGCGCCGCGTACGGTCCATCGGGATCGACAATGTTGGCGGTTACTTCGGCGTCCAGGCAGGTTTGCGAACGCAATCGTATGTGTCACTCGCCCCGCAAGAGTTGCAGCCCCGTATCGAACACGGTGAGGCAACGCTGCTGGACGTTCGGGCGCTCACCGAATTCCAGGCGGGGCACATCCCCGGTGCCGAGCACCGGTTTCTCGGCAAGTTGCCGCGAGAGATCGAGAACATAAATCGGTCGAAACCGGTGGTCGTGCAATGTCAGGGCGGAGGACGCTCGGCGATTGCCACGAGCCTGCTGCAACGGGCCGGATTCGACGTCACGAACATGTCGGGGGGATTGAATGCCTGGAAAGCAGCCGGCCTCCCCGTCGTCGGTCTCCAGGCATCATGCCTGTAATGGACCTTCACCACCAACCCCATGGGAGACCAATCATGTCTCAGCAGCAACAACTGACTGCGAAACTTAACGAACAATTGAATCGCGAAGTGACAACCTTCCCGCGGTACATGGTCCAGGGGGCTTCGATCCAAGGAGCGGAGTGGGAGAGCGTGCGGGCCATGTACCTCGCCGAAGTGACCGATGAAGTCGGTCACGCCCAATACCTGGCCAATCAGATCGTGGCGCTCGGATCGACGCCCGACATCCAGCCGGAACTGGCGGCCCCGCTCGCGACTCCTCAAGACATGCTGGAGCGCGACATCGTTGAAGAGCAAACCGACGTGGCCAACTACGTCGCTCTGGCGGAACTGGCCGGAAAGCAGGGTTTGTACGCCCTCAAGATGGCGATGGAACAGCAGGCGGCGGACGAAGACGAACACCGGCAGACCATGCAGCGACTGCTGGGGAAATTACTGGCGTGGGGATGTCCATGACCGCCTTGAGCCTCGCGTTTGGCGTTTTAATCGGCCTGTCGCTCGGTCTGACAGGTGGCGGCGGGGCGATCTTCGCCGTGCCGCTGTTGGTCTACGGACTTGGTGTTTCGGCCAAAGACGCGGTCGTGACCTCCTTGGCCGCCGTCGGAACGATCTCCGCCGTGGGATTTCTGACCTATTGGAGACGGGGTCTTGTCGAACCGCGGACGGGGCTCTTCTTCGCCATCGCGGGAATGCTCGGTGCTCCGGCAGGAACCTGTATCGCCAGCCGGATGCCTGAAACGGTGCTCCTGTTACTGTTCGCGGGGTTGATGGCGGTGGTCGCCGTTCGGCTCTGGCGTCAAGCAACCAATCGGAGGCCCGAACCTTCACCCGCTGGAACGAACGACTGCCGCGATGCCCCGACTTGCCAGCGCGACGCGACTGGCGAACTGATTCCGACCTCTCGCTGTGCGATCCTGCTGGTTTTCGTCGGCGTCATGGCCGGCGTGCTGTCGGGATTGTTCGGGGTCGGCGGCGGCTTCATCATCGTCCCGGCCCTCGTTCTATTCAGTGGCATGCAGATCCACAAAGCCGTCGGCACCTCTCTCCTGGTGATTGTCCTCGTGAGCGCGGCGGGACTCGTTTCGCAATGGTACGCGGGACGGACGGCCTCGGCCGCTGTCACACTCTGGTTTGTTCTTGGAGGAACGGCCGGATTGCTCGCCGGGCAGCAGATCGGCCGACGGCTCCCCGCGCCGGTTCTGCAAAGAGTGTTCGCCGTCGCCATCCTCGCGGTCGCCCTCTTCTTAGTTTTTCGAAACACCCTTGCCTGATCCCAACTCAGGAGAAGCTCTCCATGCCGCCCCCCATCATCAAGTCCTGACCGTCTGCGGTGACGAAGTTTCTCCCCTATCAGAATGCCGTCCTGACAGGGGACGGCTGGCGCACTGCCTATGACTGGCTCATGGTCGCTGCGGGAACACAACAAGTTCCCCAATGTCTTTGCCTTGGGAGATTACGGAGTCTTCCGACATCCGAGACAGGAGCCGCCATTCGCAAGCAGGCATCGGTTGTCGCTCAGAATTTGCTGTCCGCGATGCGAAGCGAGCCCTTGTCCATCCGCTACAATGGCTACACCTCCTGCCCCCTGGTCATGGGCATTGGCAGGTTCGTTCTCGCGGGTTCGATTCCGGCAAACAACCAGCCCGAACCTTTCCGATCGACCAGTCGAAGGAGCGCTGGAGCATGTGGTTGCTGAAGCGGTATCTCCTGCCGGCCCTTTACTGGCGAGGCATGCTTAACGGGCCTATTTGAACCGGCTGGCAACCATTTTTTTCTCCCGACCCATGCAACAAGGAATTTCCGAGATGTCCCGTCCGACCGTTCTGACGACCACGATGTTTTGCCTGCTTGCCTGGATCGCGGCAGGGACTGCCCAGGAGAAAAGCGTCAAGCCGGGTATCAACGACTCATTCCGGAATCCGAACCCGCGAGAGTTCGTCGAGCGATTCGAAATCGAAAGCCGCGAGGTCTTCCTTCACCGCCGGAAGATTCTGGAAGCCTGCCGAATCGAACCGGGACAGACGGTGGCCGACATCGGCGCCGGGACTGGTCTGTTTACTCGAATGTTTTCCGAAGCGGTCGGCGACAAAGGGCGCGTCATCGCCGTCGACATCGCGAAGGAGTTCCTCGATCACATCGAGGCGACCAGCCGTGAACGGGAGGTAAAGAACGTGGATACCTTGCTCTGCACCGCCGACTCGACGGAACTGCCGGAGAACTCCATCGACATGGCTTTCATTTGCGACACCTATCACCACTTTGAATTCCCGCTGAAGACGATGGCGTCACTCCGACGCGCTTTGAAACCCGGGGGCCGCGTCATCGTGGTGGACTACCATCGTATTCCGGGAAAGACGAGGGAATGGGCGATGAATCATATCCGCGCCGGTCAGGAAGTTTTCGAGAGCGAGATCGTCGAAAGCGGGTTTCAGAAAACGCGAGAGGTCGGTGGTTTTCTCGAAGAGAACTACCTGGTCGAATTCACTAAAAGCCCCACGCCCGGCTTGAAGCCGCTGCAATTCCCCATCATCGCGGACTACGGAGGAGTTGTCTCGGTCATCAACGCCGTGGAGAAACCTCGCGCCGGAGCCAAACTGCTGCTCGACGTAACGGCTGCCGCGTCAACGGACGCCGTCCATAAGGGATTGGCACGGGCGGCCCGTCTCATCAACCTGTATGGCGCGTCCGGACTGAAGGCGTCGGATATAAAACTTGTGGTCGTCCTTCATGGCGAAGCGACCAAATCGGTCTTGAAGGATGAATTCTATCAGGCCCGGTTCGGCGTCGAACGAAATCCCAATCTGCCGCTGATTCAACGGCTTCAAGACGCGGGGGTCGAAGTGTTCGTTTGCGGTCAGGCGCTCAACTACAAAGGGTTCCCGGAGTCCACCGTCGAGCCATCAATCCCCATTGCCGATTCCGCTCTTTCCGTCATCGCCAACCGGCAGATGGATGGCTATGGGTATTTGCCGATCCCTTAATCGAACGCAAAAAAGCATAGCTTCGATTTTTCCTGAAAACAGAGAGACGCGAGGGATGCGAAGACGACACAGGAAACTGGCGGGATGGTTCTCCGTCAGTGGCGGCGCCCTGGTTTTGCTCGGGCTCGTCACGGCGGACGATTTCAAACCGGCAACGCAAACGCTTCCGTCTGGACCCCTGGGTGAGACGATCGAACGTGGGCGAATCCTCGTCGAGCAGACAGCCACTCATCCCCTATCGAAACCCTATGTCGGCAACGCGCTCAACTGCACCTCGTGTCATTTGAAGAACGGCACCGATCCGAAAGCCGCCACGTTCATCGGGGTCGCGACCGCCTATCCCGCCTGGTCTCCGCGCGAGAGGCGGGTCATCACTCTCGAAGACCGCATCCTCAACTGCTTCATGCGCAGTTGTAACGGCGTTCGCCCCCCGCTCGGCGGCGAAGTCTCCGTCGCGATCACTGCCTACATCACCTGGCTCTCGACGGACCAGCCGTTGAAGATGAATGCCGAACGCCCGCTCGGCCCCAATGCCATTCCGCAGCTCAAGCACGATGCCCGACAAGCCGACCGCGCGCGTGGGAAGGCGCTGTATTCCGAACGCTGCGCCTCCTGCCACGGCGAGGACGGACAGGGAGACGACGACAACCCTCCGGTCTGGGGTTCCCGGTCGTATAACGACGGTGCGGGACTTGCCGATGTCGTCAAGCTCGCCTCCTGGCTCAAAGTCGCCATGCCGCTCGATGAAACCGGTTTGACCGATCAGGAATCGCTCGACATTGCCGCCTATGTCAACGCTCACGACCGGCCAGCCTTCCATCTCCAGGACCACCTGCCCCCAAAGAGCCGACTCGGGGAATACAATTCTGAAACGGAACCTTAGAGCGCCAGGCTGGTCATCGCTCCAGCAAGTACCCGGACGTCCAATCAAGAAGATCGCCAAACGAAGGAAAATGCGGGCTTCGGGGTTTATCTGTTCCGGAAGCCGTGCGGGTTAACAGTCTTGGGGGCAACTATTGGCATGCTTCCGCTCTTCCGCCGCTCCTGACAGGAACTCACGCCGACCTGGTATGATGCTCATGGAAAATCCTCGAGACTTGTACCAACAACTCTCGATTCCTTGACTCACATTGCCAGCCGTTCACTCCCGCGTGGCTGTCTCCTGAAAATCCATCACCGCCCGTTTTGACGGTCGCATGGCCCAGCAATTGCTGAACTGGCCTGTGTGGTTTCGGTTCTCCAGGAGACATCTGGAGAGCGAACGGTGGAACAGGTTTCCGTAGACGGGAAACGAGCGATGTGGTTCGCGGTCTGGTGCCTGGTGGTCGGCGGAGTGCTGGTGTTCATGGCCCTCGCGGGGTCGGTCATCCGGCGGATCCCGCTGTCGTCCGCGATGTTTTATCTGGGAATTGGGTACGCACTCAGCCCGGTCGGGGCCGGGTTGTTGAACGTGGACCCTGTGGCGGACGCCGAATTGCTCGAACATCTGACCGAGGTCGCGGTCATCGTGTCCCTGTTCACAGCCGGGCTAAAGTTGCGGGTGCCGTTGTCTGACCCACTGTGGCGCGGACCGGTTCTGCTGGCCACCGTTTCGATGGCGATAACAATTGGCCTGGTCGCCGCGATCGGTGTATTGGCTCTTGCACTGCCGATCGGGGCGGCCGTGCTGCTCGGGGCTCTCTTCGCTCCCACCGACCCGGTACTGGCCTCGGACGTGCAAGTTCGGCGGCCCGGTGATCGCGATCAGGTCCGGTTCGATCTGACCGCTGAGGCTGGGTTGAATGACGGGATGGCCTTCCCGTTCGTCATGCTTGGCCTGGGACTGCTCGGCCGGCATGACCTTGGCCCATTTGGAGTCAAATGGCTGGCGGTCGACGTGGTCTGGGCGATCCTCGTCGGATTAGTCATCGGCTTCGTCCTGGGGACACTGGTCAGCCGGCTGGTGCTCTATCTGCGGAAGATCCATCGAGAAGCGATCGGGTTGGATAACTTTCTAGCCCTCGGGTTGATTGGCGTCGCTTATGGGTCCGCGGTGTTGGTGGGGGCCTGGGGATTTCTGGCCGTGTTCGCCGCCGGGCTTGCCGTTCGCTATGAGGAACTGCGACGCAACGGCGGCCGCAACGCTGAAGAGGTTAAAGACCCGACATCGGAAGAAGACGCGGTCCACCCGGAGAAGGCTCCAGCCGTCATGACCGAGGGAGTCCTCAAGTTCAACGAACAGGCCGAGCAGGTGCTCGAGGTGGCTGCGGTTCTCGTGCTCGGAGCGCTACTGGCTGCCACGCAACCCACGTGGACGGCGGTTGGTTTAGCAGCCGCACTGTTCTTCGTGATCCGCCCGGCGTCGGTCTACCTCGGGCTGGCACCACTGCGTGGAGCGGGCGTCCAGACCGCCATGATCGGTTGGTTCGGAGTTCGCGGCGTCGGCTCGATGTATTACCTCACCCACGCGATTGGCCAAGGCGTCCCAGCCGACCTGGCCCGGACATTGTCTGAGTTGGTGGTGTGGACGATCGCCCTGTCGGTCATCATTCACGGGGTGTCGGTCACCCCCGCGATGAACTGGTATGCCGCACGCGTGGGAGGTCGGAGTGCTGGTTAGAAGATCACGGCCAGTTTGGATCTTCCACGAGAATTGAATCGCAGAGGAGACACGCCATGGAGCGGATCTTTTTCAGTGGCTGGGAAAGCCTTCTCCGAACTCTCGTCGTCGGCGTCCTGGCCTATGTGACCTTGATTGTCTTCCTGCGCATTTCAGGTAAGCGAACGCTTTCCAAGATGAATGCATTCGATCTGGTCGTGACCGTCGCCCTGGGTTCGACCCTGGCCACGGTTCTGCTGACCAAAGATGTCGCCTTGGCCGATGGGGCGCTGGCGTTCGCGCTCCTGATTGGGCTTCAATTTGTCGTCACCTGGTCCAGCATCCGGTCCGAATGGATTCGCCGCCTGGTAACGGGAGAGCCCCGTCTGCTCGTCTATCGCGGCGAGTTTCTCTCCGCGGAGTTGCGGCGCGCCCGGGTGACCGACGAAGAGATTCTGGCCGCGGTGCGAGCGGCCGGTTTGGCCTCTCTGGAGGATGTGGAAGCCGCCGTGTTGGAAACGGATGGATCCTTCAGCATCGTCCGGAAGGGAACCGGCCAAAGCATGTCGAGCTATGCTGGTGTCCAGGGATTGCCGAGCCGTAAAATCTAACCGGGTGCAAGGGACGACCGGCGCAGCTCCGCTTCAAGGCTGATGAGTGTGACGATCGCAGGCAATGCCACGAACTATCGGCGGAGGGCGCGATCGGGGAGGCGGCGTGGTTCTTCCTCCGTGACCGGAATGGGGACGATCTTGTCAGCCGCAGGCACTTCATCTGAGATGCGCAAGACGTCGCGGCAGTGCTGGTGACAACTGATGCAGACCGTCAATGAGTGCATGTAGGTATACGCCGCGCCGTCGAGATTCCGCTCTTTCGCCATGTCTTCGAGCTTGGCGGATAACCTCTGAAGCTCGGTCCGGTGGTGGGAATACACCTGGTCGTCGTGTCCCGACCACTCAGTGGCGACGCAGATTCGACTTAATTCTCTCGCACCACGGGCAATTTCCGCAAAGTCCTCGGACACCAGGCCATCGACGACTCGATGAGTGCTGCTCGTTTTCGCGAGCATCAGGGCCGAGAGGTTCTTGTCGTCGCGGACATCCTCTCCCGCAGCCAGCAACCAGCCTCCCGCCGCAATCGCTGCCAGTAGGCAAACAACAAACCCGCGCTGACTCGAAGTCATTTCCGGTTTTCCTGAAAGAGTCGGCCCGGGTGGAGGACGACAAGCAAAATCGTACGCAGGCTCGATCGCGCCGGGATTCCCATCCGAGAGAGTCAACGGACTCTGGGAATCGCAGGTCTGGCAGACCCTGACGGAATGGCGACCAGGACTTAAGAAGTCTTTCGGCAGCCGATTTGCCGGTGCATCAGAAGATTCGGATTGGCGGGTGAGTTCGCCTGGAATCTTTGAAGGAGCGAGGTGAATCACTCAAGTCCGGTCAGGACGGGTTTGTCATCGACAAGTGACCGTAGCTAGTCCAAGCCGGACAGCACTTACCGAACTGGCGAACAGTCGAATAAATCGAATCAGCAAATCATTGCGGGTAGCTCGTAGCACGCCAGTCGAAGTGTCTCTGCGTTCAGAGAGGTGCAGAAACGCAGGTCAGGCTACGCCTGACGAGCTTCAGTAGCCTTCGTCAGGCGTGGCCCGGCCTACTTGCTATTTCCTTCCTCTTTCTTCCTTTTTTCTCCGGTTGTGGCCCCACGGGAGTTGACTGGATTAACCCACACCATGCAGCCGGATCTGCACAATCTTTCTCCATCGCTACTGTCGAGATTTGTCAGCAATGTCTCGGTGATCGACTGGCTTGCTCCGGCTCCCAATGATCGCAAGTAAAACGAAGGTACTCATCGCTCCAATGCCACTAACCAGAGATAGCCCCACCACAAACGATGCCATGCTCGCTTCATTACCGACATTTGGCAGAGACCGAAAGACGTACAACAAGAAGTTTCGCTTCGGGTCATTTGCACCGGAGACCGCGATCTCCATCGCCGCGTTAAGCAGAAATGCGCTGGCGTAAAGTACAGCTAAGCTGAAACACATTCCAACGACGCACCATCTAGCTAACGGCGTTCCCCCGATAGACCTCAGCAGCTTCGACATTATGGAACTGTTCAATTCCGTGTTCCTTTAACATCACGCTGTATCGATTGTGTGTGTCGGAGGCGATCCCAACTAATCGGCCGTTGGGTCTGGCGTCAATCAGGCTTAGAGGTATTCGTCGCGCAGCGGCTTACCGACCCTCTTCTTCAACGGCTCTCGGCAACCCGCCCCGGCTGCCGCTCATTCGGAATATGTCCTTCCGGCATGACATCGGTAATCAAACGTGCCGAGCGGCTGAAGGTGAAGTAGTTCCAGGCCCACTGAAACAGGATCAGCACCCGGTTCTCGAATTGCACGATTTGAATGAGGTGCACGAACAGCCACAACAGCCACGCGATCATGCCGCGGAACTGCCACCGGCCAATCTGCGCCACCGCCGCCGAACGGCCGATCGTCGCCATGCTGCCGTAGTCGGTATAGCGAAATTCGGGCTCGGCTTTGCCATCTAAACGAGCCCGGATTCGGGACGCGACATTCGTTCCCTGCTGCATGGCCACCGGTGCCACGCCGGGGAGAGGACGACCGTCTTTGTCGACGCAATGGGCGAGATCGCCGATCACAAAAATCTCGGGATAGCCGGCAATGGTCAGATCGGGTTGAACCATCACGCGGCCCTGGCGATCGACGGCGGCTCCCGTGACGTCCGCCAGGGCTTTTCCCAACGGCGAGGCCTCGACCCCGGCGGCCCACAGGACCGAACTCGACGCAATCGTCTCCTCATGGTCCCCCACCTGTAGTGAGATGCCCGCAGGGGTGACGTTCGTCACCTTGGCACCCAGCCGCAGTTCGATTCCCTGCTTCTCCAACTGGCGCTGTGCTTCGCTCGACAACGCCTCGGGAAATGCTCCCAGCACGCGCGGCGCGAGGTCGACCATAATCACGCGGGCTTCCCGGGGAGTCGCCGCGCGAAAGTCTTGACGGAGCGTGTGCCGGGCAATTTCCGCTAGCGTGCCCGCCAGTTCGACACCCGTCGGACCGCAGCCGACTATCACAAACGTCAGCAGCGACGCACGGCGGCCAGGATCGGGCTCCCGCTCCGCCTCTTCAAAAGCCGTGAGCACCCGACGGCGAATCGAGAGGGCATCTTCGATGGTCTTAAGGCCCGGAGCCTCAGCCGCCCAGGCATCCTGACCGAAGTAGCTGGTGCGGGCGCCGGCCGCGAGAATCAGGGTGTCGTAGGGGAGCGTGCCGTCGTCAAGAATCACCTGTTTGTTCTGAACATCAAATCCGGTGACATTCGCCAGCCAGACCCGGCAATTCCGCTGGCGTTTGAGGATCGCCCGCAGCGGAGCCGCAATATTCCCCGGCGAGAGGCCGCCCGTCGCAACCTGATACAAGAGCGGCTGAAACAAGTGAAAATTCCGGCGATCGACCAACGTCAGATCGACGTTCGCCCGGCGCAAGGCTCGGGCAGCATGCAAACCGCCAAACCCGCCTCCCACAATGACAACGCGATGTGCTGGCATGAATCGCCTCTCCCCCCGTATCAGACAACCGGCCAAGCCAAGGTTCAGGCAGATTGCAGGTTTTGGCTCGGCTTCAACGGTCACCGGCATCACGATTCAACCGGACGATGACGGACCACGATACGGGCCAACTCGGCAAGTGTTTCGGCACTTTGCGGCAACGGGACCGAACGCTCGCGTAACGATTGTCCAATCCCATCAAACACGAACCGCAAGCGGCAGAAAAGGGCAGGACTGTAATTGAGGGATTGTTGGACGATCGTTGAGTCGACCGTTCGCGAGGCCGCAGGGTGGATTTCGAGTTGAGCTTCCGGACGACCGATTGGTTCCGAGCTTCTTCACCCAGTGCGAAGATTTAGAAGAATTCGTCAGACGAGGCCTAGTCTAGTTGACTATTAAGATGCGTTGTATCTTGGATACAATGTTGTCTGCTGACGATGAATCAAGTAGTGGTTCTCTGATCGACAAGGACTATCCAATGGCCAGCAAGAAGCTTCATTTCCAACTGACCGTCGATGGCGGGGTGATGACAGCAATGACCGATTGCTGGGAGCGTTTTCTTCCGGGTGGAGAACCGGTCCTAAACTCAACAGTGTGGCGCGGATTTGAAGCCCGATCCTGCGGAATTACGAACTTATCTTGCCCACCTCGGTCCATTGATGACGTCGGTCCAATTCAAGTCAATATCGAAGTGACGTATCGATCGCCTGATCATGTGAGCTTTGTTGGCCGCACGAAGTACATTGGGTGGAACGCGGAGGTTCTTGACAGAAGGCAAGATGGAACACTCTTGGATGGGTTTGGCCAACCGCTCGCGGAGGGCCAACCGCCGGTCTACCTTCAATTTCGTATGTATAAGGATATAGAGTTCAATGATCTCGACTTCGGTGAGCTTCAAACGTCTGATCTTGTCGATGAAGTCTCACATCTCAGCGAAGGCGACGTCATGAAAGAACTGAAAAACGGCTCTTTCAAATGTGCTGTGCATTCGACGTTTGTTGCGTCAAGGCGGCATCGCCCTCCGGCCAAAATCATCTTGTCAAGCATGGAAACAGGACGCTGTCACGACGGCTGTGGAACAGAAATCCGCAACATCAACAACAAGTCCGAGCATCTGCAGCAGTTGGTTACAGATGCACTTCTAGAACTCATGTGCGATTTCATTGAAGGCAGGGTGTCCATCAGCACAGCTTCCAACGGAAGTGCGACATTCGTTCAATTGTCGAGTTCGCTAGTCGATTGTGCTCCGAACGAGGACGGGCTTGACTCCATTTTCGACATCTTGCATCTGGAAACACCGAGAGATTTTTTGGACGACTTGGCTAGACGGCTGAAATCACTCTACATGATCGATGTGAGTGTTGTAGATGGAGAGAAGGGCGGCTTGTTGATTCGACATGAAAATTAGTGGCTTCCGCACACGAGGGTCTCGCGCCGACCCGCTAACCAACAAATAGATGAGCTGAGAATCAATGCAAAAATTCACCTCGAAACGAAAAAAGCCTCGTCCACCGTCGGTGGACAAGGCTTTTCAAGTGGAGCGGAAGGGAGTCGAACCCTCGACCTCTGCATTGCGAACGCAGCGCTCTCCCAACTGAGCTACCGCCCCGAGTTGGCCGGGAGTGTAAACCATCTTGAAAGACGTGAAAAGGGAGAGCAGGTTCGGTCGTGGCCCGACAATCGGCGGCGACTTTGCCGGATCGCGGGAAACTTTCCCCAATTCACGGCCTCTGCTCAACTTACGCGAAACGCCTGCTTGACAGTTCGCCGTCCCGCCCGACAGAATGCTGATTCCTGTCCGAAGCCGCGCGAATCCGCGACGGCGTTCGGCGAAACTCCTCTCTCCCCCAAATCGACCACAGGCGGAACGACCGACGCGTCTCCCCGGCCTGAAGGACCTCACGATGGCGGAAGACTATTTGAAGAAGCTGGTCAGCGAAGGCGTGATCAGCCAGGATCAGCTCGACGAAGCCACCGCGATCGCCAAAAAGCGCGGCCTCACGGTGGAAGACGCCCTGGTGCAGCAGGGCTACGTCGAGATGGAACAGATCACCTCGCGGCAGGCCAGCGAATACGGCTACGAATCGCTGAATCTCGACGGCCTCAAGATTCCCGACTCGGTCATCTCGCTCATCCCGGAGTCGGTGGCTCGCGAGAATCTCGTCATTCCCCTGGCGCTCAATGAGGACCGCATCCAGGTCGCGATGGCGAACGCGATGGACTTCGACGTTCTCGACAAGCTGCGGTTCGTGCTCAACAAGGAAATCGACCCGGTCGTCGCCTCGCGCGACGCGATCCAGAATGCCATCAACCGGCACTACGGCCAGACCGAGCAGGAATCGGTCGACTCGATGATCGCCGAGTTCACCGAAACCGCCATCGACTTTACCGAAACCGAATCGCCCCAGACCAAAGCGCAAGAGGCGGAAGAGAATGCCCCGATCGTGCGGCTGGTCAACCTGATTATCTCCGAAGCAGTGAACATGCGAGCTTCGGACATTCACATCGAGCCGTTCGAAGATCGTATCCGCGTGCGCTATCGGATCGACGGCGTGCTGGTCGAGCGCGACAGCCCGCCGCGGCGGCTGCTCGGGTCGATCATCTCACGTATCAAAATCATGGCGCGTATCGATATTTCCGAAAAGCGTCGCCCGCAGGACGGCCGGATCAAGACGCGAGCCGGCGGCAAAGATTTCGACCTTCGCATCAGCTTTATCCCGACAAACCACGGGCAGGGCTGCGTCATGCGAATTCTGGATCGCGATAACATCAAGATCGGGATTCGGAACCTGGGCTTCAGCGAAGACAACTACCGGAAGTTCCAGAACCTGATTCGTCGCCCGAACGGCATTTTTCTGGTGACCGGCCCGACGGGGTCCGGGAAAACGACCACTTTGTACAGTGCCCTGGGTGAACTAAACCGGCCCGACAAAAAGATCATCACGGCTGAAGACCCAGTGGAGTACTACCTCCCTGGGATCAATCAGGTCGAGGTTCGGCACGAGATTGGACTCGACTTCGCCCGTATTATTCGCGCCATGCTGCGTCAGGCCCCCAATGTGATTCTGGTGGGTGAGATTCGAGACACTGAAACGGCGGAGATGGCAATTCAAGCATCTTTGACTGGACACTTGGTTTTCAGCACGCTGCACACGAACGATGCGCCCGGTTCCATTACACGTCTGATCGACATGGGGGTCGAGCCATTCCTCGTCGCCTCGAGCGTGATGGCCATCATGGCTCAGCGATTGGCTCGTGTGGTTTGTCAGAATTGCAAGGAACGGTACGAGCCGGACAGTAGCGAATTGCAACACTTCGAGCTGTCAGCCGACCAGCTCGCGACGGCCCAGTTCACCCGCGGCCGCGGATGCAACAAATGTACACACACTGGCTATCGTGGACGCGCGGCCGTGTTCGAGTTGCTGGTGATGAACTCGGTCCTGCGGGACATGTCGTTTCGTGGGGAACCGGCGCAGAATCTGCGTCGCCAGGCACGACTGTTCGGCATGAAGACCCTGGCTGAGGACGCGCTCGACAAGGCGCTCATTGGCAAGACGACGCTGATGGAGTGCCACAACTTCCTCAAATAGCCCACGAACAAACAGCCATCACGGATGGTGAACGCAAGTCCCCTGTGTCGGCTGTTTGCCCTCATTCGCGAGTTTTTTCGCCCACTGCCTGAAGCGCGAGGATCTTTCTCAAAGCATGGCTCGGTGTGTCAAAGTGATACATCCGACGGTTGCCAGGAAAAACGGTCCTGGCCGGACTCCATTGTGGTTCGGATGAGGCTTCAGCCGTTTTGAACGGTGGAACAGTCCATCCGGAATTCTGCTGATTCCCGGGGGAATTTGCACGGAATTTTGCACCGGCTGCGCAATGGGCGAATAATCGGGTGGTCTCGACGCGGTTTTCCGTTTCTCATCTTTTTCATTCTCTTCCGCCGAGAGTCTCGCAATCGCAGCCCGAACGGGCCAATTCCATCGACTCATGTGGTCCAGAAATCGAACGGGCTGGCATTTCTACAGGTGCAAAACCCATTGGTCGCCAGTATAGAGGTTTCCGTCTCCGGCGAGTTCTCGCCGGGCGCCCTTCGCGACCATTCCGGTTTTCGGTGAGCACTCATGGCGAATTTGCAGATTGACAAATTGCTGGAGACCGTCGTACGCGAACGCGTGAGCGATCTCCATATCACCAGCGGCCAACCCCCCGTGGTCCGGATGAGCGGGCACATGGTGCGGCTGGAGACCAAGTCGCTGGAAGCCGAAGACACCGTGGCGTTGATGAAATCCATCACGCCCGAGCGAAATCAGCAGGAACTTCAGGAAATGGGCGGAACCGACTTCGGTTTCGCCTTTGGCGACAAAGCCCGTTTCCGCGTGGCCGTCTTCAAGCAGCGCGGCCACGTCGGCATGGTGCTGCGGCGAATTCCCAATGAGTTTCTGACGTTCGAGCAACTGGGGCTCCCCCCGGTCATTCGCGATCTCATCATGCGGCCTCGCGGTCTGTTCCTGGTCACCGGCCCCACCGGTTCCGGGAAGACGACCAGCCTCGCGAGCATGATTAACTATCTGAATGACACGATCGATCACCACATCATCACGCTCGAAGACCCGATCGAGTATTACCACAAGCACAAGAAGTGCACGATTAATCAGCGGGAAATCGGCGTCGACGTGCCAGACTTCCCGGAAGCCCTCAGGCGTGCGCTGCGTATGGACCCCGACGTGATCCTCGTCGGTGAAATGCGCGACCTCGCGACGATTTCGGCGGCCATTACGGCAGCCGAAACCGGTCACGTGGTGTTCGGCACGCTGCACACCACCGGGGCCCAGGGGACCGTCGACCGAATCATCGACGTGTTTCCGACCAACCAGCAGGAACAGATTCGAACGCAGTTGTCGGTGGCCATCATCGGCATTCTCTCGCAGGCGCTGTTGCCCAAGAAACCCAAGGGGCTGGTCGCCGCGTACGAGTTGCTGGTGGTGACGCCCGCCATCGCCAACCTGATTCGTGAAGCCAAGACGTACCGTATCAACTCGTCGATTCAGACCGGCAAGAAGTTCGGCATGCAGCTCCTGGACGACGCCTTGTTCAACCTGTGGAAGAACGGGTTGTGCGAGGAAGACAGCGTGGTGTTTAAGTCGAACAATCCCGGCGAATTGAAGGCACGCATCATGCGGGCCAAGAAGGGGCTGTTCGACGAAGAGGACGAGGAAGAAGACGAAGAAGGCGAGGAAAAGTAGGAACGGTCAAGAGAGAGGTTTTTCTGACGGTCAAAGACAGCCCTGGATCAGGCAGCAATGGCACACCGTAAGCTCGGACAGATTCTGGTCGACCTCGGCTATATCAACGAGGACCAGTTGTGGGATGTGCTCGAAGAGCAGAAGCGCAGCCCCGGCGAAGTCATCGGCCAGGTCGCGATCCGCATGGGCCTGGTGACCGATGCCCAGGTGACCGAGGCCCTCGCCGAGCAGTGGGGGATGCCGATCGTCAGCCTGGCGGAAACGACCATTCCGCCGAAGGTGCTGGAACTTGTTCCGCAGACGATGGCTGAACTCTACAAGATCATGCCCGTCTCGCTGAAGGACAATGTCCTCACGGTAGCGATGTCCGATCCGCAGAACGTCGGGGCGCTCGACGATTTGCGGAATTTCCTGGGAGTGGAAGTCCGCGGCGCGGTGTCGAACCTGAAGGACGTGGAAGCGGCCGTCGCCCGCTACTACGCCGACCGGGAAGACAGCATCGAAGACGTCATTGGCCAGCTCGAAGAAGACTACGGCGACGACGGCAGCAACTCGAAGGCGTTCGATCTCGGCGAAGACCTCGCGGATGCGGCTCCCATTCGCAAGCTGCTCAACATGATTCTCCTCCTGGCCATCAAGGACCAGGCGAGCGATATCCACTTCGAGCCCTTTGAAGACGAATTCAAAGTGCGGGTGAAGGCGGACGGCATGCTGTACGAGATGGTTCCGCCGCCGCGGCATCTCGCGAACGCCATCGTCAGCCGTATCAAGATCATGGCGGAACTCGACATTGCCGAACGTCGATTGCCGCAGGACGGTCGAATTGAACTGAGCGTCGGCGGTCACTCGGTCGACTTGCGGGTCAGCACGCTCCCCACGCTGTTCGGCGAATCGGTGGTCATGCGAGTGCTTGACCGGACGGTGGTGCAGCTCGACCTCAACAAGATCGGGATGGACCCCCAGACGCTCACGAAGTTCCGGTCGATGATTCATCGCCCGAACGGCATCGTGCTCGTCACCGGTCCAACCGGCTCCGGGAAAACGACCACGCTCTATTCGGCTCTCAACGAGCTGAACGACATCGAAACGAAGATTATCACCAGTGAAGACCCGGTCGAATACGACATCGACGGGATCATTCAGGTTCCCATTAATCATGATATTGGCGTGACGTTCGCGACCGTGCTGCGGGCTATTCTGCGGCACGACCCCGATACGATTCTCGTTGGCGAAATTCGCGACTTCGAAACGGCGCAGATCGCCGTCCAGAGCGCGCTGACCGGGCACCTGGTGTTCAGCACGCTCCATACGAACGACGCGCCGTCGGCGATCACCCGGCTGCGCGATATGGGTGTCGAACCGTTCCTGATTACCGCGACGGTGGAAGGGATTCTGGCCCAGCGGCTGGTGCGGCGCATCTGCTCGCAGTGCCGGACCCAGTTCGACCCGAGCGATGACCTGCTCATGGAACTGCAACTGCCGATCGCCCAGGCCCGGCAGTACAAGTTCTACTACGGCAAGGGCTGCCAGCGTTGTAACAACTCGGGCTACAAGGGCCGGACGGGGATTTACGAGCTTCTGGATATTACCGATGACATCCGCGACCTGGTCGCGAATGCCGCGAATGTCGACGACATCCGCAACTTTGCCCGCAGCCAGGGGATGACGACCCTGCGCGAAGCGGGGCTGAAACTGATTTTCGACGGGATCAGCACCATCGATGAAGTGGTTCGCGAAACGGTGATGGAAGACATGGATTAGTGCTTTGTCATGGATTGGCTTTCGTGTGCCACTGGCTATGCCAGTGCATCCCGCGACGGCCGTTCCATTTAAGACACACTGGCGGAGCCAGTGGCACACGAACAGGAAGTCGTGACGAAACACTGGTGGCAAGAGATTTCGACTCCTCGGGTGATCCGTCGAGTCTTGCGAATGACCTGAGATCGACTGCTTTAGCGGCCGCTTCCCAAAGGGCTTGACGATGCCGACATTTGCCTACGAAGCGATGGACAACACGGGGCTCGAGGTGAAAGACACCATCGATGCCGCGAGCGAACAGGAAGCGCAGCAGAAGATCCGCGAAAAGGGATTCTTCGTCACGCGCATCCAGGAGAAGGGTCGGACCAAGAAGAAGAAGGACGGGAAGGGGGGCGGCGACGGCAAGAAGAAGCCCGCGGTCCGCCGGAAAGGAACCTTCTCGATCGGCAAGGTCAACGGCAAGAAGTTGACGACCTTCACGCGGCAGTTGTCGACCTTGCAGGACGCCGGTCTGCCGATCCTGCGAAGCCTCCGCATTCTGGAAAATCAGGCCAAGCCGGGTCCGCTCAAGAACTGCCTGTACGGCGTGATCGACGACATCGAATCGGGAAGCACGCTTTCCGAAGCGATGGCGAAGCAGCCCAAGGCGTTCGACAACCTGTACGTGAACATGGTGAAAGCCGGGGAAGCCGGCGGGGCGCTGGAAGTCATTCTGCAGCGGCTGGCCGAGTTCAAGGAACGTCAGCAGAGTCTGCAGCGGAAGGTGAAGGGGGCCATGATCTACCCCGGCGCGGTCATCACCGTCGCCACGTTGATCGTGGGCTTCATCATGTACTACATCATTCCGAAGTTTAAGAAGATCTTCGAAGACTTCGGGACCGAGCTGCCGGGCATCACGGTCGTGCTGATCGAGACCAGCGATGCCGTCGTGAACTACTGGTACCTGGGGCCTGTGATCCCGCTCTCGATCTGGATCATGTTGAAGATCATCAAAAAGAACAAAACCGGGGCGTTTATCGTCGACTGGGTGTCGCTCAAAATCCCCTTACTTGGGCAGATATTACGAAAATCGATCATTGCCAGAACGTGTCGGACACTGGGGACGCTGGTCGCCTCGGGGGTTCCCATTCTGGAGGCGCTCGCGATCACGCGGGATACCTCGGGGAACGCGGTCTTCGTGAAGGCGTTCGATCATATCAACTCGGCCATTCGTGAAGGGGAGTCGATCGCGGTTCCCCTGAAGGAAACCCGGACGGTCGACGACATCGTGGTGAACATGGTGGACGTCGGCGAAGAGACGGGGGCCCTCGACAATATGTTGTACAAGGTCGCGGACGTTTACGACGAAGAAGTTTCGGTCCTCGTCGAAGGGCTCGTGAACCTGTTGGAACCGTTGATGGTGGTGGTGCTGGGTCTGATTGTCGGTTTCATCGTGATCGCCCTGTTCATGCCACTCATCAAGCTGCTGAACGATCTCTCGTGACGGGATAGAAAGCCCGTTCGCCGCCGCACGACCCGCACCGAACGGGGAGCGGCGGCGAAAGGCAATCCCATCACGATCTTCGCGGGCCGCCTGACCACGTATTTGCTTTCTCGCCCGAGTGCGAGCGAGTGGGGCGTGCCGTGTCTTCAAAATCCACTGGCTAGACCGTTTTCCTGCTAGGGCGAGGGAACTCCGCCATGACTCGACTCACTTCCCCCGAGCGCACATTCGGACGCAATCGGTTCCATCGCCGAGCAGCAGTCGCGGCTTCGCGCCGCAGCCGCTTCGGTTTCTCGCTGATTGAACTCTTGGCGGTGATCGTGGTCATCGCGATCCTGATCGGCCTCTTGATTCCCGCCGTCCAGTCGGTGCGATATCGGGCGAAAATCACCGAAGTGCGGACGGAGATCTCGTCCATGCAGGCGGCGATCGCACGCTTCCGCGAAGAATTCAGCATGGATCCGCCGAGTCGTTTGGTGATTTACGAGCAAGATGTATGGGGCTCTCCTCCCCCTCCACCAAGCCCCGACTGGACGCTTGCTGATGTCCGCAAGAGCAAGGCATTCATTCGTCAACTTTTCCCGAGTTACGACTTTTCCTTGCCACGAGATATCAATGCGGATGGAGATACCAACGACGCGATCTATCTTTACGGCGCTGAATGCTTAGTCTTCTTCCTCGGCGGTCCTCCGACCTGGGTCGACCTAGACTCCGATGGAGTATGCGACGATGGCACAGAAAGGGTGCTAGCTGCTGGATTCTCGAAGAATCCGGCTAATCCATTTGCTCCGATACCAGCATCGGGTGAACGTCGTAACCGTTTTGGGCCGTACTTCGACTTTAACCAAGGCCGACTAATAGCGCTGAATAGCTCCGAGCCAAACCTTCGCGTCTATCTTGATCCGCTACCCAGCCAGACATCCCCTTACCTGTATCTGTCCAGCTATGAAGGTCGCGGCTATCAGCACCTCGATGCTGGGCTTGATGCCAGCGCAAATCAACTGTTGGACAGTGTGTATCGCCAAGGGGAAAGCTCGACGAGCCCGCCCTGGAATCCCACGGGTGTGCAGATCATTTCACCGGGAATCGACAAGCAATACGGCCGTGGCGGTCCTTGGCTCGAAGCCAAAGCCAGTACGCAACTAGGCGGAAATCGCCAGGTCGAGGAAGACAACATCACCAACTTCCACAACACAACGTTGGGTGGTCGCTAACCGGGCGATTCCAGTCGATCGGATTTGAGAGCTCATGATGATTCGCCAACTCCCACCCGCCCGTCGCGGCTTCACGATGATTGAACTGCTCGTGGTCATCACGATCATTTCGATTCTCCTGGCCGCCACGTTGTACGCCATCGGCAATGCGATCGGCGCCGCGCGGGCGAATGCGACGCAAGCGACGCTCGTCAAACTCGACGCCCTGCTGCGGGGGCGAATCGAGGCGTTCGGGGTCAATCTCAAGAAGCCGACGCAAACGAAAATCATCGAACGCCAGATGGCGGTGGTCAGCGACACTCTGAAGGCAGAAGGCGTGCCGACGCTGCCGACAGCCGTCCTGGAACTGCTGGCTCGCAAGAGCCTGTTCCAGCAGGCGTTCCCGCAGACGCTGGGCGACAATGTGACCTTGGGCGCTGCTGGAAATTACTTCAACGGCAATGCCCAGAACGCGGCTGAAAGCTCGGAGTACCTGTACTGGATTCTGACGCAGGCCGATTCATACGGCATGGCGCCGCCGGATTCGAGCGAGTTCTCGGCGAGCGAAATCGGGGATACCGACGGCGACGGCCGGTTGGAGTTCCTGGATGCCTGGGGAAATCCGCTGCTGTTTTACCGCTGGCCGACCCGGCTGCTGCGACCGGCGGGACCAACATCCCCGGTGATGCCCGCGCTCGCGGCGTTACAGATCGGCGGCCTGCCATCCGACAATCTCACGCTCAGCAAAGACCCGGGCGATGGCGTCAATCTGTACTCGGACAAGATCGCCGAGCAGATCCTGCCTCCGGAAATTTTCGAGAAACTGTTTCATACGCCGCGCACTTATTACGTTCCGCTCATTCTCTCGGCCGGTCCGGATCGGGAAAGCGGCCTGTATCAGCCGCACGTTCACGACGACTCGACGCCCATCTATGGGAACCTCGCGCAGCCGCTCCCGGCGACGCTGGCCGACCCGTCGTATGGACCGCTGCTCGATAATATTACCAACCACAAGAAGCAGGACTGATTCCTTCGACAACTGGTTTTACCGGCTACGGGCCTGCGAGCGATTCTCATGCAAAGACACCTTAAACCCGATGATGCCCGACGACACGCGACTCGCGGCGGCGTGACGCTGATCGAGTTGATCGTCGTCGTGACGATCATCGTCATCCTGGTGGCGATCACCGCGACCGCGATCCGGGTGAACTACGACAGCGACCGCATTCGGGCCGGCGCTCGGCAGATGCAGTCTTACCTGTTGGGAGCACGCGACCGGGCAATTCATGCGAAAGCGCCACGCGGCGTGCGGCTGATCCTCGATCCGCAGCTTCCCAATGTCGCGACGAGCATGATCTACATCGAGCCGGTCAATGTCGAACCCTACAACGTCGAGATTTACGGTGCGACCGACCGGACTCTGCCGATTTCAGGGACCAACCTCGCGCGTCGCGTCGAACTTCCCATCAATCCGTCGACGGGCCAGGTCCGACCGGTGACGCCCGACTGGGCCGCGCTCGACGACGACGGACTTCTCATTCGGGGTCGCACGCGAATTCGAATTCCCGCCGACAGCCGCGGCGAATGGTATGTCATTCAAGACTTTGCCTTCGATCCGCCTAGCGGAGCTAACAAAGGCCGCGATTCCCAGGTTCTGTTACTGAGCACGGAATACCGGCAGCCCGTCAATGGGACGCGCGTCATCACGCAGGCCCAACTCGATCTTCCGCCTGTTCCGCTGGAAAACGAACAGCCGGTGCAATTGCCGCGCGGTATCTGCGTCGACCTCAATCGTTGCGGCAAATGGATTTACTCGGCAACTGCCCCCAGCAACCGGCAGTTCGATTTCAAGATTCCCGCAGACTGGCGAATCGCCGTTCCTCCGTCCAGTTTTTCCACTCAGCTTGACATCCTGTTTTCGCCGCGTGGTTCGGTGATCGGTCCTGCTGCTGCGACGGGGATCATTCAGTTGTACCTGACGGAAGAGTTCGCTGCCGAAGCGGGACTCGATCCCTCGTACCAGGGAGGCGACTGGCCGGTTCCCGATAGCATCGTTACCACGATTTTCACGCGGACTGGAACTGTGATCACGAGTCCGGTCAATAAGACGAACGATTACGATAACAGCACGAATCCTCCGGTCGGCCCTCCTGACAACTTGGCGGACGATCCCTTCTATTACTCCGAACGGGGAGAGGTGGCCGGTAAATGAAACCTCTCGCTTCCGCTTACCGTGCTCGTTTGACGTCGAAGGCCGCTGCCGGTTCGACGCTCAGCGAAATTCTCGTCGCTCTGCTGGTGATGAGCATTGGCGTCATTTCGGTCGCCACGCTCTTTCCGATTTCGGTCTTGCGCACCGTGCAGGCCACGCAACTGACCCAGGCAGCACAACTGCGCTATAACTTTGAAGGCATGTTGGGGCCGCGCCCGGACTTGCTCAACGGGACCACCAAGTGGAAGGCCCAAACCGGCTATCCAGTGGGGGCGCTCGTCGTTCCGAATGTCCCCGGCAACTTCTATCTCGAATGCACGTCGGCGGGAACATCAGGCTCACTCGAACCAAGCTGGCGGGGGCTGGGCAACACGACGACCGACGGCGGAGCCGAGTGGTCCACACATCGCTTGCGGACTTACATCGTTGATCCGCTGGGTTGGGAAGAACGGGGCCAGGAGATGGCCGACTTTAGCGTGGCTCCCGCGCTAGGAGTCGCCGATCTCCGCAATACATTCGGTCGGCTCGATCTGTCCAACACGGTCTTGCCCATGGACGTGGCTCCGGCGGGTTTCTACCGCATTGCCCGTTTCCGGGGTGGCGTATTGCCGCCGGGTTTTCTCGACATTTTTCCGTGCGTTCAAGCGCCAACGCATCCCATGGGAACGCTAGTCAATTCCGACCGCCTCGCCGACGCCCGACGAACGGCGACTTTGCCCGACAACTGGACGTTGCAGGCCGATACGTTCGAGTTGGTGTTCGACCCCACTGACGCCACGACGCGCAGCAATATCGTGTTGACGAACGCCAAGACCGAGCTCGTGCAGACGCTTGACGTGAACGGATCGACTGCTTCGGGAATCGATTTCCGGACTCCACCCTATGTCACGGTCGCCGGTGAGGAATCTTACATGGTGGGACGCATGGTTGCGTTCGACGAGACCGGACGGCGAAGCGAAGTCCGCACGCTCGACACCATCACTGTCATTGGAGCCGGCCAGGAACAACTGACGTTTCGTCCGCCGCTGCCGGCGGCTGGCTTCACACCGGCTCGCGTTCGCGTCGAAACCTTCACACCCCGGTTCACCTGGATGCTCGCCTGCCGCCGGATTGCCAGCGGGGCTACCTACTCCAGCCTGGTCGTGTTCTACAACCGGTCGTTCACGGCGGAAGATGAGCTGATTCACCCGGCTCACTTCACGACCGCGTTCAAGGGCCCGGACAACACGCTGGGGACCGTGGACGATATTCCCAATAGCCGCGTGGTTGTGCAGTTCAATGCCGACCTTGGTCCAACCGTCGCTCCACCGCTTAAGCGCGGGGGATACATCTGCGATGCCGAGAACAATCGCTGGTATCGCATTACCGACTACGACCTGAATAACGACGTCACCAGCCCGGCGGCCGTGTACAACCGCAGTCCCGAGTACATTGCCCAGGCACTTGATCCCGATTTTCCCGGGGGCGTTTTGTCCAATTCCGCGAGCACGCGCTGCGCGCTGGTCACGCTGGAATCCCCCATTCTCGAAAACAGCGGCCTTTACCGGCCGGTTGCGGCAGCCAACCAGAACGCTGCTGCCGGAGCCATCATCATGCAGGGCATTGTCGACGTCTATCAGCTCGATCCGTCCCTGCCGTGGGAATAGCCGATGAACCACACACACCACAAATCCCGACGTCGCACGCGGCGGCTGCCTTCCCGCCGGGCGGGCTTCACGCTGGTCGAAATGCTGGTCGCCGTCGCGCTCGTCCTGCTGCTGATGAGCATGTTCGCCCAGGTCTTTCAGATCGCGGGAAGTACCATGTCGAAGCAGCGCGGCATCGCCGAGAACGACCAGCGCTCGCGCACGCTGCAGAACATCATCAAGGGGGATCTCGACAAGCGGACGTTCCGGCTGGTGGTCCCCTGGGTCAACCAGGAGAACGGCCAGTTGCCTGAAGCCGATGGCCCGTTGCGGCGGGGCTATCTGTATATCTCCGAGAACGACCCGGCGAGCGAGACGGACGACTTCCTGCAACTGACGGTCAGCGCGAACGTCATTACGAAGCAGAAAGACTTCGAACCGTTCACCGGCAAGGCGACGCTGATCGGTTACCAGACCGTCAACTCCATGGCTTCTGGCTACCTGGACCCTACTGATCCGGACTTTCAGCAACTGAAGAACCGGCGACTTTACAACCAACCCAACCAGCCGGAAGCGGACGACGGTCGCACGACCCTGGAAGACGGCACCGCGACATCCTCCGCCGCCGAGATCGCCTACTTCCTGCGGAACGGCAACCTCTACCGCCGCGTCCTCCTGATTCGCGAGCCGCTTCCCAGCGTGGGAGCCGCCGACGCGCAGCCGCGTTTCAAGGCGAACAACAATACCCTGTGGGACGCCTTCGACTACACGACCAGTCCCGATCCGGGCGTGCCGCCGTCGTATCCGGCGACGGGAAACTTCTGGAACGACTTCGACTTCTCGGCGTTCCCGCAGCCGTGCTCCGGCGACACGACGTTGTACTACGCGCGGTTCCATGGGATTGATGACCTCAACAACGCCTCGACCAACACGCAGTTCCCCTTCGGTCGGCCCAACTGGCGCTTCGGGCACAACACGACGACAGGCCGCTCGCGCGAATGGAACGCCGCGAGTTCGGCGGCGACGTTCTACGTGGGTCGTCTGACTCATGAAGAGACGTCCCGGTCCAACATTAATTATCCCCATGGCGTGAACAGCGGCATCAATCCGATGAGCGCCACTTATGCGGATGCAGATAACGACGGGATCGTTGACGGTCCGGTCAGCGGGCCTCGGCGCGGTGAAGACCTGCTGTTGCCGAACGTGCATGCCTTCGACATCAAAGTCTGGGACGACGGCGCGAATCGTTTCGTCGACATCGGCGGCCTCGGGGCAGTTTACTTCAACCCGAACAACTATCGCCTGACGGGTTCGGGCGGACCCACGTTCGGTCCCGTCGGGGTCGCGGGTGTCGATAATGTCCTGGATACCTGGTATCCGGGGCCGGAGAACTCCGCCGATTCTTCGCTCGCCGGGCTCTGGCTCGACTATGACGCCGACAGTAACCGCGATTCGGGCGAAACCAACCTTCCGCCCCCCTATCGTCTGCGCACGTTCAAGCCGCAGAATGAGCACATCGACACGACCGACACGACGCCGAACACCTTGCCAAACGGAGCCACGGCGATCATTCCGAACTGGCAGAACAACAATCCGTATTCTATCGGGGACCGGGTCTTTCCCCCTTACTTCCCACCGGGCGACATCAATGAAGGACAGTCGCGTTTACCTCGCAATACTCGGTTCTTCTACCGCATGGTTGGCTTCAACGGTACATCAGGACCAACAGCACTGTCGGGCGCGAACCTGACAAATCAGCCGACCTGGCCGACAGCCGCCGGAGCTCGCGTCGTCGATAACGAGTGCGTCTGGGAAGCCGTCGACAACTGGCGACCATTGAAAGCCATTCAGATCACCGTCCGTTTCTTCGATATTCCCAGCGATCAGATGCGCCAGGTGACCATCGTTCACAACCTGGTCGACTGACCGGCTGAAAAGCCGCCAACGCCGTTGGCGGTCTTCCAGAAAACAATCCCGCGGGCCGCACGGGCGCAACTCCCGAGGTGCCACTATGCCGACTCGAATGCCTCACCAGCGCGAATTCGCTCCGACGCATGACCGTCGCGGGTCCGCCCTCTTGATCGTCATGGTCCTGATGGCCATGCTGTCGCTGCTGGGCGTCCTCTTCTACCTGTTCGCCACGCAGGAACGGCTGTCGGCCGAGTATTACAGCAACGCCGCCAAGGTCGAAAAGTACGACTTCACGATCGACCAGCAGATGGACCTCGCGCTGGAACAGATCATCGTCGGACCCAAGCAGGGCCAGTACAAGAACAGCGCGCTCTACGGCGGACGTCACTCCGTTATCCCCAATATGCTCGGGAGCGATCTCCATCCGTTTAACGGTGAGGGAGTCGATCCCAGCAATCCGGGAACCTATGCCGATTTTAATGACTCGCCCGCCGCGAATGGCGGACAGGAACGAGACCTGTCGAACTATCCCCAGCCGGACGTCGACTATACCTATCCCGACATCAACAATGTCTTTCTCTTTTACGATGGTCCCGACCGCGATGGTCGGCGCGTGATCATTCCGTCGTTTCATCGCCCGCAATACGTAGATTTGAGCCTGGCTCCGGATTGGTATAGAGACGCGAATGTTGCACAACGGGTAATGCGTCCGAACGAAGGCCACGTCTACGTCCCTCCGGCTGGTCGGCGTCTTAACACTTCAGTTTCGCGATTTCTAACGTCGGCGAGCGGGGGTGTTGGTCCGTTCCCGTTCGAACCGCTCGATGATCCCGACGGCGACAACACCCGTAAGGGCGAGCAGGGAGTCTGGTCGAATTCGCAGAACGTGTCGACCGGCGAGTGGATTTACGAGTACGACGTCGACAACGATGGCGATGGCACCCGCGAAGGAGTCTGGCTGGATGTCGACTTTCCCGCGCTCGAAGACGAATCGGGTCAGCTCTACGTTCCTCTGATTTCCGCGACGATCAAAGACGCCGATGCGCTTCTGAACTTGAACGTTCATGGCAACCTGGCCCGCGTCTGGGACGGCAGCGTTCCCATGGATGCCGAGTTCGCCTACACGGCGGGCGCCGGTCAGGATCGCTACGTCAGCCGGTCGAACCTGGGACTGACGCCGGCCGAGGTGAATCCCTTGTGGGCCCTCAATCGTCAGCCGGGCATCGAAGGGGCCTATACCGCCGAAGACTTCTTCAGCAACACGCCGCCGAATCTGCAATTTGAATCGGCGAACCGCGAATGGCTCTTCATGCTGATGGGCCGGTTCAACCAGACGACCACCGACCTGATCCCCGGCCGGTTCGGCGAAGTCGAGAAGATGTACCAGAACGTCCTGAACTCCACGAGCCGGACGGCCGCGTTCTTTAACCCCTGGCCCGGTCCGGGGCAGACTGACGTCGACGACAACAGCGACGCCCAGCAGGTCAGCGGGGGGTTCTACGGCCAGGGCTTTATTCCCTTTGGCCGCCCCATGGACTATGCAGGGTTGGGATCGTTCACAACATTCGGCAAGTATGCGCGCGTAGGTCCAACCGCGCCCACCAACCTGGCCCGCTGGCCCCAATTCAACGGTTATAGCACGCTTGCCAGCGTGCAGCCGGTCTGGTCGACGTACACCAACGGCATGACCGCGTCGGTGTCGGAAACGCTCAGCAATGACATGATGGAGACCATCTTCGACTTGCGGAGCGCGAGTCCGTCGGATGACCTGTTCGGACCCGATGAAATGCGGCTGCTTCATCTGAGCAATTCCGACTTCAATCGTGCCACGGGGGGCAACTCCAGGCTGTCGCGATTGGCGCCGTTCAACTTCGATACCAGCGTCAGCACGTTCCCCACGACTGGCGGGCTTTACGAAGGATTCCGTTCGGCACAGCGGCATCGCGGGAAGTTCACGACCCTCAGCTGGGATCGCAAACAGTTCAACCCGCCGCCGTACGACGCCAGCCGCGCCTGGGAGTACAACGCCGACGCCGATGGCGATGGCCGTCCCGAGTTTCCGACTGCGTATAACGGCCTGGTCTACAGTTCCGGGAACGGCGGTTCGGCGAATCCCGTCGATCCGTTCCGCCCGCTCCTCCGGAAGCTGATCGAGGTCGAGCCCGGCAATCGCGAGGAAACCCGCTTGCAGTTCCGGCTGAGCCTCAACGAACTGCTGACCAACGTGAACGGCGATCCGCTGCCCAACTTTAACCCCGGCCAGATTCCTCCCGAACTGGTCGTGGCGACCCGCCCGCTGACCAACCACAACACGGCCGCGGTCGACGGTTCAGCGATGGGGGGGCCGTACGCCTACCCGGCCAACGGTGCCTTCTCCACCGCGAAAGCCCAGGAATGGTGGGCACGCCGCGACCGCCAGCTCATGGCGCGTGACATCTATGTCTTGCTCTACACGATGTGCTGGGGCGAAGAAGAGACTGGTGGGTTGCCGAAGAACCCGACGCAGAATGGTGGTGGAGCGACTCAGGTTGACTCAAGCGATGGAAGCGAAGATCGGGTGCTGATGCGGCGCATGGCGCAGTTCGCCGTCAATATCGTCGACTCGCTCGATCGCGATAACATCTTTACCAAGTTCGAATACGATGTGAATCTGTCGAACGGCTGGAACCTCGATGACGACCCCTACACCAATTCCAGCGAAAGTGATCGCGATGTCGTCTGGGGTGTCGAGCGCCTGGATCTGACCATCAGCGAAACGCTGCTGGTTCGCGCGGCAGCCTTGACGAACGACGAGAACCGAACCCAGTGGACCGACGACGAGGGGGACTTTTACTTCTCGTACGTGGAACTGCGAAACCCCGGCCCGCGCAATGTCGACCTCGATACCGAAGGCTGGCGAATTCAGGTCGCCACGACGCTGCAGGAAACGGGCGGCATGTCGGACCCCGTCGGGGATGCGATCACGCGCGAATTCCAGTTGCTCGATCAGACGATCAATGCGGGCGACCTCTATACGATAGCCTCGGTCGGCATTCCGCCCAGTGGAACGCCGATTGGCGGTAATCATCCCAGCGTCATGAAGGTCGCCGACGGATCGACGCCCCCTTCCGACTGGGACAACACGCCCTCCGCGTGGATCGCTCCCGCCAATGGCCTGGCGCCGAACGTGGAAATGGAACTTCCCGCTCATAGCTCGCGCTATTCGCCATCGGGGACGCCCATGGTGGATGCCACGAACGCGCCGACCATGCACGACTTTGGCTCCGGTTCGGTCGGTTCAACGCCCAGCATCCGGTTCCGCCTCCAGCGGCTCGTCTATCCAGACCTGCCGGAAGACGCGACGCACAACCCCTGGGTGACCGTCGATTCGCAACGGCCCGAACTGCACGTCAAGAGCTTTAATAACAGCAACATCGACACGGCGCTCACCGAGATCAAGAGCACCGAACGCGATCAGCCGTTTGCCAATCTCGACGAAGAATTCAACAATCCAGGCGCCACTCGCGTGCAGAACACGCTGGCCGCCGACAACTACGGCAGCCCGGCGGCGTTCGACCGCTTTCAGGCAGTGCTCGATCGCGACTATGCCTCGATCGTGGAACTGTTCCAGTTGGGAATTGGCGGCGGCGACTCTGCCGCGAAGGGCCTGACGGCCGAGCATTACTTCCTGAACACGAACCGCACGAACATCGATGCGGTCAACATCGTGCTCCCCAACCGGTGGCACCGGCTGCTGGAATTCCTCGAAGTCCCGACACGGACTCACCGTGGCATTCCCGGCTTCGCCAACGCGCTCGATTACCCGCGCGTTCCGGGAAAGATCAACATCAACACGATCCGCCATCCGGAAGTGCTCGCCGCGCTCATCGACGACCCGACCGTCATGCGGCTCATGTTCATGGATGACTACAACCAGAACGGTTCGCTCGATGGCATGGGGGGAGCGGCGACGGCCCCGAACCTGCCTGATCCGCCGATTAACGAGGATCTCGATGGCGACGGCAACATCGATATCCATTCGGTGCCGCCGCTCTTGAGAACCGACACGTTCTACAACATGGATGGAACGAACGGTTCTGGCATTCAGAACTGGTGGTACAGCTTCCTGGAAGCACGCGACGGCCGCCGCGTGGCCGGACTGAACCAGACCCCGCAACCCGATTCAACGACCGGTTGGTTCCTGCCCGGAACCGTCAATTCGACGCCGTTCCGAAGCTGGACCCGGGCCGAGCAATGGGCGGCAGCACAGAATTCCGTGGAACCGACACTGTTGCGCTCGTGGCCGACCGACAATGGCGTGACGAAGGATACGCACCGCCACTTCTTCGAACTGGGTACGGCGGCGGACCATGCGAACCGTTCCGTCGATCCCACCGTGCGTAACCGCATTCTCGCGAAGATCGCGAATAACGTCACGACCCGCAGTAACGTCTTCGTGATCTACCTGTCGCTGAAGTATTTCAAGGCCGTGGAGAACAACGGGGCGATCCAGATTGGCGAGCCGCTGGATACCTCGGTGCCGGTCAGCACGCCGGACCATCGAGGCTTTTTCGTGATCGACAGAACGCGGGCCGAGGATGCCTGGGATCCGGCGACGCAGCGGTTCGACTTCCGCAGCGTCATCCAGTTCCGGCAGGTATTGCAGTAGGGAAGTGGTTGGTGGAAAGCCGAGAGCCGGCGGAGGCGATGGGGAGAGTGGGTGAGGGGGCGAGAGGGAGCAGAAGGCCGAAAGCGGTTAATGGCTGATTCCTGATCCTCCGCTGACCCCTGATCCCTCCCCGCTGGCGGCTGGAAGCTGGCGGCTGGCCGCCACCAGCGGCACAAAAGTTGTACAGGGAGAGAGTCGACGGGCCGACGACTTGCGGAAAACCTTGCAAAAACAGGGGTTTCGCAGTTTTCTCTCCCGCGGACGCGGCAAAACGCGACGGGCGGTTTGACGCAATTGGTGCGGAATTCGGCGATCGCACGGAAAAAGCCGTCACGCCGGGTGTCGACAGTGGGGTCGCCTGCCGGAACTCGGGTTTTCACGAGTTTTTTGCAGACAGACCCGTGAGATTTGGCATAATGCAGGGCGCGCGGCAGGGGACAACGGTGCGTGGCCAGTCCCGACGAATCAGTCCGCAGCCAGATGATGGCGAATTTCGACGCGATTTCCCGTTTAGAAAGCAGCCGTCAACAACCCTTTTCAATTCGTTCCTGGACTTTCGTCGCTCGTCCCCTCTGAACACTGGAGAACCATCGTCATGAACGCTCGTCTGAAAAAACCGGTTAGCCAACAGCCGCGACGCGGCTTTACCCTGATCGAACTGCTGGTGGTGATCTCGATCATCGCCGTGCTGATCTCGCTGATCGCCCCCGCCGTGCAAAGCGCCCGCGCGGCGGCTCGCAAGCTGCAATGTCTGAACAACATGAAGCAGGTCGCGCTGGCCGTCACCAACGTGGCGAGCGGCTCGGGCGACAAGCTTCCTCGCCTCCTCGATACGATGACCGCCCCCGGCTATTCCAACGACACGATTACGCCGCCTTCTACTGGCAACGTGACGCTTGTCGTTGGCTGGCCGATACAACTGCTGCCGGCGTTGGACTCGGCTGCTCTCTTCCGAAGTATTCGCGAATCTGTTGTTGATGTTGGTAGCGGACTTGGTCGGATTAAGTCGCAGGATCAGGTCGCACTGAGAGTCTTCACTTGTCCTGATGACCGCAACAACAACGGCCAGAAAATGGGACTTTCGTACGTTGCCAATATGGGCTACGTGTCGAGCGCAGCTTGGGGAACAAACAACCAGCATCAGTTCTATGGTGTGAACTATGACGGCAGCACGACCTTTGTGACTCCGGCTGATGGTCGCATTGCCCGAGCGACCGGCGTCTTCTGGCAACTGCCTGCGCTCACGACCTCGACAGCGGATGATTCGGATAACGCGCGAGTCAGCATTGATGATGTGAACCAGGGCGATGGGACGACGAACACGATTATGTTGGTCGAGAACGTCACTGGCGGACTTGCCGTGCCAGCGCCTTCAACCCAAAACCTGGGTCAGAACGGCTGGGGTGCGTCGGAGATCAATCGTCTGGGCTTCGGCATTTCGGTTGATCCGGCAAATCCGATGGGTCTTGGGGACATTTCCGCCAATCCGCGATATGCACTGAGCAACGGTTCGCTGCCCGCTTCCTTTGGTTCGCTGGGCGATTCGTTGGCTCGAACCTCGTGGATCAACAGCCAGGTTCAGAGCACGAACGCCTTCCGTCCGCGTCCGTCCGGCAACCACGCCGGCGCGATCAACGTGGCCATGATGGACGGCCGCTGCATCACGCTGAGCGAAAACATGGATCAGTGGCTCTATGCCCGCCTCGTGACGCCCGACGCCTCGCGCTGGGGCCAGGCGGTCGTCAGCGAAGAAGATTTCTAAGCCGAGCGGAAAGACAGGCCAGGCGGAAAAGCTGAAAGCAATCTGCTGAGAGCCAGACCAAAGCCAACGAAAACGCCCCGGAGAGAGATTCCTCTTTCCGGGGCGTTTCGTTTTTGAGGGATGGGCTTCGAGAGAGTGCGTCCGCAGAACTCGCGTTCCGGATTATTGTATCCATGGGAAGACAGGGGCTCTCACGAAGCCACCAAGGTACGGAGAATGCAGGGGGAAAATCTCATCTCGAAGCTTATTCTTGTCTTTCTCCGTGCCTTGGCGCCTTGGTGAGAGACAAAAGGATTTGCTTCCTTCTTCCTGAGGCGGCCCAAGGCTGTCGCCTCGAGCCGCTCGCGGACAATGCGCGTTCGTCCGTTCACCGGATGGACTCGATCAGCGCCTTGACGACTTCGGCGTTGTACTGATCTTCGAGAAGGTGCAGTTCGAGGGTCACGCTTCCCGACTTGCCGGGAAATTCGCCATGGACCCAGTAGAGTTTGGGGCCAGCGGGGGTTTCCGGGGCTGGGGTTTTCGTCGTGTTATCCACGAGGGTTTCGGGCGATTCCGCTTCCGTCGCTACGGGCTCCGCCCCTGTCACGTCGGATGCTTCGCCCGGTGTTTTGCTCTCCATCGCTTCCGCTTCGCCGCGTTCTTCAAATGTCCGGCGGCGGCCATGCACGATGAAGAATGTGCAGTTCCTTCCGCCAATCGTTCGCGGCAATTTTTCGACCGTATAGTCGGCGAACTCTTCGTCGAGGTTCTCGAGGAAGAAGTTCTCTTCCATCGCCGCGTCTTCGTTCACCACGGCGGGGGGATCGTCGGGGTCGGTCGCAATGCTGGTCAGCATTAGCGTGCCCGGTTGCTCGGCATCGGGTCCGTCGGCGTCCGCGTTGTTGGCATCAAGGGACAGGGGCGGGCAGTTCTTGTCCGGACACCATTTGAAGAAGACGTTTCGTATGCCGAAGACCGACGACGCCATCTGCGGCGCGAACTCCGGAGGGACCGTGATGTCGGCCATCTCGCCAACAATCTTGCGAATACCTGGTTCATCCGTGACGGCCATCTCCCCAAGGGTCTTCTTGAAGAAATAATAGCCGGCAACACCGATCCCCAGGCAGGACACGAAGGCAACGCCCCCCAGAATTCCGAGCACGATCAGGATTGTTTTCGCCGTGCTGCCCCGCCGGCGCGGCATCGGGGACGCTTTGTCCAGCAATCGACGCATGTTTTTCCTCTGAAAGGGGGAGGGATCGAACGTTAGATGACAGGAATCGCGAGATCGCCGTGGCGAATCAGCAAGACAAGGCTATAGATGACCACGCAGCCGACAATCAATGTCCCCAGCGTGAGGATCAATCGTGCGCGATCGGGGCGGCGCTGATTCACGATCTGCACGATGATGCAGACAAAGGCGACGACACCGAGCTTGAAATAGACCATTCCTTTCGGGCCCCAGGCGTGCAGAAAGAAGTTCGCGACCGGATTTGATTCGTAGAAATGGTCTCCGATCGTAAGCAGCCGCCACGTCATCACGATGTCGAGCACGTTGACGAGGATAAAGGCACGAGTCTCGGCGATGTGCTCGACACGAAACAGGACGCCGCGGATGTCTTCCCAGAGCGTGGGCGGCTTGCGGCCTTTCATGGTCGTACCCCCGGCGTGGACGCGGTCAGGTCGCGTGGCGCGGCATCGTGCGTGGCGGGCGAACGCTTGAGGGCTGCCAGGCGGCCGCCCTCGGAACCCGCGGAGTCGCGCGAAAGTCGCGCTCGCGCGGCCAGTTGCTCCAGGGCAGCCAGTTGGCGGGTGAATTCCTGGCAGGCTTCGCGAATGTCGGGGAACAGCCCGCTTGTGAAGCGAGCCGCCGCGAGATCGGCAGACAGCTTTTGGATGCGGGCCTTCAGGCCGCGTCCCAGTCGCCGGAGGTAGAGCATCAGCCAGACGGCACACCAGGCCACGAGAAAGATGATCGCGGGCAGGTAAAAATCGGTCGACAATAGCGGGGCCGGGGGGACAGCCCAGAACGAATCGTAGAAGAAGTTCCGTCCCATCCGGTACAAGAGAAAGGCCGGAAGCAGGCAGAAGCCGGTCTCGTAGACCAGCCGCGGCCACCACCAGGTATGCTGCCGGGCCAGGTCCTGAATCAGGCCGTCGATTCGGCTGCCGACGTCGTCCAGAAAATCGCCTTCCAGTCGACCGGCTGTGTTCGTCGTGTCAGTCATCCGCGCGGCAGACGCATCGAGTCCCGCCTCGCGCGTGTAGCCATCGATGACGAGCTTCGCTTTGCGGAGATTTTCTTCGGTCGGCGACAACCCGGTCGGTCGTCGAGTTCGCGCTTCGGCCTCTTCATCCTGCCGCTGGGTGAGCCACCACCGCGAACCCTGCAAGGCTCCCCAGATCGCCAGTTGGGCTGTCGAGCGCGCCCGCATCAGCCCCAGCGAGCCCAGCCAGATGGCCTGCTGGTGATACAGTCGCAGCAGCAGCGAAAACGGACTGGCTCCCCAAACTTCGACAACTCGCCCCAACAGCCGGCGCTCCCACGCGGCGCGACTTTCCAATAGCTCCGTCTGTAGCCGCTGGCTCATTTCATCCCGAATGGCGACCTCTTCCGTCCTTAACGCGACGTCAATCTGTTCGATCCGTGGGGACCAGTCGGTGAGTTCCGAAAGGCTGCGATCCACGGCCAGACAGAACAGCCCCAGCAGGTTGGCCCTGCGAATCCGGATTCGACGCGTTGCCGACAGTTCGTGGAGCAGCAGATCCATCAGGCGACCGAATTCGCCATCCGGGTTCTGCCCACGCTGCCGCTGCGCGAGAGCCGCGTGAGAATCGACGAGGAACATCTCGGAAATGTCGTAGTCGCCGGCCAGTTGCCGCCGCCAGTCGTCGCGAATGTCGTCATCGCGATCGGCGTGCGTCTGCACAAAGACCATCCGGCATCCCGCGGCCGCCTGCCTTAGTTCATCACTGACTTTCGCGGAGCGGTATTTTTCCTGCGTGCTGATGCACAACAGCACGTCGCACCAGGGGAGCAGGGCATGCAGACGTTCGAGATTGCTGCCAGCCGTTTCGTCCTCCGTCGTATCCGGGTCCGGGCAGTCGATGAGCACGAGATCCCGCAGCAGCGGCAGGTCGCGGCGAATCACCCGTACCGCATCGGTCGGCAGACCGTATGTTTCCAGCACGGTTTCCGGGTGAGCGATCAGAACCGGCTGCGTCGTGGTGGGACGCTGGCGCCCGGCGGTGGTCACCACCTCGCCGAGCAGGGCATTCACCAGGCTGCTCTTGCCGCTGCCGGTGCCCCCAAAGGTGGCGACGACCAGCGGCGACTCCAGCCGAGACCGCAACGGTTCCAGCCGATCGACCAGCAGCCCCAGAAATCGCTGCTGCTGACGAATCGGCTGCCAGTGCGAGTCGGCAGACGTCCACGTCCTCAGATCCTCGAGGAGCTGGTCGATCCGCGACAGCAATTCCAATTGAGCGAGCTCAGGACTGACCAAGCCTGGGTTCCTTTCGGCTGGTTTTCGGACCTCCCGAGTATTGACGTGCCACGAAAAGAGAACAAGCCGGGGCCGCCTTCCATACTGAATTCGCCCCTTAGCCGCGACCCACCGGGGAGCGCTACCCCAAATACGCCCCAATTGCCTGTCGCCGGATGCCCTCTCGCGGTAGAACGTTAGTGACCATTCGTTCGAGGGAAATCCGGAGCGTCATGATGCCGACCACGCGGGCATTTTTGCTGATGATCCTCCTGGTGCTGACCGGGGGCGAGGTTTCCGTCACTCACTCGGCGGACGAACTGACGCCAGGCAAGTGGAAGGTTCTGCATCTGCGCTCCCGTCGGATTGTCCCCAACGTGCAGCCACTGCGCGAGCGGAGCGGCCTGTCCAATGTCGCGGTACTCGACCTGAAGGGACCGCATCCCGGCCATCCCTTTCTATTTGGCAACTTCGCGATCAACGGAAAGATGGGGATCGCCGAGGGAAACATCCAACGGGTTGAAGGGAAGAACGCGGCGGTCTCGCTGGGCGAGCACGACGAATTCGATCTGGAAGGGGTCATCGACGGCGGCGGGACCGGCGGCCTGTTCCTGATGTTCGGCTGGAAAGACGGCCGCGGCAACCTCGTTTACAACGTCACCATGCAGCGCAGCGGCAGCCCGTGGCATCAGTGCGAATTTCGCCGCGGCATGGTCGTCCCGGAAAGCGACACAGAGATCAATCGCTACGAGTGGGAAGGCCCCAAGCCCGTGGTGATCCGCGTGGCGGACGGCCGCCTCACTCTCCGGATCGATACCACAACGATCGCGACCGAGCGCGAGCTGGAAAACTATTCGCCGGGTGAAATCATGCTGGGTTCTTACGACACCAAGCTCGATCCCCGCCCTCTCCAAATTCACTCGCTACGAATCCGCCCGCTGATGCGTGCCCCTTGAACCGCCGGATGATCTCCCGAACCCGCCTGGACGACACATTTCCCCGAAGCTAACGGGCATCAAAGCGACGCCCGTCCCACCCAAATCCTCCCCGAATCGTTCGCGCGATTCTCATTTTGGAACCCGGAAAGATCGATATGGATCCGTTGCCGCTTCTGAAGCAGCTCATCGCCATTCCCAGCGTCAACCCCATGGGTCGTGCGGTCGAAGGCCCGGAATATCTCGAAGGGCGGGTGAGCGACTTTCTGTGCGAACAACTCAAGTCGCTGGGAATCGACTACGAACGGCGGGAAATTGCTCCGGGCCGCGCCAACATTCTCGCAAGGTGCGAAGCCGGATCGGGGGCCCCGGTCGTCCTACTCGACGCGCATCAGGACACGGTTCCGGTCGATGGGATGACGATTTCTCCATTCGAACCCTTTGAGCGTGACGGCAAGCTGTATGGCCGTGGAAGCTGCGATGTCAAAGGGGGGCTGGCGACCATGTTCGCGGCCTTTGTCCGACTGGTGAAGGAGCAGCCTGCCGGCCGTGCGACCGTCGTTTTGTCGATGACCTGCGACGAAGAAGCGACCAGTATCGGGATACACGACCTTTGCGGTTCCTGGCACGGCAAAGCGCCCCCCTATCGCCTGTGTCCCAAGAAGCCCGATGTCGCCGTCGTCGCGGAACCGACCGAATTACAAGTCGTGGTGGCTCACCGCGGCGCGCTTCGCTGGAAAATTCGCGTCGGCGGCGTCGCCTGCCACAGTTCACGGCCCCAAGATGGCGTCAACGCCATCTATCGCATGGCGAAGGTTGTGAATGCTCTGGAAGAGTTCGCCGACTATCTCCCTGGCTCCGTTCCGGCCCATCCGCTTTGTGGTCCCGCGACTCTCAGCGTCGGGCTGATCGAAGGGGGAGCCAGCGTGAACGTCGTTCCCGATCACTGCACCGTCGATATCGACCGCCGCATGCTGCCCGGCGAGTCCTCCGAATCCGCCCTGGAGACGGTCCGAGCCTGGATTGCCGAGCGGGTCGATTTCCCATTCGAATTCCTGCCGTCGTTCTGCAACAGCGCTGCCCTCTCTGAAGAACTCAGCGGTCCGTGGAGCGCACGCCTGCAACAGGTTCTCAAGAACACCGTCGGTCCGCGCGAGCGGATCGGCGTTGCCTACGGGACGCATGCCTCGCGCACGGCTGCCGCCGGGGTGCCGTCCGTTGTCTGTGGACCGGGAGACATCGCCCAGGCCCATACCAAGGATGAGTGGATCGAAATCCGTCAGCTCGGACAGGCGGTCGACGCGTACTACAACTTCTGTGTCGCGGCCGGTCAGGGTCCGCTGGCGTCCTGATCGTTTTCTAACAATGCATTCGTTTCGAGCCGCGAGGAGCCCCCATGGACCGTATTCGAATTGCCCAGATTGGGACGGGGCATGGGCACGCGGCCGGCAAAATGCAGGTCTATCGCCGTTCGCCCGACTTTGAAGTTGTCGGGATAGCGGAACCAGACGAAACAAAGCGGCAACAACTGGCGAAAGATCCCGCCTACCGCGACATCCCCGTTCTCGCCGTTGAAGAACTTCTTGACCTCAACGGGTTGCAGGCCGTCGCGATCGAAACCGACGTCCGCGATCTGCTGACGCATGCCGAAGCCTGCGTTGAACGTCGGCTGCCCATTCATCTCGACAAGCCGGCTGGCGAATCGCTGTTGCAGTTTCGGCGCATTCTGGACACGGCAACCAAGGCACACATCCCCGTGCAAATGGGGTACATGTACCGCTACAACCCCGCGTTCGTGATGTTGCGGGAATATCTGTCGCAAGGCTGGCTGGGAGAGCCGTTCGAAGTCCACGCCGTGATGAGCAAGGTGGTCGGACCCGCTGAGCGGAAGGAACTGGCCGGCTATCCCGGCGGCATGATGTTCGAACTCGGCTGCCACCTGATCGACGCCCTCGTCGATGTGCTTGGCCCCTGCGACAAGATCACTCCCTACGTCCGCTCATCAACGACCGTTAATGACGGCCTCGCCGATAACATGCTCGCGGTCTTCGAATATCCGCGCGCGACGGCGACCGTCCGTTCGTCGGCCTTGGAAGTCGAGGGCTTCAGCCGCCGCCACTTTGTCGTCTGTGGAACCGAGGGGACATTTCACATCGAACCGCTCGATCGGCCAACCGTCCGGCTGGCACTGTCCCGGCCGCGCGGCAGCGCCAAGCGGGGCCTCCAGACGGTCGAGATTGCCCCGTATGACCGCTACGTCGCCGATGCCGCCGATTTCGCGGACTGTATCCGCACGAATCGCCCGCTCCGCTGGACCCCGATGCACGACCTGGCCGTGCAGGAAGCCGTCCTTCGGGCATCGGGCTGCCCGCTGGATCGCTAATTCAGATTTCAAACAACAGCGACCTGGAAAACGCATGGCTGGTTATCAGTCTTACGACACCCGACTTGAATCGCTGGTGATGGCGCAGCGTACCGAATGGGACGCCGCGGTCTCGTCCCTCACCGATGACAAGCGACAACTCCTGGCTCGCGTGCTCCACGCCGATCCCTCCCAGGCCGCGAGCATTCGCTACGAACGCCAGCACACCGGCTTCGAACGCATCATCACCGTCACGCCGGCGGACGTTTCACGGATTCTGCCGTCCTGATTGCCCGCATCCTTAGCCGCGACCCATCGGGGAGCGCTTCCCCTGTTGCGGGCCGATACGCCGCCGATCTACCATACGTGTTGCGAATTCGGCTTCACCTCCGATGAGTGACACCATGCGCAAAGTCAGTAGCGGCGGCGGTTTTCCGGCAATTCTCTACACGCTGACCAAGGCCCGCGAAGTCGGCGGTCTGTGGAAGCTGTGGAAGGCGATGCGCTCGAAAAACGCCTGCAAGACCTGCGCCCTCGGCATGGGAGGTCAAAAAGGGGGGCTGGTCAACGAACGGGGCATGTTCCCGGAGGTCTGCAAGAAATCGCTCCAGGCCATGGCGGCCGACATGCAGGGGGCCATCAAGCCTGAGTTCTGGCAAACCTACTCCATCCCCCAATTGCAGGCATTCACTCCGCGCGAACTGGAAACCTGCGGTCGTCTCGTCCAGCCCATGCTCCACACGCAGGGCGAGTCTCATTATCGCCCGATCACCTGGGAAGATGCGTTTCAGCGAATCATCGGCAAGCTGAAGCGGGTCTCGGCTGACGAAACCTTCTGGTACTTCAGTGGCCGTAGCTCCAACGAAGCCGGCTTCCTGCTGCAAGTCTTCGCTCGCGTCTTCGGCACGAACAACGTCAACAATTGCAGCTTCTATTGCCACCAGGCCAGCGGCGTGGGTCTCGCCAGTTCGCTGGGGACGGGGACGGCAACGCTCGTCCTCGAAGACGTTGAGCATGCCGACTGTGTCTTTATCATTGGCGGAAACCCGGCCAGCAACCATCCGCGACTGATGAGCACGCTCAAGCACGTCCGCCGCAAAGGGGGCGAAGTCGTTGTCATCAACCCCATCATCGAAACGGGGTTGGTCAACTTCCGTGTTCCCAGCGACCCGGTCAGCCTGCTGTTCGGTACGAAGATCGCCACGCTGTACGTGCAGCCGCACATTGGCGGCGACCTGGCCCTCTTGACCGGTGTCGCCAAGCGTATCGTCGAGATGCAGGCGCACGACCTGAAATTTCTCGAATCGTTCTGTGAAAACTGGTCCGATTTGCGAGACCGCTTGGCAGCCGTCACCTGGGACGAGATCGTGGCCCGATCGGGCGTCACCCGAGACCAGATTGACGCAATCGCCGAGCGCTACGCGAAGGCCCGCAATGTGGTCTTCTCGTGGACGATGGGGATCACGCACCACACCCACGGCGTGCAGAACGTCGAGGCCATCGCCAACCTGGCCCTCCTGCGAGGCATGGTCGGCAGACCGAACGCGGGCCTATTGCCCATTCGCGGGCACTCCAACGTCCAGGGAATCGGCTCGATGGGCGTGACCCCACGCCTCAAAGATGCGATTTTCGAGCGACTTGAATCTCACTTCGGCTTGAAGCTGCCGACGACCGAAGGACTCGACACGCTGGGCTGCATGGAGGGGGCGAACGCCGGTCGCCTGAAGGTCGGCTTCTGCCTGGGCGGAAACCTGTACGGCTCCAATCCCGACTCGACGTTCGCGGCTCAAGCGCTCGGCGAACTCGACCAATTGGTCTATCTCAACACCACGCTCAATACCGGCCACGCGTGGGGGCTGGCTCGCGAAACGATCATTCTGCCGGTACTGGCTCGCGATGAAGAGCCACAGCCGACCACCCAGGAGTCGATGTTCAACTATGTCCGGCTGAGCGATGGCGGCCCGGCCCGGCACGTTGGCCCGAAGAGCGAAGTTGAGGTCATCGCCACAATCGCGGACGGCGTTCTCGGAAACAGCGGCCCCATCGACTGGAAGCTGATGGCCGATACCAACCAGATTCGCGAAGCCATCGCAAAAGTGGTCCCCGGCTTCGACAAACTGGCCGATATCGCCAAGACCAAGCACGAATTTCAGATCGCCGGTCGTACATTTCACGAGCCGACATTTCCCACACCCTCCGGAAAGGCCCGGCTGCGGGTCCACGATCTCCCATCCCTCATTGGCGGTCCCGATGAACTGCGACTCATGACGATCCGCAGTGAAGGGCAGTTCAACACGGTCGTTTACGAAGAATACGATCTCTACCGGGGAATCGATCGTCGCGACGTCATCCTGATTCATCCCGATGACCTGGCGCGACTTGGCTTCCGCGATGGGGACCGGGTGACGGTTCGGAGCGACACGGGGGAAATGCCTGGCGTGCGGGCGACGGCCTTCGAGAAAATCCGCGCGGGGAATGTCGCGATGTACTACCCCGAGTGCAACGTTCTTGTCTCCCGGGCGGCCGATCCCCGCTCGAAAACTCCGTCGTTCAAGGCGATTCCGGTCACGCTCCACGCCAACGTCCCCAAGCCGGTTATGCCGGGACTCCCCGTCGTCAGTCGAACCGCCTGAAAGAGTTCGCGAACAAGAACCTTGACGAATCGCTCGCGCGGCGATGGGATAACGGCTGAGGGATGCATCCCCGAATGCGCGTCGCGACCAGACTGCCTTTCAGCCGGTCGTGACGCAATTCGAAGAAGCCTTCCTCGCCGGCTTGTTCTCATCGCCTCTTGTGCCGCACGCTCCCGGCGCAACGCATGACCGTTCCCACCGCGCGGCAATTTGCCACGTGGTTGATTGGTCCGTGCGCGCGCATGCCTGCTGCCGGATTTTCCCCGTCCGCAAGCGCTCCAAACTGGGAATTCCGCGAACACAATGCTTGATGACACACTCACGATCCTTCTCGCCGGCGGCGTCGGCTCGCGCCTGCATCCCCTCACTCAGGATCGCGCCAAACCCGCCGTCCCGTTTGCCGGCAAGTACCGCATCATCGACTTCCCGCTGAGCAATTGCCTGCACTCGGGACTAAGGCGAATCCTCGTCCTCACGCAATACAAGTCGCATTCGCTGCAGAAACACCTGCGTGATGGATGGTCGATCTTCAATCCGGAAATCGGCGAGTACGTCACCACCATTCCGCCGCAGATGCGGACGGGCGACTCGTGGTATTCCGGGACGGCCGATGCCATCTACCAGAACCTCTTTCTGCTGGAGCGCAGCCGGGCCAAATATTGCCTGGTGCTGTCCGGCGATCATGTCTATCGCATGGACTATGCCGCCCTGCTGGCGTTTCACCAGGAACAAAAAGCAGACTGCACCGTCGCCTGCATGGAAGTCTCGCTCGACGAGGCCCGCGAATTCGGCGTCATGGGGGTCGACGCCCAGCAGCGGATCGTCGAGTTTCAGGAAAAGCCCGAAAACCCCAAACCCATTCCCGGCGATCCCCGGCATGCGCTCGCTTCCATGGGGATCTATGTCTTTTCGACGGATGTCCTCTGCGAGGAACTGCGCCGCGATCATGCCGAGCCGGGCTCGCGGAACGATTTCGGACGAAACATCATTCCCCACATGATCGACAAGCGTCGCGTTTTCGAATATCGCTTCGGCGGAAAGTCGGGACGTGTCTCGCAGGATCGGTATTGGCGCGACGTGGGGACGATCGACGCGTACTACGAAGCGCACATGGATCTGCTCAAGCCGATCCCGCCGCTTGATCTTTACCAGCCGGACTGGGCGATTCGCACCTATCACGGGCAGAATCCACCCGCCCGACTTGTTCCGGGAGCCTCCGGATCGGACGGGCAGTTGATCGATTCGATGCTCGGCGCGGGAACGCTGATTGTCGGCGGCTGCGTCCGCCGTTCGGTTCTGTCGGCCCGAGCCGAAGTTCACGACGGAGCCATCGTCGAGAACTCGATCCTGTTGCAAGGAGTCAAAGTCGGTCCCGGCTGCGTCGTCCGCAACGCGATCATCGACAAGTCGGTCACGGTTCCGGCCAACACGCAAATCGGCGTCGACCCGGTTAACGACCGCGTCCGAGGCTTCACGATCTCCGAAAAAGGAATCACCGTCGTCCCGAAAGCATTCTGCTTCGCACCAACCGACGGCTGATTGCTGATGCCTGACGGCTGCTTGCTGGCTGCTCGCCGCTGGCGGCTGGCCGCTCTCTTAATTCCCCCGCCACCCCGCTTGCTGGTACCCTCCCGCGAAGGGACTGACGCCCCAGCCACCCGCTGGTTGCCATGCTACGGGCGTTGCGGTTGGCGAAAGGACGATGCGGTTCCAGTCCGTCACGCCGACGGCATCAGCGGCCGATAGACCCTGCGCATAACCCGCGTACCACTCCGAGACGGCCGGGCGGCCCCGGCACGATCGGTAGTAGGCCGACCAGTATTTAGGCGGCGGCGCGGCTGGCAGAACGGGACGACCGCCGAGGGCCAGATCCTCGAACGCCTGCGTGAAACCGGCGCGAAAATGGCACGATTCGCGGCAGGCCCGGTCAACGTCCTTGAGCGCCTTGGCCGCGCAGCCATGAGCCGTATGCTTCGACACCAACTCGTCGCACCAGCCTTTGTAGTGGTGGTGCGGAGCCGTCAATTTGCTGGGCTGGCACGACGGACATCCCAGGCCGTTCCCGCAGTCGGAACCGCAGTCTCCCGTCGCACAGCCCGCTTCGCAGGAGTTTTCGGCTCCGCAGCAGGGGCTCCCGCCGGGATATTGCGACCATGACGTGGCGCATCCGCCCGAAGCGCAGTGAGTGCTGACGCATCCGATTTGACTCAGGCCCAGCACGCCGACAATCGCTAGAGCAGGTTTCAAGACCCGGTTGACGGCGGCAAAACGTCTCAAGAACGGACGACTGCCCCGTCGCTCCGTGGGTGTTGAAACCACCTGAAAGAGTGCTCGCACGATCCCCTCCCTGAACTCGGCCCGCACGCGACTCCATTCGAAGCGGCGGACTCCACCAACGCCCAGGCATCGGTGGTTCCTGAAAGTGATATCGACGAGGAGGCCAGGTCGACGCCCCCGATTCCCCCTGGCTGCGACTGGGAGCGACAGCGGAGAGTCTTCCGTCGCGCGAATCTTTGCGGCTCGTGACGGATATCTGGTCGGGCCGACGTTACATGTTCGTCTTGGCGTCGGTCGTATCTCCCAGCACGCTGGTCAGGGCTGAATTCAGTATCTGATCGTGTGTGTGATCCTTGGAATAAATTCGTACGATGCAGGAACTCAACGGCAGCGCCCGGAAGAGTTCGTCGTCGTGCAGTTCCTGCGGCGTCGCCCCAGCAGCCGGGTCGAGCATGTAGTTCTGGCCCCCCGCCGGCAGATGGGCGCTCGGCCGGTGGTAGTGCCGCGCGACATCGATCTTCAGCGGAATCTCGCGCGATCCCTTCGGCAGACGCTCCCGCACCCGCTTCAGCACCAGATCTGGCTCTGAGAAGATGCTGACTCGTTCGGCAGACGCCGTGTGAAAACTGAGCGTTCGCTCGCAGGCCATCTTCCACGAAACCCGGCGATGCAGAATGTCCTGCCAGCGACCGCCCAGATCCTTCAGGACGGGATCCTCGCTCTGTGCCCAGCGCTGCACATCGACCAGGAACGATGTCTCCGTCAGTCCCCGGTAGGCGGTCAGGTTGTCGAGAGGATTGCCGGTGAACAAATGGGGCATGGTCTCGGGGAAGAGTTCTTCCAGCGCGAGATCCAGCGCCCGCACCGTGCGGTGGAAGTAAACCGTCCGAAACAGGCTCGCGCGAACTTCGATGAACTGGATCAGAGTGGGCAGTCCCCGGACATGAATCGTCAGGCCAGCGGGAGTGAAGAACGTGTACCGCAGCAGCCGCGAGATATCGAAGGCGCGCTGGCTGTAGCCGGTCATGTACGCGTCGCGCAACACGAAGTCCATGTTGTCGACCGTGTAGATGCCGCTGAACAGCGAGCGCAGCTTTCGAAGCCAGTCGGGATGCCCTTCTTCACCCGAACCATCCCGGCGCGGCCGACGAATCAGCCAGGCCACCTGCCGGGGATCCAGTTCTTCAAGAGGTTGCAGGTTCCCGTTTGGGTTGCGGCGAATCCCGCGCAACAGGTCTCCCAGTTCGTGCTCGATGATCGCCGCGCCAATGTCTTCATGCGTGACGCCGAAGCGATCGAGATACTGGTCATCGAAGAAATGGCCGAACGGACCATGACCCACGTCATGCAGCAGGGCCGCCATGCGCACCAGGCTCTCGACATAGGCGCGCGAGGGCACATTCCGGCTCGCTTCGCACAACGACGAATACCAGTGTTCCAGGACCGACGATGCCAGGTGCATGGCGCCCAGCACATGCTGAAACCGCATATGCTCGGCCGACGGAAAGACCCACCAGGCGGTCTGCAACTGGTGAATCTGGCGCATCCTCTGCACCCAGGGATGGTCGATCACATCCTGTTCGGCCACTTCCCCCGCCGACAGTCCCGACCGCGAAATGAACGGGATGTAGCCATGAATGGGGTCGTGCGACAGACTTTCATTCACAAAATCGCGTGGCATCATTGCCTCCATGCCAAAGACCTCTTAGTCCCTCGCATGGTAGCCGGATTGCCACGACAACTCATCTGAAGCCGATCGAGTCTAAATCCCATCCCGATATTTAGCCGCGACCCAACGGGGAGCGCTGTGCGACCCACGTCGCCGCTCAAGCAAAGCTCAGCGCAGCACAGGAGTCACATCCAGCAGAATGGTTCCCTCGCCGAGCGTCCACTCGCTGGCAGCGCGTCGGGCCGGCAGCAGGCGGGTCGAGCCGATCGCAAGGCTCTCGGTTTCCGAACCAAATCGGAGATCGACCCGGCCGCTCAGAACCAGCACGACATGACATTGGCCATCGTCATCCGGCACCCAGATCCCCGGACCTTTTCGTCGGACCATGTTGAAATAGGGGGACGAGACCAGGTGCTCGGCTCGATGGCGAATCGCGGCGATCTGTCGAGGGCGGGTCGGGTTGACGGGTCCGTCGAGCCGCAACGAACGCAGCGCCTCCTCAACCTGTAATGGCCGCGGCCGGCTGTCGGAATCGAGACGGTTCCAATCAAACAGGCGGTAGGTGATGTCGCTCGGCTGCTGGATTTCCGCGAGCAGAATTCCCTCGCCAATCGCGTGGACCGTTCCCGCCGGAACTAGGACGCAGTCGCCCGGCGCCGGGTCGAACTCATGCAGACAATCGGCGATGGTTCCCTCGGTAAGGTGTCGTCGCAAATCGTCCCGAGTCACGCCCTCATGCAGACCCACATACAGACGGCTGCCGGGCTCGGCTTCCAGAATCACCCAAGCTTCCGTTTTGCCGCACCACTGAGGATTCACCTGAGCAGCCGCGGCATCGTCGGGATGGACCTGCACGGACAGTCGGTCCGCCGCGTCGAGGAATTTGACCAGGAGCGGGAACCGGCTTCCGCTCCAGTCGGGGCCGAGCAAGAGCTCACCGCGAAACTGCGTGAGCCGTTCCAGCGTCCAGTCGGCATACGGACCGTCCGTCACGGTCGTCTGCTGGGGGCCAAGATCCGCCAGTTCCCAGCTTTCGGCGTAGTCCGTCTCCGAACCGATCCGCTTTCCCAGACGCTCTCCCAGGCGGCGGCCGCCCCATCGGGCTCGCTTCATAAGCGGCTCGAAGCTCAGGATAGGAAGCACCTCCGTGGAGCGATGATCCGCTTCGGAGAGGTTGAGCGTGGCGGGAAAATGCGGCGTTGATGGCATGTAAAGATGTCACCCGGCACGGAACGCAATTCCAGCCTTTGGCCGCCGATCATGGCAGTTTGGCCAGCTTCCAACTCCAGCCGCGCCGGGAGCCCGTCCAGAGTTCCCGGGCGGGACGGGCAGGCGTGCGAGAACGAAACCGCCCTCACTCGACACCCGTCAACCCAGCAACTTCCATGATAGTCGTCCCACTGGACCAGAGGGTAGATTGCGATTCGTGGATTTCGGATGAATCTAGCAGGCCACCTGCCAGACGATTCAGTTTGCCCAGCCATGACGATTGTCACGGAGACCGCCGCCATTAAATCCGTGTAAATCCATCCTTGGATTAATCTTATGGAGTATTTCCTGCCGAGACGCGGTACGACGCCGGGTGAACCTCTGAAGTCTCAGGGGAATCGGGGCGAGCCGTCAGCGCCTGTTCGACAAGTTGCTCTCCCGCGCGCAACTGGCTGGTGGTAAAGAGCCGCGCCCCCACCGGTTGCAGACCGCTCTTGGGAAGGGATCGCAGTTTCGCCCAGTCGAGATCGCTCGCCAGGTGCCAGGCGGCCGCTTGCATGGCGTCGCGAGAAATTCGCGGTGAATAGCTTGCCAGAAGTTTCTCCAGCGCCGGATCGCTGGAAAAAGACTCAACGGGCCGCAGGCTGTACGTCATTGTCGCGGAAGGCTCCCGCCGGCCGTATTCCAGGCAGACGGATGCCAGTTTCAGACCCACCGTGGATTGCGGCGGTATGGAAAAGAAGCCCTGACCGGGATTGTTTCCCGATCCATTGAACAGGTTCTGCCCACCCGGAAAGGTTTGACCGCTCGCTCCCGGTTGCAGGGTGCCGCCAACGGTCTGGGCAAACTGGTTCATTCCCTGGCTGGCGCCGGAGCCGTTTGTTCCCTGTCCCAATCCACCCGGACCGAAAAACCCGTTACCGGCCCCGGTCGACGCACCGAACTGTCCGTGGACATGCATGGCCACCACCGCTTCGGGAACCGAAACCGTCAGGGATTCATCAGTCAGATTGGTGATGAGGACGTTGGCCTGATAGGCGTCCTGGCACTTCGTCAGCACCTTGAGCTGCCCCGCTGTTTCTCCCGCAAACAGTTCAACCACCTCGGCTTCGGGATCAAGCGTCAACTCACGAATCACTCCCGGACGGCCGCCCGTCACCATCGTGAGGGCCAGGACTCCCAGTGCGAGGGCCGGTAGACGCCGGGTCGACAAACTGCGTGTCGGCATGGTCACGTACTCCGAAGAGAGGATGGGCCAGGAGCGCGACTCGAATGAGAGGCTACTTTCCAAACGCGGGCAAATGCCCGGCTGGAACAGTGCATTCCAAGTCAGACACGGATTTTGGCGTAATTCCGACCCGGCAGGGTGGCACGCCCTGAGTCTTCGAAGGGCGTGGCAAACGAACACGTCCCACGCCCTTTGGCAAAGCCTTCAGGGCGTGCCACCCGAAAATGTTAAGTCGTGAAAACTCGCTAACCGGCGAGCCACGTTTCGCGGTTTGCCAGTACGAAGTCGTCGTCGACCAGGTGTGGATACACGCGGTCAATGCGATCGAGTTCCTCGGCTTGTCCGGGCGACAGCCGCTCGTGGTCCGAGAGACACTCCGCATGCTCAAGAAGTCCCTGCCGTCGCAGAACTTCCTGAATCCCCGCGAGGCACCCTGCGAACCCGTTCGCCGCGTCGAAAACTGCGGCATTGGCATCAGTCACCTGCGACGCCAGCGTCAAAAGTTCGGCGTCCACAACGTGACCTTCGCGCCACGCACGATCGCAGCGTTCCCACTGCTCAACGGCCTTCCGAGTCCAGACAGCCCAGTGCCCGAGCAGCCCCCCGACAATCCGGCTGGGCCGCTCCGACGTCTCGCCAACGCGCCAGGGCGTGAGCAGGTCGATCAGAATATTGTCATCGTTGCCGGTGTAAAGCGCCACATCGTGCCGACCGGCATCCCGCAGTCCGCGAATGACATCCAGCGACTGATACCGGTTGAACGGCGCCAGCTTGACCGCCCACAGCTCCGGGACCGATTCGCCCAGCTTGCGCCAGAAGCGATACGACAACAGGCGCCCCCCAACCGCTGGCTGCAAATAGAAGCCGCATAGCGGGATTACCCGCGAGACCGCGTGGCAATGGCCCACCAGTTCTTCATCAGTGGCGTTGCGGAGCGCCGCCAAGCTCAAGAGTCCGACGTGATACCCCAGGTCGCGAAGCAGTTCCGCTTCCCGCACCGCCTGCGCGGTCGCGCCACAAATCCCGCCGATCCGTACCAATGGAGTATTGCGGGCCGCATCGGCTCGATCGCACTCCTCCCGTGCCAGTTCCAGAACCGGCCGGAATAATCCATGGCGTGGTTCGCGGATCTCGAACTGCGTCGTGTGAACGCCGACCGCCAGACCTCCCGCCCCGGCCGCGATGTAGTAGCGGCTGAGCGCCCGTTGCCGTCGCTCGTCGAGTTTCTTCGCCGTCGTGATCGCGAGCGGATGGGCCGGAATGACGAGCCCGCCCTGCAGGACGGAACGAATCGAGACACTGGTCACGAATGGGCCTCCTCGCGAGCAATCGCTGTCGTCGAATGATCGTTCTGCCGGAGGCGGGCGACAACCCTCGAAATTCGCTCGGCGGCTGCTTCAATCTCCGCGTCCGTCGTCAGGGCCGTCAGACTGAAGCGAATCGACGACTTCGCCAATTCGGGCGAAACGCCCATCGCCAGCAAGACCTCGGCTGCCTCAGCCGACCCGCTCGCGCAGGTTGTCCCCAGCGAACAGGCGATTCCTTCCAGGTCCAGATTCACGAGGAGCGCTTCGCCATCAACTTCAGGGAAGCCGATGCAGCTTGTGTTCGGGATGCGTGAAACCGACTGACCATGAACAATCAGCGGCCCGGCATTCGCCGTCAGGCGCTGTTCAAGTTCATCCCGCTGCCGCGTCATCCGTTCAATTCGGGTCGCTCGCTCGCGATGCCAAGTCGACAGCGCATGGGCCATTCCCGCCGCCAGGATGACGGGTTCTGTTCCCGGTCGAAGTCCGGCTTCCTGATGCCCGCCATGCAAGACTGGAGTCAGCCGCGTGCCCTGACGTACCAGCAATCCGCCGATTCCTCGGGGTCCATGAAACTTGTGGGCCGCGAAACTGAGCGTCGTCGATCCCAATTCGCGAAAGGAAACCGGAATCCGACCGACAGCCTGCACCGCATCGAGATGAACCGGGCACCCCACGTCTGCGGCCCGCTCCACGAGCGGCGCGACGTTCTGAAGAATGCCGGTCTCGTTATGGGCCACAAGCGCGGTGACCAGTCCCGTCTCGCCGGTGACGATGTTCTCAATCTCGTCCCGTTGAATCAGTCCATTGGCGTCGATAGGCAACGCGGCGATCGACCAGCCTTGCTGAACCAAGGCGAGGCAGGTTTGCCGCGTGGCGGGGTGTTCGCCCGGCGGGCTGACGAGGCGCTTTCGCGAACCGCGGGCCAAGCCAAAAATCGCCAGATTGTTGCTCTCGGTCCCGCCGCTGGTGAAGACCACTTCTTCCGGCTCGGCGTCCAGAATCTCCGCGATCGTCTCTCGACTCTCTTCGAGCACGCGGCGGGCCTTGCGTCCAAAACCATGGCGACTGCCAGGGTTCCCCCACGCCTGGCTGCTTAGCTCGTACATGAGTTCCAACACCTCCGGCAACGGAGGCGTCGTGGCATTTCCATCGAGATAAATCGGGGCGCTCATTGACTTCGTCGAGTCTCGGCTCTTCATGACAGCGAGCCGGACGCCCGGCCAAGTGTTCTTGACGCTCGCAAGTGACGTCCGCCGCGAAGTTTCGAGTTAGTCGCCCCGGTTTTCAGTCGCATCTGCGACCTGCAATTCCAGATTCAGAACCTCCGCGATGCGTTCGATCGCGTCGCTCGGAAGTGGGGATTCGGCCAAAAGAAATCGTTCCAACGCCTCCCAGGTCATGCCAGTTTGCGCCAGGAATTCGGGCAGGCTGAGCCCTCGCTGGTGAATGCCATGGATCGCTCGTCTGAGCTGGCCGCTGAAAGTCGCTTCCTCGGCTGCCAGTTCCATGCGACGGAACTTTTCGTCAATGAGTGGTCGCTCGGCTTCAACTTTCTCAGCCAGTTCCTTCATCCGGGCCGATTCTTCCGGGGTCAGCGTCCGCATCGTCCGCTTGATCTCCATTATCTTTCCTCCGGTTCGTAGGCGGTCACCGGCAACATGGTCAACGGGTCTTCAAGCCACTCGAATACACAGACCAGCCATCGACCGGCTGTTGTATAACCGCGGATCAGCGGCAGACCCGTGGAATCACTGCGTTCGATTCTCGCCCGCTGGCCGAACACCACTTCTTCAAATTCATCGGGGGTAATGCCGTGCTCGGCGAGATGGGCTATGGCTTCGTCCGTCCAAATGACCTCGAACCAAGCCATTGTCGCTGTTTCCGATCGGCGTTCGCAATACGTGTGCGTGAAATGAGATGACTCACCCGGAAATCGCCTCAACCCGCGCAATCTCATCGAGACGAATCGGCCCCACGTCTTCCCAAGCGTCTGAATTTGCGGGCCGGGCGTGCAGGAACAACTCTCCGCCCGCACTTTTCCGCCCGTCGGGATGGCCCAGAAACTCGCGTCCATCATGCAGTGTGACGCGAACTCGGGCTGACTCATCGAACCCGAGTTGCGGATGGACCAGCGCTGTGAATCGCGACCAAGCCCAGCGCCAGAGAGTCCGTGCCGGATCGACCTGTCCCGCGAGATTAATCCAGTCTCGTTCGGCCAGGACAAGCTCCGCGAGTGTCGCCTGACGGCTCCACGCCTCCAACGACTCGCTCAGCCACTTTCGCCGCGATTCGACCAGTTCCGCGAACGACTTTGGGCAAGTCCCGTTATCGACTTTCGTGGTGGCTTCCTGCATCAGCCGATGACGACGAAACTCGCGATGGACGCGCTGAAAAACGTCCTCGCCGACATCGTCAACCGTGCGCAGTTCTCCGTCCTGGCAACCCGCGACGCGCGACCACGCCGGTTCAGTCGCAGCCAGGTGTTCATACACTTCAGCTACACTTTGCAGATACTCCCCGTCGGCCTCCTGGAGATCAGCCGCGCTGTCGGTATACGTTCGCCGGGCCTTGCGCGCAATCAACTCTTGCGCCTGGGCGACTGGCAGATCGAGCCAGACAGTCAGGTCGGGTCGCGGCGTGCGGAACACCTGGTGTTCGACCGTGAGGATTTCCCGAATCAATCGGTCCCGCTCCTCGGCCGTCCGTTTGGCTCCCTGGTGGGCAATGTTCGACGCGACAAACCGGTCGCAGACGACAATTTCGTGCGTCGCCAAAAGCCCGGCCAGATGGTCCCGCGATTCAAACCGGTCCCCGGCGTACAACAGGGCCGCCAGAAACGGGTCGACCTCATCGAGCGCGCCAAAGCGACCATTCAGGAATTCGCCAACCCTCGCCCCGAATGTCGTTTGCGTGTATCGAGGAAAGCTGACCAGCGATGTTTTGATGCCCTCAGACGTCAGCCGGGAGACCAGCCGTTCGGCTTGTGTCCCCTTGCCCGATCCGTCAATTCCCTCGATGGCGACCAGAAAACCCACGACAGCGTCTCGCATCAAACGGCTTGGCGGCCCGATTCACGTGTTCGCTCGGAACCAGACCTCGGGCGAAGAGGCGAAGTGCCTTCCAGGGCGATATCCTACCCGGCATGCGGTTGCCACCACAGTCTTCGCGAGAGACGCCGCTTCGATGAACAACCGATTGAATGAGTCGTACGTCTGGTGTCGTCAATTGACGCGCCAGACGGCCGGCAACTTTGGTTACGCCTTCCACACCCTCCCACGCGACCGCTATCTGGCGATGTGCGCGCTCTACGCCTACATGCGCGTGACCGATGACCTCGCCGACGATGAACGACTGGACCTCACCGATCGTCGCCGCCAACTCGAGAACTGGCGGACCGATGTGAAGAATTCGCTCGCGGGTCACCCCCCCAGCCATCCGGCTCTCCCCGCGCTCGCCGATATTGTGAATCGTTATGCGATACCGGCTGACTCGCTGCTCACCGTCATCGATGGCGTCGAGTTCGACCTCTCGCCGCGAACCATCGCGACGTTCGATGAGCTGTCATTCTATTGCCATCAGGTCGCCGGCGTCGTGGGAGTCTGCTGTCTCCACATCTGGGGGTATCTGGAACCACGGGCACTCGTCCTCGCCGATCGTTGCGGCCGCGCCCTGCAACTGACCAATATCCTCCGCGATCTCGCCGAAGACGCTGGGCAGGGCCGCTTCTATATTCCGGAGCAGGACTTCATCGAGTGCGGCTATACCCGCGAAGAACTCGCCGCCGGTCGCGAAGGCCCCGGTTTTCAGCTCCTGATGGAACGCATGTCGAGCCGCGCGCTCGCCGATTACGAGGCCGCCGAAGAGCTGTTCGCCGTCGTGGACCAGCCGGGGCGTCCGATTCTGCGCGCGATGATCGACATTTACTGGGAATTGTTCCTCAAACTGCGCGCGACGCACTTCAGTCTGTCGCAGGGGCGAGTCCGCCTGTCGAAGGCCCGCAAATGCTGGCTGGCGACTCGCGCCTGGCTGCGTCCGGTCCGACGGGAAATCGCGGCTCCCCTCGCGAAAACCTCAGCATTCGCGGTTCGTTGACGCGCCCGGCCGTCTGCTCACAATCCTTCGGAAAAGCCCGCGAAAACTTGCGGACTTTGAAACAACGTCGAATCGAGAACGGTCATGTCGAAGAACGCAAATCGGGCGGCCTGGAATCGCCTGTCGAACGGCAGCCAGTTTGCCAAGGTTGCGACCGACGAGGAATGTCGTGATCCGCTCAAAACGCTTGATGGTCGCGGCTGGCTGCCTCCCTCGGTGCGCGGGCTCGACGTCCTCTGCCTCGCGTCTGGAGGAGGCTGGCAGTCGATCCTGTATGCCTCGGCGGGCGCACGGGTGACGGTCGTTGATATCAGTCCCGGCATGCTGGAGCTCGATCGTCGCGAGTCCGAGCGGCGCGGTCTGGTTGTCCGCACGTTGGAAGCCTCGATGGACGATCTCTCAGGCCTCGGCGACGCGACCTTCGATATTGTCCATCAACCCGTCAGCACCTGCTACATTCCGGACTTGGCCGCCGTTTATGGCGAGGTCGCCCGCGTACTGCGGACCGGCGGGCTCTACATCAGTCAGCACAAGCAGCCGACAAGTTTGCAGATCTCCCATCAGGACGACCGGCGGCGATTCGTCCTGGGAGTCGAGTACTACCACGGCGGCCCGCTCCCCGCTGTCGAAGATCGCTCTTACCGCGAAGACGGTGCGGTTGAGTATCTGCACCGTTGGGAGCAGTTGGTCGGCGACCTGTGCCGCGCCGGGTTCGTCATCGAAGACCTGCGCGAGCCAAAGCGGGCCGACTGGAAAGCACCGCCCACGCACTTCGGCTATCGCGGGCGGTTTGTTGCCCCGTATGTCCGCATGAAAGCTCGACGGATTGCCCGCGAGGTGGCATCGCCGTCGAGCCAGCAGTTGTGGGTTCCGGAAACTCTCGCCGGCGATTGATCTGCCGCCGATTTACGGCAGCTCGATCGCGACGATTTCGTACTTCTGGACGCCGCGCGGCGCTTCGAATTCGAAGTGATCGCCCGGCTTTTTGCCCATCATGGCGACCGCCATCGGGCTGGTGGCCAGAATCTTGAGAATGTCGCTGTCGTAGTCCTCTTCTCCGGGACCGACGATTTCGTACTTCTCCTCGTCGCCGAATTTCAGGTCTTTCAACGTGACGAGGCTGCCGAACGAGACGACGTCAGCCGCCTGTTCCGACTTTTCGACGATGTAGGTGTTCGCCAGCTTGGTCTTCAACTGGTTGATCTTGGCCTGGAGCATCCCCTGGGCCTCGCGCTGGCCGTGGTACTCGGCGTTCTCTTTCAAATCGCCCTCCGCACGCGCGTCAGCCACCAACTGAGAAATCCGGGGAAATTCCTCGTATTCCAGGCGGCGCAGTTCTTCCTTGAGCTTGTCAAAGCCTTCGCGAGAAATGGGTTGTCGTTCCATGGCACTACTTTCCGTCGCGCGTCAGTTCCCGGAGGGCCTCTCGAACGGGACGAAAACGTCCGTCGAGTTTGGGCCAATCCATGCGGCGTTCACAATAACAAAACGGGTTGTCCGGTCGTTCGCGGCGCGTTCCGGAGATCGCCAACGCTTTCGCGAGCACACTCCTTCGACCCACGAAAAGCCTTCTGGCGACGGAGCTCATGTCACCCGGGGAGGCTTTCAGCAGGTTACCGGCAGGGTCGCACGAACGATGCGGACAAAAAAGAAGACGGGCGACCTGTGACAGTCGCCCGTGCTTTTCGCTCTCCGAAATTATACAAACTGCCAGCAGCGTTGCCAGCCGAAGTTTCCGACCCCGCTTGAGCCGTCGGGAAACTCGGCCTGGGCGAACTTTGCAGCCAGGTCGAGAGTCGTGGGTCCAGAGTCGAGCGAAAGCGACGGAATCATTTCCTCGTCTTTCTCGACTCTCGTCTCTCGACCCTCGACTCAGGCCACTTTCAGCGCTGAAAATGGCGACAGGTCAACCGCCCCCGACTCCAAGGGGCGCAATCTGCCCTTGCTCCACCCATTTGCAAAGAGTACAAACCCGGCGCGAAGGTTCGGACCAACCGGACGCGCCGCCGCGACAGGAAGTTGCTGGCGTATCCGTCGGGAAAAGGATGTCCCATGTCGCGCACTGCCGCCGCTCTGGCCGTCTTAGTCAATGGCGAACTCCGGGGAGCCGAAAACCGCTGGATTGACGGCGTCGCCTCGATCGAGCAGGCCGGCCCCAGCGAAATCACTTATATTCAGGACGAAAAGCATCTCAGCCGACTCGCCGATTGCCGGGCCGCTGCCGCTTTTCTGCCGCATCGCCTGGCCGATATCGTTGCCGCCAAGACCCCCGATCTTACCCAGATTCTCGTCGAAGATCCCCAGGCCGCCTTTCTCACCGTCCTTGAGATCGTGAGGCCGCAGCGTCCCTCGTGTGCTCCGGGCGTTTCCCCGGCTGCGTTCGTCAGCGAATCTGCACAATTGGGCGAAGGATGTTACGTCGGACCGACAGCAGTCGTCGGCGACGACGTCGTCATGGGGCGAAACTGCCAGATTCACCCCGGCGCCGTGATTCAGCCCGGCTGCGTGCTCGGCGATGATGTTGTCCTGCACCCCCATGCGGTTCTGTATGCCGACGTCACCCTGAAGAACCGCGTCATCATTCACGCGGGAGCGGTCATCGGAGCAGACGGCTTCGGCTATCGACTCGTGAACGGGGCTCTCGAGAAAATCCCGCAGCGTGGAACCGTCATCCTGCACGATGACGTCGAAATCGGGGCGGGTGCCACGATCGACCGGGCCATGATCGGGGCGACGGTCGTTGGAGCGGGCACGAAAATCGACAACATGGTCATGATCGCCCACAACTGCGAACTCGGGCAGCACAACGTGTTTGCCTCGCAGGTCGGCCTGGCCGGAAGCTGCAAAACCGGCGACTACGTTCGACTGGGCGGACAGGTGGGCGTGAAAGACCACGTCACCATGCACACGGGCTCGCAGGTGGGAGCCAAAGGCGGCGTCCATCGCGACATTCCACCCGGCGAAACCTGGATCGGTTACCCGGCGACCCCCGAAGCCGAGCAGAAACGCCTTGTCTTCTCGCTGAAACGCGTCCCCGAAATGCGAGACCAGCTCAAAGCCCTGCAAAAAGAAGTGACTCGCCTTTCAGCCGAACTGGCTGCCGCGCCGCCGCCGTCGAGCCTGCGAGCAGCGGGCTAGAACATCTCAAAGCCGCGAATTGGGGGTGCCGCTGGCTCTGCCAGTGCCGCCCAGTCGAGATCTCACTGGCAAAGCCGGTGGCATACTCTCCCCAGAACTCGATTCAACGACACGCATGGTGACGACTCTCGAACAACAGACGGTCCCCATGATGCCTCGCCGCGTTGGACTGATTGCCGGCGCGGGGCGTTTTCCCATCGTCTTCGCGCGCGAAGCGACCCGGCAGGGTTTCGACGTCCATTGTGTCGGCCTGATGGGATCCTCATCGCCGGACCTGGGCGAATTCTGTCAGACCTATCGCGAGGTGCCGCTCGCCCGATTGGGGACGGTCATCCGCACCTTCAAGCGGCTGCGCACGCGGGAACTGGTCATGGCGGGAAAGGTCGAGAAGACCTCGCTCTTTCAGCCGTGGCGAATTCTGCGGCTGCTCCCGGACTGGCGGACCCTGCACATGTGGTTTCGCTATGCCGCCAAAGACAAGAAAGATGACACCCTGCTGCTGGCCGTGATCCGGGAGTTTGAGCGGGACGGCCTGCATTTTGGATCGGCTCTCGATTTCTGTCCGGAGTTACTCGTGAAGCACGGATTCCTGACCCGGAAACGGCCCACCGAGGCCCAGTGGCGCGACATTCGATTCGGCTGGCAGCTCGCCAAGGAGATGGGCCGGCTGGATGTCGGCCAGTCCGTCATTGTCAATGACTGTGCCGTCATGGCCGTCGAGGCCATCGAGGGGACCGACCGGGCGATCCGTCGCGCGGGCGAATTGTGCCGCCGGGGTGGTTTCACCGTCGTGAAGGTCGCCAAGCCCCAGCAGGACCGCCGGTTCGACGTTCCCACGGTCGGCATGCAGACCATTCAGACCATGCACGAATCCGGCGGCCGAGTTCTGGCCATTGAAGCCGGGGAGACCATCCTTCTGGATGAGCCGGAAGTGGTGGAACTCGCCGACAAACTCGGCATTACCATCATCGCCGTCAACGCCGAAGAAGTCGCGCTGCGCGCCGCGGGCTGAGGCGAACGTCTTACCGCTCTTAGACGCAGTTCAGGCTCGAAGGTTCCGCTTTCCCGCTCCCTCCGAGGGGCAGCGGATCAACGATTGCGAACTGCGGAGGCGATCACACCGATTGCCCCCCTGTCGTGGTCGCGCTACAATCTTCTGGTTCCCTGGCGGATCGGCCTTATGCCGAGTCTGTCGCGTCAGGAAACCGATCCCTGACCGCTCATTTCGTTGTTTTTCCGTGCCAATTGCGAGACGTGCATGTCGAACGAGAATCCGCCCGCCACGCAGGAGCCGACTCCGCCCCGCAAGAGTGCTCCCCGTCGGCCGGATCGAGGTTCCTCCGGTAACCTGTTCTGGTACCTGATGATCGGGCTGGTCGTCGCCGTCCTGCTGTTCGCCTTTGGCGGACGCGATCGCAACGGTACGGTTCTCGAATTCAGCGAACTCAAGGCCAAGCTGGCGGATGGGACGCTCAGCCGGGCTAATGTTCACGAACTGAAGATCGGTCCCACGGCGATCTCGTTTCAGGATCGACCGAACAAGTCGACCGAATCGTCCGAGACTCCCCGGCGGTTTACCGTGCCCGTTCTGGGGATGAAGGAAGAGAATCAGGCCGCGTTGACCGCGATGCTGGAAAAAGCCGGCATTGCCTACGGTTACCAGCAGGAACCTCCCGAGTGGCAGCAGTTATTGTTGCTGCTGGCCGTTCCACTGATGATTCTCGCCGTCTTTCTGTTCGTCTTCCGCAAGATCGGCGGCGCGGGCTCGGCGATGACATTCGGCCGCAGCCGCGGTCGGCTCTACGCCCAGGAAGATCTCGGCGTGACGTTCCATGACGTCGCCGGTATCGAGGAAGCGGTCGAGGAACTTCGCGAGATTGTCGAGTTTCTGCGCAATCCCTCGAAGTACCAGGCACTGGGAGGACGCATCCCCCGCGGCGTTCTGCTGGTCGGTCCTCCGGGAACGGGCAAGACGCTGCTCGCGAAGGCCGTTGCTGGCGAAGCGGGTGTCCCCTTTTTCGGGCTTTCCGGTAGCGACTTCGTCGAAATGTTCGTCGGCGTGGGGGCCGCGCGCGTCCGCGACATGTTCCAGCAAGCCGTCCAACGCTCGCCCGCGATTATTTTCATCGACGAACTCGACGCTCTCGGCAAGACGCGCGGCAGCGGCATGCCGGGGGGCCACGACGAACGCGAACAGACGCTCAACGCGCTTCTGGTCGAAATGGACGGCTTTGCGTCCGATCAGTCGGTCATCGTGATCGGCGCGACGAACCGACCCGAGACCCTCGACCCGGCACTCATGCGGCCCGGCCGCTTTGATCGCCATGTCTTGGTCGACCGTCCCGACATTAAGGGCCGCGAGGCAATCCTCAAGGTTCATGCCGGTCGCGTGAAAATGGACGACAGCGTCGACTTGCGGCATATCGCCAAGCTCACGCCGGGCTTCGTCGGGGCCGATCTGGCGAATCTCGTCAACGAAGCGGCGTTGCTTGCCGCGCGCAACAACAAGACCAAAGTGACGCGCACCGAATTCGAGGAAGGCATCGAGCGCGTCGTCGCCGGCCTGGAAAAGCAGACCCGCATCATTCCGGAAGAAGAAAAAATTCGCGTCGCCTGGCACGAAGTGGGACACGCCCTCGTTGCCTGCTCGCTGCCGCACGTCGATCCCGTTCACAAGATTTCAATCATCCCTCGTGGCCTGGGGGCACTGGGTTATACGCTGCAACGGCCTGAAGAAGACCGACAACTCATCACGCGCACAGAGCTTCAGAACCGCATCTGCGTGCTGCTGGGGGGGATTGCCGCCGAGGAAATCGTCTATCAGGAAAACTCCACCGGCGGCGCGAACGACTTGCAGCGGGCGACCGACCTCGCACGGCGAATGGTGACCGAGTTCGGCATGAGCCCCCGTTTGGGCCGGGTCCACTACAGCGAAGGGTCGCGATCGCAGTATCTGGGGACAGCGACCGCCCACATGGAGACGGCCCACAGTGAAGAGACGGTCCGGGAAATCGACCTCGAAGTTCGTCGCCTGATCGATCAGGCGTACGAAACAGCCTTCGAAATTCTCATGCATCGTCGGCCCGCCATGGAGCACCTCACGAAGGAGTTGCTCGAACGTGAAGTGATGGACGCCGACCATTTGCAGGTCGTCCTCGATCAGTATCGGACTGGCCCGCGCCTGAAGCCCGGCACCGCCAAGTCCATCGAACCGCCGGAAGACATTCCCGCCGAACCCGATGCCGAGGGGTTGGCTCAGAACGGCTGAGTCCGTCGGCGCCCGCCTACCTCAATTCTCCCGCGAACGGTAGGATGTCTGGCCACTTGAACGGGTGGACGATTGGTCGGCGCGAGCCGCGATCGTTCCCATATTGAAAACGATCGCGGGGGAAGGGTAAACGGTTCATGGCAGCGTCCGACTTGCACTTTGAAACCCGGTGTGTCCATACGGGAGTCGACAAGGACGCCACGTTCCTGTCGGCAACGACCCCCATTTACCCCACGTCCACGTTTCGCTGGGATGACCTCAACGGCCATCGCGGGTTCGACTACACCCGTAGCGGCAACCCCACCCGCCGGGCACTCGAGGAAAACCTCGCCGCGCTCGAAGGGGGCATCGATGCCCGTGCCACATGCACCGGCATGTCGGCCATCGTTGCCACGATGCACCTGTTTCAGCCGGGCGATCATCTGATTGCCGGCCACGACATCTACGGCGGCACTTACCGCCTGTTCGACAGCGTATTCCGCGGCATGGGAATCGACTTTTCGTTTGTCGACATGGGAAATGTCGAAAACATTCGCAAGGCGATCACTCCCAAGACCAAAGGGATCTGGATTGAGACCCCGTCCAACCCGCTGCTCAACCTGGTTGATGTTCGCGCGGTGTGCGACGTGGCGAAGTCGAGCAACCTCATCACGATCGCCGACAACACGTTTCTTTCGCCGTATTTGCAGCGGCCGTTCGACCTGGGGGTCGATATCGTCGTGCATTCCACCACGAAGTACCTCAACGGCCACTCTGACGTTGTGGGTGGCGCGGTCATCTGCAAGACAAAGCCGCATGCCGAGAAGATCGGCTACATCGTCAATGCCTGCGGCCTCGCCTGTTCGCCATTTGACGCCTGGCTGGTGCTGCGCGGCGTGAAGACTTTGGGACCGCGAATGGAAGCACACCAGCGCGGCGCGATGGCGCTCGCCCGTTTCCTGGACGGTCATCCGCGGGTCCAGAAGGTCTACTACCCCGGACTCGAAACGCATCCGCATCACGCGCTCGCGAAACAGCAGCAGCGCGGGTTCGGAGCGATGGTCAGCTTCGACATCAAAGGCGGACGACCGGCCGTCGAACAGTTGCTCGCGAAGCTGACGCTGTTCCAGTTGGCGGAATCGCTCGGCGGCGTTGAATCGCTGATCGAATATCCCGACACCATGAGCCACGCCTCCATGAACGAGGCCGCTCGCCGCGCGGGGGGCATCAGTGACCAGACCTTGCGCGTCTCCGTCGGAATCGAACACCCCGACGATCTCGTCGCCGACTTCCGACAGGCCCTGGACACGGTGACTGCATAAGGGGGCCAGCCGGTCGCTGGAATCGCAAATTTGTCATTTTGGCTCCGAAAGGCGGCCGGGGATCGGGATTTGCACCCTTATTTCCCGGTTTCGCGATTGAGTCGGATCGCTTTCTCGGTCAGACTAGGGATCCCGATGACGGGACCGTTGTTCACAAGCCCTCATGGCGCCTGAACTTGAGGCCAGATCGAAGCTATCGGTCGAGGACCACGGGATCGCGGCATCCTATTCGTTCCTGAATGGCGTGACGCAGAGTGGAGGTCAACGCATGTCGGCGCGACTCCCTGCCGAGCGAGTTCCTCGCGACCGGTGCCGCGCCGAAGAGCATTTTGCCTCGCTCCCGAGCACGTTCGGACCGCGTTGGTCGTCACCCATCCTTTTGGCTTTCATCCTCTCGCTGACGCCGGTCTTCGCAACATTCGCGCAAACCGATGACGCGTTGACGACGTCCTCCTCCGAGAACACGACTCAGTCGCTGCGGCTGTCCGTTTCGCGACAGCAGGAGTTGCGGTTACAAATCGCTGAAGATCATCTCGCGCGCCACGAGTATCTTCTGGCCGCGCAACTTCTCGAACAGATCGCCACCGATCCTGACTCGTCGCTCGTGCGTCGCGACGGCCTCTTGGTGTCGCCGCGACGGCTGGCCCGGAACCTGGCTGCCCGCATTCCCGGCGAGATGTGGCCGCCTCGCAAATCGTCCGGCTCGCCGGATGGTCCGGTCGACATCGTCAACAAGGGACAGGTGGGAGTTGCCGAGTCGCGTTCGAGGGATGAAGAGTTGTCGCCAGCCGCCAGCCTCGACTGGCTGTGGCAGCGCGCCCTGCGCGACCGGGATCGGGGCTCCTGGAACCATGCCGCAGCAGCATTCGAGGAATTGTCGCAGCGGCTTCCCGGGGACTCGCCACGGTATGCCATCACCAAGTTGATGCTGATCGAATCGTTGCGAAATACGGGACGGAGATCGGATGCTCGCGAAGCGCTCGAACGACTGGGCGAATCGTGGCAGAGTCAGGCATTACCCTGGCACGGCGAACACCGTATCGCACGCGACATCGTCAGCGAACAATGGCCAGAACTGCTCCAGGCAGCCGTAGGGGATCATTCCGGTCCGAATGTTGAATCGTCCGCCGCAATCGCTCCGGCATCCCGGGCCGTCTGGACGGTCGACATTTCCCTTCCACAGTCGCTCGCCGACCCCTTGGGCGAATTCGCCGCAGCCTATCGTCGCGAAGGTGTTCTTCCCTTGCCGGCCGCCCAGCCCCTGATCGCGGGCGACGCCGTTCTTCTTCGCACGGTCAACGAGCTCCTCTCGATCCGCATGCGGGATGGACAGGTTGCCTGGCGCGTGGCTCAGCCCGACTTGACCACGCTGAACGAGCAGCCGAATCTGCTGGAGAACCGGGCGTTTCGTCTCAACATCCTGCAAATGCTGCACGCCCGGCGCACGGCCGATTCGCTCAAGGGAACCCTTTCCGCCGACGGAGAACGGGTTTTTGTCATCGAATCTTCGGCCAGCGAAGCGAGCCCGTCCATGCTCGGTCGACCGCTACGTCGCGGGGACGACAACTCGGCCGCTCCCGCGCCCTGGACGAATCGCCTCGCTGCCTATCGGCTCGACGATGGCTCGCTGGATTGGCGCGTTGGCGCCGAACAGCCCGATTCCGCCTTCTCTCTCGGAGGATGGTATTTTCTCGGTTCGCCGCTGGTGCTCGATGACGAAATCGCTGTTCTCGCCCAGCGCGAGGGAGACGTTGCCCTGCTGTTTCTCGATCGTCGACGCGGGGCGTTGCTCGACCAGGTGACAGTGGGCACGTCGCTGACCACTCTCGCGTCTGAACCGTTGCGGCGGCGACAGAACTGCCCGCTTCTCTGGGACGGTACACGGATTTATGGACTCACGGGTGTCGGGGCCTTGATCTGCGTCGATCCGCTCCGCCGCGAACTTGACTGGGCCTTCCGCTTCGAAGTTGAAGAGGCTGCGGAGACGACTTCGGGCCAACGCCGCAGTGAACGCAACGTCCCGACCGACCGCTGGTGGAACGCCTGGCGACGGGCGTCGCTGATCTTGCGCGGCAATCGCCTGGTGCTCGCCACTCCCGAGGCCCAGTCGTTGATCTCGGTCGATCGAGCTTCCGGAAAGGTTCTCTGGAAAATCCCTCGCGGTGACGGACTTCAAGTGCTGGATGGATCGGGCGACCACATCGTCGTGCAGGAGTCGCATGGCTTGCGCGGCATCGAACGGGATACGGGACAGACCGCATGGTTCCGCGCGACGTCGGCTCCGTCCGGATCGGGCAGTGTCACGGCTTCCTGGATCGTGCAGCCCGACGAAACGGCTGGCGTCGTCGCCATGAATCGCCAGACGGGTGAGATCGCGCCGATACACGGAACCTCGGATCGACTTGGGAATCTGTCGCGCGTCCCCAATGGATGGATCAGCGTGGGTTTAGACAAAGTGACCTTTCACGCCGATGGCGACTCGGCCTGGAACAGCCCGGAGAGTTCCAGCCATTCCGCCGTCGCGAGCGTTGAAGCCAGCCTGCATCAAGGCGAACTCCCGGATCCCGCGATCCTTGCCAAAGTCGATGAGCCGTTTCGACACGAACTGGCACGGCAGGCACGCCGACTCGCGCTCGAAACCTGGCCGAGCGACTGGCGGGCACTCGACAAAGCGTGGACGTTCGAGCCACGCGACGACCGCGAACGCATCGAGCTGACGACGCGGACGATCGAGGCGGCTATCGTGGCCGGTGACCTGGAAGAAGCCTCTGACCGGCTGTTCGCCGCCGCGGAAGAACTGCCGCCCGAACCGCGAGTGGTCGTCGGTCCGTGGACGCGCCGGGTGCGTGGCGACCGCTGGTGGCAGGGGCTGTGGCAGGATCTGCTCGCCGCAGCCGATCCACCGCGACGCGAGCTGCTTGAGCAAAGGCTGCGCGAACGATTCCAACAGGCTCGCGACGCCGCCGACCCGTTCGCCCTGCAACGGTTGCACGATCGCTGGTCGACAACGCGACCCGCGCGGGAAATGCTGCTTGACGAAACCAACCGGGTCTTTCTCGGACGCGACTGGACGGCCACGGTCTTCGCGCTGACCAGCCTTGCCGATGGCGGCCCCGCCGATTCCCGCCGCGACGCCGGCGTTCGCCTGGCTCGGCACCTGGCCGATACCGGCTACCGCGAGCAGTCGGAAAGCCGCTGGAACCAGCTCATCGCGCGCGAGTCCGGCGGGCGACTTCGTGACGGCTCGACGATTCTCGCGGCCGCTGGCGCGCAAGGTCTCAATCCGCGCGATCGCGGCGAATCGGCACGATCGCGCTGGCCGCTTACTCCCCCGAAAGTTCGTGTTGAGCGGGAAGGCCGGTTCCACGATGAGGTCTATCAACGACGGATCCCCATCATCTGCGAGCCGGGCAGCCCGTGGGAATCGATTGATGTCGCGGTTGACCGACAGGCGCGGGGAATTCGGCTGGTTGCCGACGATCAATCCGGCGTCTGGGAGACGCCGCTGCCGGCTTCAAACTCGCCGTTCCGTTATCTGTACAACCTGTATCGTGGCTGGGGCCTGGGGCCGGTTCTCATTCTGAAACTGGGGACCGAGTTATTCGCGGTGGCCCCCTATAACGAACAGGGAGAACCCTCCGCTCGTGTTTTGTGGACTCTCGATACAGCAGACACCACGACGTTTTTGCAGGACCACCTGGAACTGAGCTGGCATGGGGCTCGGGTCGGTCTGCGCGAAGAAGATGTCCGCGTACTCGATCTCTTTGAGCAGGAACTCGGGCAGGTCGGCCCGGTGCGCGGCGACTACACCGTCTATCGCTCGCAGGGCAAAGTCGTTGCCATTGAGACCTTGACCGGTCGCTGGCTCTGGGAAGTTCACGACATTTCGCCCGGTTCACGACTCCTGGGCGATGACAGCACCGTCATCGCCTGGTGGCCCGATCAGGGACGGCTGGTTCGCTTTCGCGCCTGTGACGGCAAGCCGCTGGGAGAGTCGTCCACTCGGATTCGCGGCGACGATGTCATCCAGACCGTCGGGAACGATGTCTGGCATGTTTCGACTTCGACGCCGTCGCGAGTGGCGCGAACCAACCTGGCGACTGGGCATGAGAGCTGGTCGCGAGAATTGGAACCGGGACAGATTGTCACCCGACTCGATGCCGAGACCTTCGCGGTCGTCGATTCACGCGGCTGGCTTGAGTTCTTGCGTGCCGAGGATGGCGCGACACTGGACGGTCCGTTGACGATCGACGTTCCCCAACCCGTGCAGCGCGTCGTCGCCATGCATGACGCCGAGCGGTGGTATCTTGCCATTTCCACGCGGGTCGATGGCGAATTGCAGTTACGCGGTTCCCAAGTCCACAACAGTTACCGGGTTCCCTTCATTCGCGGGCCGATGGTGGCCATAAACCGTCACAATCGTCAGATTCTCTGGCGGCGGGATCTCGACGACGAGCCGTTCCCCCTGGAGCAGTCGCGCGCGGGACCGCTTCTCGTCACCACCTGGAAGATTCCAGCCGGTCGGGATCCCGCAATCACCGGAGGCGAAGGGATTGTTCGCTGTGTCGACAAACGGACGGGAGAACTCTTACACGAGTTCCGCGACGCTCATCTTCAGGACTATCACACTGTCTGGCCGAGACCGGAGCGGCATGCTGTCGAAGTCCGGCTGCAGAATCGTCTGATCCACTTCGAATTCGGCAAGCCCGCGACGGATGCGACGCCAAAGGCGGGTGAGGCCGCGCATTGACGGAGTGAGCGCCACTGCGAAATCAGGCGCCCTGTTCATGTTCCTGAAAAACCAGGCTCACGCCCATTGCCTCAATCAGTCGATCAATCGCATCGCTCGGCAGCGGGGCCTGTCCTCGCAGGAACGGTCCCAGGACGTCCCATTCGATGTTCGCGCGCTCCATCAATTGCGGGAGCAGAACGCCCCGACGATTGGTCCCGTGAATCGCGCGGCGAAGTTGCCCGCTGAATCCGGGCTCTTTGGCTGCCAGTTCCATCTTTCTCAAGTCGTCCTCGATCTTTGGCCGCTCTGCTTCGATAGCTGCCACACGCTCGCGCCAGGCGGTACGCTCCTCGTCCGTCAGGATTTTTACGTTGGGCTTCATAATTCTAGTCCTTGTCGGGGGTGAAGGCGGTGACCGGAATCACGGTCGTCCCTTCATCGTCGGCCCATTCGAACACCACGATCAGATACCTGCCGGTTTCGCTGTAGCCCTTCACTAGCGGCAACCCCGACGAGTCGCTGGTCGAGACGAACGCCGCTCCCTGCACCACATCCATGACCTCGTCGACCGCGATCCCCCGCTCCTCGATCTTCGCGAGGAACTCGTCGGTCCAAAGGAAGAAGTACATCGGCATTGTCGCCTCTTCCGCTGATTGATTGCTACTGCCAACATTCTATTTCAAATATTGCCGAAATCTTGCGCGGCCGAGCGAGACCGCTCGCATCCAGCAAGCGACTTGATGGCGAACTTGTATAATGCAGCACAGCTATTGTTTGCCTATTGCCCCGCAACGTGCTCGGCTGCAGGCCGCGTGACGACCTGTCGCGGTTGCATGCGCGCCGCGTCTTCGATCATCGCCAGTTCCACATCCCAGCAGTCCCGGCGGACGCGCAGGTCGAGGTAGCACAGGAACCACGCCACGCGCGCGGGGATGTAACTTGCGAGCAGGCAGGCCGTGATGGTTGCGAGCACCCACGGATCGGTGGTCAGCAGCTTCCAGTAAATCGGAAATGTGTCGAAGACGTCGGCTTCGTAGTACATGTTCGCCGAGAGTTCGCTCAGCCGTCCCAGAAAAATCGATTGCCCGGTCGCCAGTTTCGTCGTGCAATCGGCCGTGATGAAAAAGATCGCCGCTGCGACGAACCACGCGGTCAACAGGCCCAGCGCCCGCATCAGCAGTTCGCCGTACTCCATCTGAACGAGTTCTCCACCCCGGCGATCGGCTCGATGGCCTTCCAGCCCGCGTAGCAGACGGCTTTCAGCCCAGAACCCCCAGCGAACACCAATCAAGAGTGCGGGAAACAGCAACACGAGGGCAGCGGCGAACAAGCCCAGTCGGCCAGCCATCAATTTTCCCCAAAGCCCAGCGACGGGATGTTCCGCATCGATGAAGGCCCGACGACTGCTCACCGCTTCGCCAAACACCAGCCGAGCCGTCGCGCGAATGGTGAAGACTCCCAGCGACCCGGTGGCCAGGCCGACAATGACGACAATCCCCAGCAAGGCCCAGTCTGGAAAGGCATTGGACAGCCACCAGACCAGTCCGCCCGTCGGAACGGCATGCGCGGCCCACAGCAACAGATAGACGCCGGCGTTTTGACCACACAACGCGACCGCCAGATCGAGACACGTCACGACCGGGCGCGGAGTCAGCGGGATTCGCACGTCGGCGAACTTCATCGGTCACGCCCCGCGAAAACCAGATAGATGGCGACCATCAGCCACAGGATAGCCCCGACCGCATACTTGATGGTTGCCGGGATGGCCGACGGCGACCAGAACCCTTCGATCATGGCCGCGACGACCAGCATCACCGCGGCCCCGCCCGCCAGTTTGACGGCCACCTGGCCTCGTCGCAGCAGCGAATCGGACAGTCGCGATTGCCCGGGATGCAATAGCGAATCGCCAATCACCAGGCCACCGGCTCCCGCGATGGCAATCGCCGTCAGTTCGAACGAGCCATGCGAAACGATAAAGCTCAGGAATCGCTCACCATGGCCCATGCCCACCACGTACCCGGCCACCGCTCCAATCGCGATTCCATTGAACAGCAGCGTGTAAACCGTCCCCAGGCCCAGTAGAAATCCCCGCGCGAAGCACTCCAGGGCGATCCCCACGTTATGTTGAACATAGAAACCGGCCATCATGGCCTGCATGCCGCGATTGTCCTCGGCAAACTCGTCCCAGGTGTCGCTTTCCGTCTCGGCGGCCATTTCCATGCTCTCGTCGTCGGCTGCTTCCGACTCATACATCGTCTCGAACATCTCCAGTTCCTGCGCCGAGATGACGCGCTCCGCGCGCGGCGGATGAAGTTGCACGAGTGTCCACAAAATGGCCAGGGGGCCAAAGAACAGCGCCACGGCCACCGCGAAGTAGCCGAACTCCTGGCGAACGGTGCGTGGAAAGTCATAGGCGAGAAAGTCCCACGCCACTCGCCATTGACTGGGAGGACGGTTGTAGAACGTGTTGTGCCCCCGCGCGACCAGATCGTTCACGTAGTCAACGACGTCGTCGCCAAACTCGCGCGACCGCAGCGTCGCGAGATCGCCAGACAACTCTCGCAGCAGCCGTGAGAAGCGTGTGATTTGCGCGACGGTCGCACGGTTGCGGCTCCCCTCGAATTTCTTGAGGAGCGCGGCGAACGTGTGCCAGGATTGCTGACGGGATGCGAGAAACTGCTGTTTGTTCATAGCTCAACTCGCACCGGTTCAGCCGCGTCGGTTTCCGTGTGGGGGGCCTCAACCGCTAGTTCCACGCGCGGGTTGAACGTCACATAAACCCGCCCCAGCCAAGCCATCGGGTAATCCCTGAGCAGCGGATCGGAGGCCGGAACTCCCAGCTTGCGGGCGAGCACCGCTGCGAAGTCGGCCGCGATCGCGTGTCCCCGTTGATGCGTGAGCACCGTCCGGCGTGCCAGGAAGCGATCGATAATTCCCAGCGTTCTGCGGCTGGGGACATACGACGACAACGTTTCGCGGGGTAGGGGTTCAATGTGCTTGAAGATCGCGATCTGGCTCGGCATCTTCCAGCGGCGTTCCTCAATCACCACGGTTCGCGCGGCAAGATCGCCAAGACGCTGACAGTTGCGGGTCAGCGCCATTGAAACGAGTGCTGGACCATAGATGGGGAGCATGGCCAGCCCGCCGATCGGATCGCCGAAGACGATCATCAGCGGCAAAGTGTCCGCCGCCCGCAGCAGGTTGCGCGTGGTCGATGCCCACCAGGTAATGGGTTGGCCGTTTTCCATCATCGCGCGCAGGCCGCACAGCGCTTTTCCGGGCGTGCGCCCCTGCCAGAAGTACTCGAACGCGATGAAATAGATCCATTCGAGCAGGAACAGCACCAGGAACATCATTCCCAGGCTCAGCCCCGGCAGTGCGATGCTGGCCAGCGAGACGAAGACCAGCACGACAATGAAAACCGCCCAGCGAATGGCGAAATCCATGAGGTAGGCCAGCCCGCGCACCGTCGGACCCGCCAGCGGCCACGCCAGCACCGCATTTTCCGGGGTCTCCAGCCGGAGTGCCAGTGGTTCGGCCGCGGCCCCCAATGCCATCGACATCCCCGGTCCTCCCTCAGTCCCCAAGCCGGTCGATCAACTATGATTCCAGTTTCGTCGCGTTGAGCGGCACTAACTCCGGATTCACCTGTTGATGCCGCTGCAATCGCAATTGCCCGCATGCCGCGTCGATGTCGGCCCCTTTGCGTTTGCGAACCGTCGCGGGAATGCCATGCGCTTCGAGAATGCTGCAAAACTCCCGCGTTCGCGGCGCGGTCGGCTCGACGAATGGCAGTTCCGTGACTCCATTCATGGGAATCAGATTCACATGGGCTTCCCGGTTCCGCAGCAGTTCGGCCAGTTCCAGGGCCTGCTCGGCGGAGTCGTTCATTCCCGAGAGCAACACATACTCGAACGTGACCCGTCGGCCCGTCTTCGCAAAGTACTCGTCGGCTGCGTCGAGGATCGCGGGAATGCCCGTGTTGCGATTGACCTTCACCAACCGGTCGCGAAGTTCGTCGTTCGGAGCATGCAGCGAAACGGCGAGGTTGTATTGCTTCCCCGTTTCGGCGAGTTTCCGCATCTGGTCGGGAAGGCCGACCGTCGACACAGTGATCCGCCGTGCCCCCAGCCCAAACCCGCCCGGATCGCTCATACTGTCGAGGGCCGGGAGCAGGTTCTTGAGATTCGCCATCGGCTCGCCGATGCCCATGATGACGACGTTCGTCAGCCGTTCGTCACCGGTCAGCAGGCGGTCGAGCCGTAAGATCTGTTCCAGAATCTCTCCCGTGCTCAGGTTGCGCTTTAGTCCCAGCATGCCGCTGGCGCAGAACACGCAGCCCATCGCACAGCCAACCTGTGTGCTGAGGCAGACCGTGCGTCGGCTGGTCTCGCGCATCAGCACGCATTCGATCCATTCGCCATCGCTCAGTTCGAGCAGCAGCTTTTCGGTCCGATCCCGCGCGACCTGGTGCGAGACGACCCGAGCCGGAAAAAGCGTGAATGCTTCGGCCAGTTTCTGCCGCAGCGCAGCCGGAACATCGTGCATCTCATCGAATGAGTTGACGCGTTTCCCGAACAGCCATCGCCGAATCTGCCGCGCGCGATACCCCCCCTCGCCGTGACTTTCGCACCAGGCGACAAGCTCCGCGAGCGACAATTCGTACAGACGCCTGATCGGCGGCTCGGCCGACAGCGGACCGGTATCCACGGGCAAAAAACCTCTGTCAAAGTTCCGCCGGTCGCCCCAACGGTTTCTGACGCCTCTTCAAAAAGTAAGACAGTTCCGGCGTCTCGCGCCGCTGGCTATCTATCATAACTGTCGAACACGCGAACCTGCGCCCAGGTCTCCTTGTTCTCGGAGATGAATTGCAGATGCCGCTCTGCCGTCTGGTAGACGTCGTGAGCCGCCTTGTCTTCAAACGCGACGCACAACGCGACATGAAAGGCACGGTCGTTCACGGGCCTGGCCAGTTCCGGCACGAGCGGCCCGGCGGCAAAAAAGACCTCGCCCGGATGGCCTGTCAGGTATTTGTGACACGCATCCGTCAGCTTCTGGATGGCCTCCGGACTGCCGTCCTTGAGCGTGAAAAACACATTGTGGACCAACACCCGCCCCGCCGTCGCGCCGTCTGCCATCGCAAAAAACCTCGTTGAATTGCCGAGTGACCTCGCCAGACCCCCTCTCAGCCGCTCATCGAGCGACCGTATTCCCATGAGATCATGGAGAAGTCCCCGTCGAATGCCAAGTGGGCAAAAGTCGGCCTTTCGGGTGGCTGTGGTGGGACGTCTTCGTCCGCCCACGGAAAACAGCCGTCCGTTATGTGTTCTCACCAAGCCGCAAAGGCACGGAGAAAACCCCTCACGGAGTCAGTATCTGACTCGCAAAGGCAATTCTGCATTTCTCCGTGCCTCGGCGGCTCCGTGAGAAAACCTGACTTCGAGGACGACAAACCAGCCAGAACCGTGAATCCGGCCACCCTGCTGTCTCGACCCTCGACTCTAGACCCTCGACCACTCCACTATTTCAGGTGCTGCGCGATCCGACGTTCGACATCGGGTATCACGCGGCGGAGGTCGTCGTGCAGCGAACCGGCCAACTCGCCGTCGCTGATTTTCCGCAGATAGGCCAGGAGCACGCTCTTGGCCTGCGGCGACGAATGCAGGCAGAAATGGACGATGCCCCACGCGTCGCGATAGTCCTTGCCCGTCATATCAAGAAGTCCCTTGCGACTTTCAAGCCTGTCGAAGTCGGGACTCCAGCCGAAGCGGATGGCCCATTTCAGTTCCCGCTCGTGTGGGTGCCCGGAGAATCGCCGTCCGGAAGGTGCCTCGAAATACTCGGCGAGTCCTTCATCCAACCACAATGGCACATACGGTAAGGCGTTGAGGAGCAGGGCATGCGTCGCCTCATGGCGGAGGTCGGTCGCCATGTCGCTCCCACGAACGACATAAATGCGGCCCGCGTCCTTCGCGGGAACGTAGAGGGCTTTCCGCTGCAAGCCATCCGGAATGCGAATCGACAGATACGCGCGATAACTGGAACGCGATGCGAACAGGTAGACGTGTATCGGGTGGTCGTTGCACTCCAGCCCGAGCGTCTCTTCCAGGTCGTCCTGAAGCTGAGTCAGTTCCGTCGAAATGTCGTCGAAACCACGCAGGGGGAATTCGCTGCGGATGCGAAAGGCCCCGACTTGTCGCTCATCGACCCAGTCCGCGTCGACGACGCTCCCCGCCAGACCCGACAGGGTCATCAGCGCGGCCATCAGCGACACTCGAACGGACATTCAGCGGCTCCGGGCGGAAAACGTGAGCCATAGGTGGCTGGGCAACTTCTGTCAAGACGGCCCCGTTTCACGGGTCATTCCCAGGGATTCGTTTCACGGTATGAAAGTCCTTGGGGGTGGCCCCGGTTGCTCGTCAACCGGGGGGCCGACAGGCCCAAGAGGTTTGGTTCGTCGTGCCGCTAACGCTGCCAGCAGAGCTGACACCTCAAAGTACAACCCGCCAGTTTGGGATTTGCCGTCCCGTGTATTCCAATGCGAACGGTAGCCTCGCGAGCCTTGCGGCCCCCCGGCTGCGGAGCAACCGGGGCCACCCAGAGACCAGGGCCGTGATAGGTCACGGATGGGCAGGCCGGATAACGGCTCTGGCCATCAAATTTCGTGGCGTCATCGCACCGCCGTGCCAGCTTCGATTGGATCTCCGCAATTTCCAGCGGGCCCAATCATCGCAAAAAACACCTGTTTTTCAGGCCTCATTTCAAATTGTGGTCTTCGCCATTCGGCATTGGCACGTCGCTTGCCTAGTGCGGTCACCCGTCGCTCAGGCTATGTCGGCTCGGGCCGTGAAAGCGTTCGTCATTCGGTTTTTGGGAGTCTTAGCATGGTTCGGCTACGGGTCAGTCCGCCAACACAGCGTCGCGGATTCACGCTCATTGAATTGCTCGTGGTGATTGCGATCATCGCGATTCTCATCGCCCTGTTGTTGCCGGCTGTTCAGCAGGCCCGCGAAGCCGCACGACGCACGCAGTGCCGCAACAACCTCAAGCAAATTGGTCTGGCGTTCCACAACTTCGAAGGGGCGTACGGTCGTGTGCCGACCAGCCTGCGTCCGCCGTCGAACGTCTCGGGATCGACCGAACAAAGCCGCGTCTCGGTGCTGACCGACCTTCTGCCGTACATCGACCAGGCGACGATCTACAACCAGTACAACAAGGGAATCAACTGGAATCAGGGGACCAATATTCCGCTCTCCCAGACTGTAATCCCGGCGTTCACCTGCCCTTCGAATCCCTCGGCTGGGGTGCTTGACACGGCTCCTCCCGGATCCGTCGCCCAGTTCATTCCCAACATCGCCGCCTCGACCGACTACTCGCCCATCTACGGGATTGCTCCGGGAGTCTTTACGACGACACTCGGTATCGCAGCCCCTGGCACGTTCGTCGACCCCAGCGAACAGGCGCAAGGGATCTCCAATCCTTACACGTACGTTCCGGGGTTCTTCCCAAAGAACGCGACGATTGATACCGCCACGGGTTTGCAGACGCGAGGCGGACGCAAGTTCCGCGACGTGACTGACGGCCTGAGCAACACCATCGCCGTCGCCGAGTCGGCCGGACGCCCCTACGTTTACATCAAGGGAGCAAGGCGTCTGTCAGGCGGAAATGCCCTGACCGACACCGATCCGGCTTCTTCGTCGACGGACCGGCTCAACTCGGGAGGCTGGTCGCGACCGGCCAGCGACATCATCATCTTTGGCGAAACCCCCTCCGCGACCGGCGTGCTCGGGGGATCCGTGGCGATGAACGCCACCAACGGTCACAACATCCGCGGCCAGACTTACACCTCGGCCGGTATCGCCTCTTCGATTCTCGGGTTGCCCATCGGCATCCACGGCACCGGGTCGCCCTACTCGTTCCACACCGGGGGCGCCCACTTCACGATGGGTGATGGAGCCGTCCGCTTCATCAGCGAGAACGTCGACTTCCGCACGTTCATCGGTCTCTGCACCCCGGCTGGCGGCGAAGTTCTCGGCGAGTTTTAGACAGCGACATTTCAAATCGAGTTCTTACGGATGTTCCTGACAGTTCCATAGGGTGAAACCAAAATGAACGTCTCTGTGTTTCCGTTGGACCGCATGATCCGAATCGTGAGCCTGCTGGCATCGATCACGGTCTGCTGCGGTTGCGGCGGTGGGAAGCCGTGGGACTCGGTACAAGCGGTCAGCGGCGTGGTGACCTATAAGGGCAGCCCGGTGAAGGATGCCGACCTGGCCTTCTTCCCGCTCGACAGCGAATTTCCCGAGTCCGTTCGTCCCTGGGCGAAATCGAAAGAGAACGGCGAGTTCGTCTTGTCGACCTACGACAACGGAGACGGCGCGCCGGCCGGGCTTTACAAGGTCACCGTCGTGCATCACGAAGTGACCCTCTCCCGCGACACGCTGACGACGAAGCCGAATGACCTGCCGAAGAAATACGCCTCTCCGGAAACGACCGACCTGACGGTCGAAGTCAAGGCCGGTAGCACGAAGCTCGAACCGTTCGACTTGAAGTAACACACGGCTTCGAGATCACGCGATCCCTCTCCAGAACGTGGCAGCCTCAAACGCTGCCACGTTTCTTTTTGCGCGAGCGAGAAACTTGAACTGTTGATCGCGTGCCACTGGCTCCGCCAGTGCGTTCCTCTGGCTAATCAACTGAGGGCGCACTGGCAAAGCCAGTGGCACCCGCCCCGCGACTCTTTCACGCCGCTGCTGGCGGTTTGGGGCCGATGTTGCGCGTCCCTTTACCTTGGCGGGCCTTGAGGTCGAACAGGCCGAAGATTTCCGAGGCGTTGAGGCTCAGCGAGGGTCGCGTGTTGTCTCCCTCGCCCAGAATCGCCGCGAACAGTTCCCGCTTCTCGTTCAGCACGCGATCGATTCGCTCTTCGATCGTGTCCTTGCTGATGTACTTCGTGACAATCACCTGGCTCTTGCAGCCAATGCGATGGGCGCGGTTGATGGCCTGGTCTTCGATGGCCGGGTTCCACCAGCGGTCGAACAGAAACACATAGCCCGCGAACTGCAAATTGAGTCCGACAGCTCCGGTCCCGTAGCTCATCAGAATCAGATGGCTGTCCGGATCTTCTTTGAACTTGGCGAGGATCGGCTCGCGTTGTTTTGTCGGCACGCCGCCGTGATAGACGAGGGTCCCGTACTGCTTGGTTCGCTCGTACAGCCAGTCAAGACTTCGCGTCCACTGGCTGAAGAGAATCGCCTTGCCGCCACTGGCTGCGATTTCCTCCATGTCAGCGCACAGACTTTCGAGCTTCGCGCTTTCGCCGGTCAACGGATCCCAGTTCGAGATCTGCTTCAGCCGCAGAACCAGTTCGAACACGTGCTGCACCGAAATCTGGTCGCCGAGTTCGTTGAGATGAATCACCCCTTCCTTTTCCGCCTTGTCATAGGCGAACCGCTGAGCGGGGCTGAGCTCCAGAATTGCGTTCCGGTCCAGTCGCGGCGGCATGTCCTTCATGACAAGGTCTTTGGTACGCCGCAGCACGAAATCACGCGACAACGACTGCAACTGCTTGAGGTCGGGCGAGCCTCCCTTGGGAATGATCTCCATGAACTCGAAGAGCGCGCCCATCTCTTCAGGGCGGTTTTCGATGGGAGTCCCGGTGAGAGCCCAGCTTCGGCGGCGCGGCAGCGCCCGCGCGGTCTCCGCCGTTCGCGAATCGCGATTCTTGATCCGCTGCGCTTCGTCCAGCACCACGAGATCGAACTTTGGAAACTCGCCCTCGGGAAACGACGCGAAGTCGCGGACCAGCGATTCGTAATTCGCGATCAGAATCGGGACGCCCGGCATCTGCCACGTCAGTCGGCGGCGTTCCGTCTCCCCTTCCACCACCACGAAGGGAAGTTCTTCCGCCCACGTCCGAAACTCACGCTGCCAGTTGGGCAGCAGCGGCTTCGGACAAACCAGCAGCACCCGCCGCACCTGCCCGCTGCGGACCATCAGGCGGATCGCCGTGATCGTCTGCATCGTTTTGCCCAGCCCCATCTCATCGGCCAGCAATGCTGAATCATGCGCGAACAGCCATGCGATCCCCTCGTACTGATAGGGAAACGGTTCAAACGGCATGATGAGTTCCTGTCCCCGCAGCCACGTTTCCAGCGGCGGCTGCAAGACATAGAACAGGCGGTCTTCGATCGTCAGCGCGTCTTTCGGCGGCTTGATCCGCGTCGCTTTCTTCGGCGGAGCCTCGCCAGCCGAGACTTCTTCGACAGGCACCACCGGTTCAGGCGGCAGGATCGATTCAAGACGCTCGGGCTTCTCTTCCGTCTTGGGTTTCAGGAAGGTGATCGCCTCGGGGAACGTGATCCCAAACGTCGTCACGCGCGCACGCTGGGGTTTCCACGACGGACCCAGCGTTGCGGTGCGGGACAGCAGGGCAAGCGCCTGGGCTTCCATCCGCGGCGATCGCTGCAGCGCGCCGTTTACCCCCGCCTGGTAGATGTCTGTCGCGACGCCGAACGGGATCGACTGGCAGACGATCTCAGACGGCTCCGACGTTTCCGCCGGTGGTACGGAAGTGGGATCCCCGGATTCGCTCACGGTGCTGGTCCTTCCTGTCCGCGACGAGAGGCCTGTTTCTATTTGGAATGAGACGCCAGCCGGCACTAGCTCGCGCGATTCAGGCTGATCCGCAACGTCTCCTTCAGGGCTTCTCGGACGCGTTCAAAGGGTTCCAGGAGATCCGCATCTTTAGGAATGAGACGGGACTGCTTGTTCAGCGTCTCGCGATCCCACCCGTCGTTGGCGGCCACCAGAACCGTCGCCGAGCCGATCGGCAACGTGTCTTCGGGATTCGCGTCGGAGACTTCGGTCGCGGCTAGAATGCTCGCAACGGGAATGTCGACCCACGAGCCTAACTCAAGCAGCTCTCGGGTTTCGCCCAGTACGATGTGCGGCTTCACGCCAATCTTCTCGACGAGCGTCTTACCAATGAGTTCGGCGAGGACGAACGGTCGCAGCGTCGGGCCATAGAGAATCTGCTGGGTCCGATTCGGCTTCACGGGAGCCGTGCACTGAAACTCCAGCGGACGGCCAAATCGGTTCGTCACCAGCAGTCCGCCAACGAAGCCGCGCTCGGCGTCCTCGACGGCCGTCAGAAATCCCAGGCGAAAATCCTGGTTTCCACCGCTCGACATGCAGCGTCCGTCCCTGAAGTGTGTTCTTGCAGCCGGTTCGATCCTTGAACCAGCCAGTCCCGCACGGGGAGCAGCTTGCCAGGCCGAATTCGCGTGGCCGCCGTCAGACCCCCAATCGGTGATCGGCGGAGAACACGAGGGGACTTGAGCACCTCGTCCGGCCAGACAATAACCCTACTCGCCAGAACCAGTTGCAGTCTTTGCAGGTTGTCGCGCGACGGACCGGGAATTCGCTCAAGTTGCCGATCACATCAATGGTGGTTTTGTCCCACTGGGCGAGAAAAATCGTGACTCCGCGATCAAATGTTCCCTGAGCCTGCCGTCCTGAGAGTGCCCGACCTACGCCTCTGCGAAGACTTTACCGACCGCGCAAACCTAGCCGCCGTTGTCGGGTCTCCAGAAACTCGCTGATTGCCTCGCGGTAGCCGCGATCGGTGTGCAGCGTCAGTTCTTCGACGCCGTACGATCGGCAGGCAGCCAACAGTTCCGCTGCATGCCGCTGGTAATTGGCGCGGTACAATCCGGATAACCGATACGGATCGACCTGAACACGATGCGAGGCCTGTTCCAGATCACGGAATTCGGTCCCCTTTTGAAAGGGAAAGTCGACCTCTTCCGGAGCCACGATCCGCAGCAGGTTCAGGTCATGACCGGCGGCGGCCGCCTGTTTGAGGGCTTCGGCGAAGGGGGGGATTGGTTCCAACGCATCGGTCACCAGAAAGATGAGCCGTGGACGGGTCAGGCTGGACGTCAGGTCGGTGAGCGCTCGCGCCAAGTCACTCTCTCCGGCGGCACGGAAGGTATTCAGGCGTTCGATCATCCGTTCAAACTGCGACTGACTGGAGGCGGCCGGCAACCGATCAATCTGGTTGCTCGAACCGGCAATCAACCCGACGGCATCGCGTTGCGCCAGGAGCAGATAGGCCAGAGCGGCCGTCAGTTGTCGGGCGTAATCGAACTTGGACAGCGTCTTGCCGCGATAAGCCATGCTGCCGCTGGTATCGAGCACGAACCAGGCGACGAGATTCGTCTCTTCTTCGAACTGTTTGACGTAGTAACGACCGGTCTTTCCCCACGCCCGCCAGTCGATATGCCGGATTTCGTCTCCCGGTACATACGGTCGATGCTCCACGAAGTCGACGCTCACTCCTTTGCGCGGGCTGCGGTGCTGTCCCAGCCGCAATCCTTCAACAATGGTGCGCGCGACGACATCCAACCGACCCGAACGGGCAAGAACTGTCGGATCGTCAGGAGCGGGCGAGGCCGTCATGCCGTTGAGTCTGACGATTCCCGCGATGCGCGGCGAGTGAAGACCGACGGCTGAAGTGCGGTCCTTCGATCGGTTGGGCCTGGTCGATGCGTGCCAGACGTTCCAGGTAGGGCAGTTGCGTCAATTGCACGGTGTCGGGATCCGCTTCCGCCATGACAATCGAACGGCTTTCCTGCGACAGATCCTGCACGTCTCCGGTTTCGAGGCACTCCACAATCGGACGCAGTGGCTCCACGGTGTTTGGCCGCAGTACGCGGGCAGTTGTGCCGTCGGACAATCGCACGCGACTGCCAACGGGATACAGTCCCAGAGTTCGCACGAGCGCCCGCACGACGCGCGGGTCATCGCAACGTCCGTCCGCCTGACCCAGGATGGTGACCATCGCCACATAAGGAGTGTGTGCCGGTCGCCAGGGAAGGGGGGTGGTCAACCGCACGTAATCGTGGGCGACATGCAGGATGCGGGCGAGAAAGTGAATTCGATTTCCCGAACGTCCGTTCGGATAGCCGGTCCCGTCCAGACGCTCATGCACCTGGTGCGAAAGCAGCGAGACGAGCGTGGGCAACCCCTTGAGGCGCTCGATCAGGTCGACCGAGTAGCCGGGGTGGCGCTGCCACTCCAACTGTTCCAGACGGGTCGGGCGCGTCCGCCGCAGTCGAGTTCGCGGAGAAACCTTGAGCAGACCCCAGTCATGCAGCAGCGCGGAGATTCCCAGACGGACGCAATTCTCGCGATTCAGCCCCAGTTCCGAGCCCAATGCGACACTCAGCCGCGCCATCTTCAGGGAATGGACAGCGAGGTCCGACGCTCCGCGTATCGGAACCGAGCAACCGAGAACACAGTCCCGATCCGCGATGAGGTGATCGACAATCTGGCTGACCGCCGAAACGAGGGGAGACGCCGCCCGCTCCTGGCCCCGCACAAGATCGCGCATCAGTGATTCGGCCGCGCGGGTCGTCGTCTCGGCATGCGCGATGAGCTCACCCGTCAGTCGGGTGGAAAATCCATTCACTCCATGAACGGTCAACTGGCCGCGAAGAATCGGACCGTGGTTATTGATGAAGGGGACACCATCCACCACAGCCCTGGCCTGGCGATTTTCGATGCGGCGAACTTCCTCCGAGGAGTCAGTCCCATGTGGACTGTCGGCCCCGCGAAGTTCGGCGGCGTGGACGCGGACATGTCGAATCGCGCGTTCCCGCAACCGGTCCAAAAATCCGGGCGTGATGACCGAACCAGCCGCCAAGAGCAACATGCCGTTGCGGTCGTGCATATCGTGCTGGAGGCAGTGCTCCGGTCGCAGCGATTCGATGTCGATGGCGATCTGTCGGACCTGCGGCTGCCCGCCGACGCGACGCGACAATGGTGCGGAACGGGCCTGCGAGATGGGCATGAAAGTTCGGCTCGGAAGAACATCGCGCCCGGCATGGGCGGTCGACGGAAGCCTACGTTGCGATTTTTCAACAGGCCTGCCGATCGAGGCGTTGCCGAATGTCAACGCGAGAATTGGAACGTTTCACGCGGAACAATCGGCAAAGTCGAACTCCGGACGAAGGAAGCGACCCCACGGGTCCGCTTCGGGACGGCTTTCCAACGCATGCTGGCGAAATCGTAAGGCAAATTTTGTTTCGCACCGCCTCTGTTGGGATTGCCTATCTCCATTCACTGAGCAGCCATGGCGTTTCAATTCTTGGACCTGCAAACCGATGTCCTGCGCCGATCTCCGAAAGCCAATGGCTTCGCCGACCCGCCAGCGACGTTGAGTCAGTCCGTCTCCGTCGCCGCCAGCGGGACCGCGGCCGAAGAAAAGCGCGCCGTGTCGATCGACAAGTCGCCCGCTTTCTGGCCGAACTCCCCAGCCAGCCTCGCCGATCTGGGTCTGCCGCCGCTGCAAATCGCCGGCATGGTGCTCAAGGTGCTCATGCATCACGGCCAGGCGTCGGGAGTCGCCATCGCCCAGCAGTTGCGGGTTCCGTTTCACCTCGTTGGGGAGATTTTGAAGGATCTCCGGAGCGAGCAACTGATTGGTTACATTCGCGGCTCCGGACACGATCTCACGTACCAGTTGACCGACGCCGGAGCGGAACGGGCCGAAAGGCTCGCCGAGCGGTGCAGCTACGGCGGAACCCTTCCGGTCCCGCTCGAAGATTACTCTCAATCGGTGGTCCGCCAGTCTCCCGAGCGCGTTCGCGTCACGCGGCAACGCCTGGCGGAAGCATGCAGCGAGCTTCAGATCGATGATCGCATGCTGCTGCGCCTTTCGCAGTCCATGGTCTCCGGCAACGCGGTGCTCTTGTATGGCTCGCCAGGGAACGGCAAGACCACGCTCGCCGAGCGTCTCGTCCGGGCCTACGGCGACACCATCTGGGTTCCCCGCGCGGTCGATGCCGATGGCGAAGTGATTCGCCTGTTCGATCCGCTCGTCCATCACGAAGTTCCCATCGACGAGGACGACGAGGCGAATTTCGATCGTCGCTGGGTGCGCATTCGCCGTCCCTTGATCGTCGTCGGGGGAGAATTGACCCTGCAATCGCTGGAACTTTGCGTTAACCGGCAGTCCGGCACGCTGGAAGCGCCGCTGCACTGGAAGAGCAACGGGGGAATCTTCCTGCTCGACGACTTTGGACGTCAGCGAGTTTCTCCCACCGAACTGCTCAATCGCTGGATTGTTCCGCTGGAAAAGCGGATTGACTTCTTCGAACTTCCCAGCGGCAAACGGGTCCAGGTTCCCGTCGAGCAGAAGCTGGTCCTTTCCACGAACCTTTCCCCCGAGTCGGTGGTCGACGAAGCCTATCGACGGCGGATTCCGTACAAGATCGAAGTCCATAATCCGACGGAAGCGCAGTTCCGCTGCCTGTGGGACCATTGGGGCCGCCAGTTGGGGCTGGCCTCGACCCCCGATGTTCTGGCCGCGATGCTGGAGCGTCATTTCCACTCGGTGGGCCGGAGCCTCCGGTTCTGCCATCCGCGCGACCTGTTACGGCAGATCTCCGATTACTGTGTCGCGAATGAACAGCCTCCGGTTGTGACGGGCGAAATCATCGACGAAGTCATGGAGGGCTATTTCGGCGGCATCCGCGACGCCTGATCTCAATCGCCAATCGGCTTCGGCCTCCGCGCGAGCTGTCTTGCAAAGACCGTACAGTCGCTCCAGTTGACACTCACGAGGCGTCATCACAAGATCGACGACGGGGTCGTCAAACTTTTCCTAGCCTGCGCTCTTTGCCGGAGCCGACCAAAGGCACGAACGTCCCCGCTGATTTTGGGAGGCAGTCGTCGTGCGCGCCGTGACTTTTGGTTTTCTCCGTCATTCCCTCGTTCTCACTTCACTGGTCGGCTGGCTACTCGTCGGCGCGATTCCAGGGAACGTGGCGGGGCAGACCGAGTCGGCCGCGAAATACGTCGATCACGTTTATCACGATGACGACGGCGACCATCGTTATGTCGTCTACGTTCCCGCCGGTTACCGGGCCGATCGTCCGGTCCCGGGACTGATGTTTCTCCATGGGGCCGGCGAACGCGGCACCGACAATCGGCTGCAACTGGATGTCGGGCTTTCTCCGTATATTCAGGCGCGACGGGGCGATTTTCCGTTTCTAGCGATTTTCCCGCAGTGCGAAGACCTCCATAGTCGCCTCCTGGGAGGTTGGTCGGCCGATTCGCCCGATGGCGCGCGGGCTCTGAAGATCCTCGATCAGGTGCTGGCCGATTATCGCGTGACGGGAGACAAAGTCGGGCTCGTTGGCTGGTCGATGGGGGGCTACGGGGCCTGGAACCTCGCGGCGGCGGCTCCCGAGAAATTCTCGGCCGTGCTCGCACTTTCAGGCGGCGGCAATCCGGAAAACGTCGAACCGCTCAAGTCGGTTCCGGTCTGGGCCGTGCACGGCGAACTCGATCGACTGATTCCCCCCGCCGAGTCGGCTCGCATGGTCGACGCGCTGAACCAGGCGGGCGGACAGGCCACGCTCACCACGCTGCCCGGTGCCGGACACGACCTGTTTTCGTCTGTTTTCGAGACGAACGCGGCCTTCGACTGGTTGCGCGAGCCGACGAAGGAACCGTCGCTGAAGACGGCGGCGAACGCGCCACGGTATGTGCCGGCTCCTGTTCCATTTGTTCCAGCGGTGGAGATTCCCAACGCCATCGCCGTCCGCCTGGGGAACAAGTCGCTCAAGTCGCTGTCGTACGGCATGGTGGACATTGTCCCGGCGAACGCACTGGTCGGCCGGCTCAACGATATGTTCGACTCGACGACCGCGGCCGGGCGATCATTCAGCGTTCGCTTCGCGGGAATCAGCTATTCAGCGCGATTGGCACGGGTGGAGGTCCAGGCGTTCGCGCCCGATCGACTCAGCATTCAACTCGGCGTCGTGAACGCGAACCTGATGATCGCCGGAACCAGCATTTCCGGAGCCCGGCAATCGGCCCAGACGGGCCCCATCAACATTTCGGTCGGCTACAATGGTCCGGTCTGGTTGTCGATGGACGTGACTCCATACATCGATACCCAGGAGCGGCGCGTCCGCCTGCGTCTCAATGGGGCCAGCTTCCCGATCCCGCCCAACAACTATGCCGTTTCGGCTCCGGCCGGAGTCTCCACGCAAGGGTTTGGCATGACGCAGGAACGCGTCGTCAGCGGGCTGATGGGCGGACTGTATGGTGCCCGGGGTCGGGTGGAAGGCCAGGTCATCTCGATCGCCCCGCAGATTCTGGCGCAACTCGAAGAACAGTTGCGCTTCCCCGATTCGAGCCCGTTCCTGGCGGGAGTCTGGCCGCTTCCGGTGTACGCGCCGCGTGCCCGCCTGTGGCCGCAGGAAATCCGCACCGATGCAAGCGGTATCAACCTCGTCATGGGGCTGACCGCCGCTGCTTACGATCACCGGAAGCCGAAGGAGCCGCGCGTCGCCCGGGTGGAGGGTGCCACGCTGAACCGCCTGTCGGACAGCGGCGATCTCGAAGTGAGTCTCGCGCCCGGAATTCTTCAACCGTTGACCGAGCTCGTCGTCGATCGGGATCTGGCACGGATCGACGTTCTGGATGCTCCCAACCAGTCGTTCGCGAAACTGGCGGATCGGACCTTCCTCGAAGAGGTCATTCCCGCCGTCAAGTCGCTCCCTGAATCCACGGAGCTCCGGGCCGAGTTCGCAATGCGGGAACCGATGGAAGCCGGCAGTTCGGCCGCGGGCGGCCCCTTCGCGTTTCGTCTGCCGCGATCCCAACTGATGGTCAGCACCCGCGAGGCCGGCCAGAAGAAGTGGACACCGTTCGCCGAGTTCACGCTTTCGATCTCTCAGCCGGTCAGCCCCGAATTGCTCAAACCGGCCTTTGATCGTCGGCAGATCAAGCTCGCATGGGCCGAGAATCCCGAAGTGACGGTCTCGGGCAAGCTCTTTGGCGCGGCGGAAGGCTCCGATGCCTCGCTGAATACCGACCGGTTCAAAGAGGAATTCGTCTCGGCGTGGAAACAATGGACGAGCGCCGCGCCGGCTGCGGATTCCGAAGTTCCCGATATCGTTTTCGGTCCTACCCGCCTGCGATTGCAGGGCCTGGAATGGAATGCCCCCCTCGTCGCGGCCCGATTTGCCACGCCGGGCGTCCGTGTCACCAACCTGGCCGAAGTCCCGTTTACCTACGAAACCAAGGGCCCTTACAGCGGTTGGGGTGGTCCCTATACCCTGAAGACCGGCGAATCGCACCAGTTCGATATTGCGTACGACCTCACCTACCGCCGCGTCACGGATGGTCAAGTCGTGTTGTTTACCCTCGCCAACGGTTCCCACTCCGAATTTCGCACGCCGAAGAAGGGGGGGCCGCCGCAACTCTTCCAGGCTAAGCCCTAAGCCCCAGATCCGGCGGAGCTCGCCACGATTCTCAGTCTGTTTTCAGAAACGCACCCGATATCGATACGCGAGTTCAGTTATAACTGACGCATGCAAAGGCAGTTATCGCCAGGTGAGACGGGCGCGATTGCCGGCAGGTCCAGGGGCCGATCGAGTTCCGGGCCTGACGGAATGCGAGGGTCGTCCGAAGGTGTTGAGAGTGCTCGTGCGATTGTGGGCAGGAAACCGAATCGACCGTCGCCGGGCGAATTTCACGAATCCTTTACGGTTGGCGACCCTTTCCATTCTTGATTCTCCCCCCCCAATCTCCGGAGAATCGGCACATCGTTCCAGCAATCGCATCGCCGCGCGCCCCGCGCGGGTAACCCGTTCAGCAGTCCTCGTAATCCGGTGTTGAGGCCCCATGAAGTTTCTTGAAGGCAATACCGTTGGCATCGACCTGGGAACCACTTACTCGGCGATCGCTCGCGTCGATCCCGATGGCGAACCGGTCTCGCTCCTGAATTCCGATGGCCGCAACATCACCCCTCGACGGTCCTCCTGGGTCAGGACGGCGTCGTGGTCGGCCCGTCGTTCGAGCGGACTCAGCAGGAGTCGCCGGACCGCATCATCGAGGCCGTGAAGCGGCAGATGGGCAACAAGAACTTCTTCGTGGTGTATCAGAACAAAAAGCTGACGGCCGAGTTCATCTCGGCCCTCATCATGAAGAAGATGAAGCAGGACGCCGAGAAGCAGATCGGCCCGATCAGCAACGCGGTGATCACGGTCCCTTATTACTTCAACGACGTCCGCCGCAAAGCGACCCAGGACGCCGGGCGGATTGCCGGTCTGAATGTCGTCGACATCATCAACGAACCGACCGCCGCCACGCTTGCCTACGCCTGGCGACGCGGTGAACTCGGCCGGACCGACCTGATCCAGGATCCGCGGACGCTGCTGGTGTACGACCTGGGCGGTGGTACGTTCGACGTCACCGTCGTGAAATACACGCCCACCCAGTTCCGCGTCCTCGCGACCGACGGCGACGTCATGCTCGGGGGGATCGACTGGACGAAGCGCCTGGTCGACCACGTCTGCGAGCAGTTCAAGCGCAAGTTCGGCGAGGATCCGCGCGACGACGCCGAGTCACTGCGCAACATCACCGTCGAATGCGAAGACGCGAAGCGCGCTCTGAGCACCAAGACGCAGGCGATGGTCAACATCTATCACCACGGCAAGACGCTCACGCTGGCGCTCAGCCGGTCCGACTTCGAACGGATGACGGCCGACCTGTTGCAACGGTCTTCCGATACGACCGACCTCGTTCTTCAGCAGGCAGGCATCGATCCCAAGACGCTCAGCGAGGTGGTGCTCGTCGGGGGTTCGACGTACATGCCGGCCGTGGAAAAGATGCTTGCCGACCTGTGGGGCAAGCACCCGCAGCGCGATATCCGTCCGGAAGAAGCGGTCGCCCAGGGAGCCGCCATCCACGCTTCGATTCTCGAAGCCCGGCAGAACCGCGGCGGCACGGGGGTCTCGGAAGCCGTCATCAAGCGGCTTCGTGCGGTCGACTCGCAGGACGTCAACTCCCATTCGCTGGGCGTGAAAGTCTCGAGCCCCGAAGATCGCAAGCGGAAGATCAACCACATCATGATCCCCCGCAACTCGGCGATTCCCACCAGTTGCAGCCAGCGATTCGTGACGAACTCTGCCAATCAGAATTCGATCCACGTCTACATCCTGGAAGGAGAAGCGCAGGATCCGGATGCGTGCAGCCTGATCGGGGACTTCCGCATCATCGGGCTGCCGCCGGGCCTGCCGGCTGGCTCTCCCGTGGAAGTGACCTATCGCTACGACGCGAACGGACGCTTCAGCGCTGAAGCGAAAGAACTGACCAGCGGCCGCGTTGCCCAAACCGAAATCGTTCGTGATTCGGGACTTTCCGATCAGGGCGTCGACGCGTTCGAAGTTCTGGCCCACGAATACGATGTGCGCTAAACGCAACGCGCGGTCGTCGATCAAGAATCAGGCCCCCGCTCTTTTTTGAAGAGCGGGGGCTTTTTTTGTGAAGTGTCGGAATCGGCCGAGGAGTTCCTGGGGCTCTTGAGCCGCCACTCCAAACCTCTCGGCCGACCTTCAACAAAAAATAGATAAAACAGGTGGATTGCGAAGCCGGATTCCCCTTGCCCGGAGGGGTGCTGGTCGGCCTCGATCGGCTCCACGGAGCCTTTCCAGCGGCTATTCTTGCCGATCTTGAAAGTCCACCCTCTCGCGCGGACCCCAAAAGCGACGGTTTTCCGGGATTTACGTCAAGTCGCCGACGTCGAACGTCTTGTCACGCCGCGCGGCCCCTCGCTAAGTTCCGTTCGCTACTCGCACTCTCTCTCCCGAAAATTTGAGTCTATTGCCGGTTGCCCGGTATCCAGGTGCCAGAATTCACCTCTGGCGGCCCCGATACCGGTGCGCGCCAAGGAGCGGTCACGCCATGCGAAATCCCTTCGGGTTCGCCGTCACCACCAGGTTGAAGCCAGTCTTGCTCGTCGCGATTTGCCTCGTGGCTGGTTGCCGGACCCCCTACGGGGTCGTCATGAACAATTCCGGCAAGGGCTTTTTGGAGAAGCGGCACTTCACGAAAGCACGGCATGAGTTTTCGCAGGCCCTGGCCCGTGAACCGTGGAACCCCGACTACCGCCACAACCTGGCGGTGGCGATCATGGAACAGGGTGACGCGGAGGGAGCCGAAGCGGTTCTGCGCAACAACCTGACGCTCGACGCCACGCATCAGCCGACCTACCACACGCTGGCAGGACTCCTGATGAAGACCGGCCGCCAGGGCGAGGCGTTGTGCCTCTTGCAGGGCTGGGCCGAGACACAATGCTGGTCGGTCGAAGCGCAGCTCGAACTGGCTTGGCTGTACCGTGAGATGGGGCAGCACCAGCAGGCCGAACGGGTTCTTTGCCGGGCTCTCGAAATCGATCCGCGCAACCCCTACGTCACGGCTCACCTGGGCCAGATCTATCAGGACATGGGTCAGTACGACCGGGCCGCCTATTACTACCGCGGTTCGCTCCTTGAGAAGCGCCATCAGCCGGAAGTGAAGTCGCGGCTCGCGACCGTCACCAACCCCGTCTATCGGCAGCGTTATCATGGCAATGCCGGTCGCAACGGCGGCATGTCCGGCCCCGGATGCGCCGGGCCGATGCCATTCTGCGGTACATACAACCCCATGCTCGCCTGCCAGTTGGAGCATCCGTGCAACAATCCCAAGGGGTTTGTCCTGCGGGAAATTCGCCTGGCCCGTCGCGGTCGGCTGCCAGCCTACTATCCTCGTGGCAATAGTCTGTCGTGCTGTGCCAATCCATGCGTGCCGACCGCGGTCTGCGATCCCTGCGGCTCGTCGATGGCTCCGGTCCCCGGGCAGGTGGTTCCCATGTCGCCCTCCTACCCGATGTCGCCGTCTTACATGGCACCGCCAACCATGGAACCGACGCCGATCCAGTCCATGCCCATGAACCCCTCGTCTCCCGAACAGCGGCTGATGGTTCCGTCGCCACACGAATTGCCTGCTTTGCCGGGGACGACGCCGACCCCGCTCAACCAGGACTTCCAACCCCCGACGATCCGCAATGAATCGACGTCGTACCCCACGCCCGATCCGACCTCGCTGCCGGTGCTGCAAGCCCCGATCGAAAGCAGCCAGGTGATGCCGGTGCCGGTCCCGATTCTCGGCTCCGGCGCCCAGACGGTCCCGCAGCAAGCAGCACTACCGGTGGTGGAACCGTACTAGCGAGGGATCAGGCATCAGCCGTCAGGGGTCAGAAAGAAAATGCGAAACAAGTGTTCTTCCGCTGATTGCTGATTCCTGAAAGCTGATTCCTGGGCTGCTCGGATCTAGCGAGGGATCAGGCATCAGCCGTCAGAAAATGCAGCAACTGGTGTTCTTCCACTGATTGCTGATTCCTGAAAGCTGATCCCTCCCTCACCCCATCAACTCCGGAATGACCCGGCAGGGCTCCACGCCCGTGAGACGCTGGTCGAGGCCCTGGAAGCGGAAGCTGAAGCGTTCGTGGTCGTAGCCCAGCAGACGCAGCACGGTGGCGTGGAAGTCGTGAATGTGGACCGGGTCTTTCACGATGTTGTACGAGAAGTCATCGGTCTGGCCATAGACCTGCCCCGGACGTGAACCGCCGCCGGCCATCCACATGGTGAAGCAGCGGGGATGGTGATCGCGGCCGTAGTTGGTTCGCGAGAGCCCCCCCTGCGAGTAAATCGTTCGGCCGAATTCGCCCCCCCAGATAATCAGGGTGTCGTCGAAGAGGCCGCGCTGCTTGAGGTCCTGCACGAGAGCCCAGCAGGGTTGATCGACGTCGCGGCACTGGTCGGGCAAACGACCGGCGACGTTTCCGTGGGTGTCCCAGTTGTTGTGGTAGACCTGAACGAAGCGAACACCCCGTTCGATCATCCGGCGGGCCAAGAGCATGGTGTGCGCGAACGTCCCCGGCTTCTTGGCCTCTTCGCCGTACAGGGTGTAAGTCTGCTCGGTCTCGCCGGAGGTATCCGTCAGTTCGGGCACGCTCGACTGCATGCGGAACGCGAGTTCGTACTGCTGGATGCGAGTCTGCGTTTCCGGATCGCCCGCTTCGAGGTACGTCTGCTCGTTGAGAGCCTTGAGGCCATCGAGCATCCGCCGTCGAACTTCGGAGGGGACTCCTGGCGGATTGTTGATGTAGAGAATCGGATCGCCGCCGCTGCGGAAAGACACTCCCGCGTGTTCGCCCGGCAGATAGCCCGAGGCCCACAGCCGGGCTGAAATAGCCTGTACCTGCTCGGTATTGGTGGGCTTGGCCACCAGCACCACGAACGCCGGCAGATTCTCATTCAGCTTGCCGAGGCCATACGATACCCACGCCCCCATGCAAGGTCGCCCGGTCACCTGGTTGCCGGTTTGCATGTACGTGATCGCCGGTTCGTGGTTGATCGCCTCCGTGTGCATCGACCGGATGAAGCACATGTCGTCGACCATGCTGGCCGTCCGCGGCAGCAGTTCGCTCACCCACATGCCCGACTGACCATGCTGGGCGAACTTGAACATCGACGGCGCGATGGGAAACCGGGCCTGACCGGACGTCATGGTCGTCAGCCGCTGTCCCTGACGGACGCTTTCGGGGAGATCCTTGTCGTAATACTCCTCCATCTTCGGCTTGTAGTCGTACAGATCCATCTGCGGCGGTCCCCCGACCATGTGCAGATAGATGACATGCTTCGCCTTGGGGGCGAAATCGAGCGGCACCGGGTTGACGGGCGCGTCACTCGCCCGCGCTACGTTCGGTCCCAGCCCCGGCGTCCCCATCAAGGAAGCCAGCGCCGCCCAGCCGACCGCATTGCCGGTCCGCCCGAAAAACTGCCGCCGCGTCTGAAGAGCGAGCCAATCCCGAAACAGGCTTTCGCGAGTCAAATCCATGGCGCATCTTCCCGGTTGCAATTGAATTCACCTCCCTAATCTTCCGGGAACAACCGCCCCCCCGCAACTGATGAATCGTTCCTTAGCCGCGACCCAACGGGGAGCGCTTCCCGGATTCGGCCTCGACCGCGCGGGGAGCGCTCTGCTCGTCTTTTCTTGTTCCCACTCGCCAACCCTGTCACACTGAACGGGATACGACAACCGCCCGGTTGGTCGTCGAACGGCGCTCGTTTGGATCGTGGTTGGAAGTACACATGCGGATTCCTGCTTTCTGTTCGCTGCTGCTTCTGGTTCCCGCCGTGTCAGCCCGTGCTGAAGTCCCCATCGACTTCAATCGCGATATCCGTCCCATTCTGTCGGCCCATTGCTTCGCGTGTCATGGTCCCGATGCGAACCACCGCCAAGCGGGGTTGCGGCTGGACGAACGCGACGCGGCCATCGCAGCCGTTGAGTCGGGAACCAAAGCCATCGTCCCCGGCGACCTCGCCGCGAGTGAACTCTGGCAGCGGGTTTCCTCGACCGACGATGCCCTCGTCATGCCCCCGCCAGCGGCGAAAAAGCCGTTGACCGACCAGCAGCGGGAACTTCTGCGGCGTTGGATCGCCGAGGGGGCTCCGTACGCAGCCCATTGGTCTTTCGTTCCGCCGAAGAAGGCTGAACTTCCCGAGGTGAAGCAAGCCGGTTGGCCCCAGCAGCCCATCGATCGCTTCGTGCTCGCGCGACTGGAAGCGGAAGGTCTCTCTCCCGCGAAGCCAGCCGATCCTCACGAGTTGATCCGTCGGCTGTCGCTCGATTTGACAGGGCTGCCGCCATCGCCGGAAGAAGTGACCGCATTCGTGCAGGACACCGATCCAAAGCGAGTCGAAAAGCTGGTCAACCGCCTGCTCGAAAGTCCTCACTTCGGCGAGCGGATGGCTCTCGACTGGCTCGACGCGGCCCGCTATGCCGATACGAACGGGTTTTCGATCGACGGCGGCCGGCATCAATGGCTGTGGCGCGACTGGGTGATTCAGGCGTTCAACGACAATCTCCCCTACGACCAGTTTCTCGTCGATCAGCTCGCGGGGGATCTGCTGCCGGATGCGACGATTGCCCAGAAGATCGCGTCGGGGTTTCAGCGGAACAACATGGTCACCCATGAAGGGGGGACCATTCCCGAGGAAAACCTGACCAACTACAACGCCGACCGTGTCAAGACGCTGGGCGAAGCCGTGCTAGGCCTGACTCTGGGTTGCGCCCAATGTCACGATCACAAGTACGACCCAATCTCGCAGAAGGACTATTACCAGCTCTTCGCCTACTTCAACACGGTCAGCGACATCGGCCTCGACGGCAATTTTGGCGTCAACCCGCGACCGTACATGCAGACGCCAACCATCCTCAAGACCAATGAGGTCGAACGCCTTCCCGGCGAGTTGGCGGCAGTCGACGAGCAGTTGAATTCGCCGGACCCAGCCCAAGTCGAAGCCTGGGTCGCGAAGCAACGGGAGTCCCTTGCGAATCGCGGTCAGGACTTCGCCCTGCATCCGGTCGAGCTGATGAAGGTCAGCACGCCCAATCGCGGCGGCGGGTTCGATATTGAGACGATCGACGACAAGCAACTGGTCCACATCACCCAGCCCAGCGCGCTCATCGCCTACGACGTGCTGTTGAAGCTCCCTTCGTCACCGCAAAAGATCAACGGGTTTCGCGTCGTGTTTCATCCCGATCCCGCGACGCCCGAAGGCGGGACCGGCTTCGGCAAACCACCCGCCGACCTCGCCGAAAAGGCGAGCAGCGAGACCGGGACATTCCGTCTGACGGCTTTCTCGGCCAGTGCCGATGCGTCACCCGCCGACCAGGTCAACCTGCACCGCCTGGCACGCGTCGCGAGCGTTACCGCCAGTTCGTGGGATTCGGCTCATCGTCCGGAGCGTTGTCTCGATCCACGAAACGAGAACGGCTGGTCACCGTCGGCCAGCACGACCGGCCCGGTCCATCTGACGGTAACATTCGCCGAACCGATCGACGCGCACGAAACACCCTTTGCGACGGTGCAGCTCAACTTTGGTTTCGGACAGAACCTGGTCGCTGCCCGCATGGAGATTCAGGCCTTTACGGGCACCGACGACGGCAGCGAACTTCCCGAGGCGTTGCAAACCATCGTAAGCAAAGAAGCCGCGGAGCGTACGCCCGAAGAGACGACGCTGCTCCGCGACTACTACCGCGATCACTCGCGGGCGACCGAGCGCTTGCGCATTCAGAAGCAGAATCTCGAGGAACGACTGGCCGTGTTGACGCAGCCCTTCACCACCATGGTGATGGATGTCGCCGAGAAGCCGCGGACCACGCACATTTTGCATCGTGGCGACTACACCCAGCCGCGCGATGTGGTGACGGTGGGGACGCCCTCCGTGTTTCCCACGCTGAGCGAAGCATCGCCTGATCGCACAGGCTTGGCTCGCTGGGTGACCATGCCCGATCATCCCCTGACCAGTCGCGTCGCCGTCAATCGCGTCTGGCAGATGCTGTTCGGCCGCGGATTGGTGGCGACGCCGGCCGACTTCGGCTCGCAAGGCGAACTCCCCAGCCATCCGGAACTGCTCGACTGGCTCGCCGTCGATTTCGTCGAATCGGGCTGGGATGTCAAACGGCTCATCCAGTCGATCGTGCTGTCGGCGACCTATCAGCAGGATTCGGCAGCGACGGCTGCCTTGCTCGAACGCGACCCCGCGAATGTGCTGTTGGCACGCGGGCCGCGGTTTCGGTTGTCGGCGGAGCTGATCCGCGATCAGGCACTGGCCGTTAGCGGTCTTTTGGTCCCCCGCATCGGTGGTCCCAGCGTCAATCCTTACGCGCCGGGTGACCTGTGGCGGGAAATCAGCCACTACGGCAGTACCCCCGCGACGGCCCAGACGTTCGTCCAGGACCACGGCGAAAAGCTCTATCGGCGGTCGCTGTATACGTTCTGGAAGCGGACCGCTCCTCCGCCCAACATGGCGGCTTTCGATGCTCCCAATCGCGAAACGTGCGTGGTGTCGCGGCCCGTCACCAACACCCCGCTCCAGGCGCTGGTGCTGCTGAACGACGTGCAATTCGTTGAGGCGACCCGAGCGTTCGCCGAGCGGATGCTGCATCAGCCGGGCGATGACCAGTCCCGCATCGAGTGGGGCATTCTCGCGGCCCTTTCTCGCCCGGCCGCACCGGACGAGATCGCAGTACTCAAGCGAGCCCTCGCCCGCGAACGCGCGTTCTATACGGCTCACCCCGAGGCAGCCGCAGCGTATCTGGCCAACGGCGAATCACCCCGCGACGAGCAGATTGCCCCGACCGAACACGCCGCCTGGTCCCAGGTCGCCGCGCTCCTCTTGAATCTCAGCGAAACCGTCACCCGCGAGTAACGCCGATAGCCGCGACCCAACGGGGAGCGTTCTTCTTCGACTAGCGCCCCGCCCCGGCATCCTGTGGATAAACCAGCACCCGGTCGTGCGCCAGCAGCACGACATCGGCCAATCCATCCCCCGTGACGTCGGCAATCAGCCCTTCGCGGGGTTCCGTGACAATGTTGTCGCTCGATCCGATCAGCTTGGATTCAAACACCTTGAAGTACAGGGCATGTTTGAGTTCCTCGCCGTCGAACCGCAGGATTTCCAGGAAGTGAGCCCGCACGTCGGTGATGGCGACGTCGGCTCGGCCATCGCCGTTCAAATCACCCACCAGCACATCCGTTGGATAGATGCGGTCGAGGGACGATTCAAACGTCGCGATTTCGGTCAATCGGGCCCGTCGTCCCCCCGAATAGAGAACCGCGAACCGATCCGCCGCTTCGAGCAAGAGATCCTCGCGGCCGTCGCCATTGAGATCGGCCACGCGGGCTCCGCGACACGTCAGATCACCCAGTTCCAGATCGGCGATGCTCACGAAGCGATTTGATTCGTACCGGTACAGCTTCAGACGCTGGGCTCCCTGGTCAACCAGAGCGACTTCAGATTCCCCTTCGCCATCAAGTTGAATCAGCGCGCCGACCAGCACGCGCGCATTCGATTCCAGAGAATTGACCTGTTCGATCACTTGCCAGCCACTCTCGCGGTCAAAACCAAGCAAGCGGACGAAGTTGTTCTGGGCCGACACCAGCACCGACCGACCCTTCCAGGTTCCCACGGTGACGGCCGTCCGCGACAGTCCGGCCAGCGGCGAGGCTTTGGATTCGAGCGGCTTCAACCCGGCATCCGTCGCTGCATAAATCGCCGGTGAATTCGCCGTCCCCTGCAAGACCAGCACTTCATCCCGTCCATCACCCGTGAAGTCGGCGGTCAGGAGTCCTTCCGGTGTTCCCTCGAGTTTCAGTTCGTCGACCGACATCCTGGCGTCGGCTTCCCAGCCTCCGGTCCCGTCGGCGCGATAGACCGCCAGCCGAAACGTGGCCGCCCGGCTTTTGCCATCTCGCACGAGCAGAACCAGAGACGACGGATCGGTGCCGGAGAACCTCGCGAACGCCATGGCCGCGAGCGTTCCCTGCGGAGGAAACAATTCGGGAAACGTGACTCGTTCGTCTTTCCAGATCGACGTCCCGACCGACTTTTCCGACTCGCTCGAAACGATCAACTGGCCGCTCCCCTTGGGGGCGGCCCGGCCGACCGCCAGCAGGTCGATATTCGCCAGCGACGGATACCCCGTCCCCAGTTCCAGTCCGCTCCCGGAACGCTGCCGGAAGAACAAGACGCGGCTGGTCTCGGGATCGGCGGCAAGAATGTCCGTCAGCCCGTCGCCATCCAGATCGCCCGAGGTCAACGGACGCGGCTTCGAGCTTCCGGGCTTGCCCAGGCCGAAATGGACAAGCCGCGCGGGAGTCGACGTGTCGCTGTCCGGAGATCGCGTCACTTTCTTGATGGCAATGCGCCCGGTGCGGGAGTCGATCGTCAATAACTCGGCACCGGGCTGGCCATCGATGTTCTTCACCGCGATGGCGCGGGGCTTTTCCAGGTCGAACACCATTTCCGGTCCCAGCGAGCCGCCGGCTTCGGCGAAGCGGGCACACAGCACGCGGGTATTGGCATCGCCGGCCAGATACACCAGGTCGCTCGCCCCATCGCCATCAAGGTCGGCGATCTGCACGAGGGCCGTCTTGCTTGATGTGTTCAACAGCGACAGCGGAGTCCCCAGATCCTTGCGTTTATTCGGCCGATAAATGCGGGTTTCGTTCTGCCCCAGCACGACCAGATTGATGCCGTCTCCGGGAAGCAGCGGACCGGCCGTGATCGCCCAGGGAGCCAGCATGGCATCGGGGACGCGCGTCACCAGTCGGGCCGACCAGTCGTGATCGGGCCCCTGAAACATCAGAACCAGCCGGTCGGGACGCCCCAGGTACGCGACATCGGTCCGGCCGTCCTGGTCGAAATCCCCCGTTGTCACGGCCAAGACTTCGTGCTCGACCGGGACATGACGAATTTCGAATCGACCGCTGTCGCGAACGGCGTTTACGCTGGACGTGGCACTCGCGGACGCTTCGTGAATCTCGGATTGTTGAAGCAATAGCGTCAGACGGCTCTTGCTGTTATCCGACAGCAACAGGTCCGTCCGGCCGTCGCTGTTGAAGTCGCCAGCATGCAACTGAGACGATCGGTCGGTCACCTTGTGGACTTCGACCGGCAGAAATCCGTACTGACCAGCCAGACTGGGTTCATCAGCAAGACCACGCTGCACATCGCCCGACATGACGACAGCGACCGTCAGCAGGGCCATTCCCGTCGTTGTGAAAACTCGTTGGACCACGGAAGGAACCCCTCTCGCCCGACGGAGAATTCGCCCAGACGACATCCGGACCTTGCAGAATGATGTGTGCATCGTGAACCTCGTTCGACCGTCGGTTTGTCGGTCAGGCCTGGCTGGCGCCATCGGGACTCGGTTTCTCGACCTGCGGCTTCTTGCCTCCGGCAGCCACCGTAATCACATCGCTGAGCGACGTGACCAGCACCCGCTGTCCTTCATAGGCCACCAGCACCTTTTTCGCCAGAATTTCCTGCGCGACAACGCGGCCGGTCCCCTGGCGGGTGACCACCGTGCTCCCCACGGCTGGCAACTCTTTGCGGTATTCTTCGTACGTATCGTATTCATATCGCAGGCAACACTTCAGGCGGCCGCACCGGCCCGAAATCTTGTTCGGATCGAGCGTCGCCTTCTGCATCTTCGCCATCTTCATCGAGACCGGCGGCATCTCCCGCAGATGCGTATTGCAGCAGACCGGCTTGCCGCAGTCGCCATAATCGGCGAGCAGCTTGGCTTCGTCGCGGATGCCGATCTGTCGCATCTCGATACGAACCTGCAACCGCTTCGCGAGGGTCTTCACCAGTTCGCGAAAATCGACCCGCTGTTCCGAGACGTAATAGAAGACGACGCGGTCGTTGCCGAACAGGCGTTCGACATCGACCAGGTCCATCTGCATCCGCATGTCGGCGATTACCTGCCGCCCGACGACGAAGTCTTCTTCCTCGCGGCGCAACTGGCGGTCGCGTTCGTCGTCGTCGTCCGGAGTCGTCATTCGCAGAATGCGGCCGGTCGGCTGTTTGAGGCCCAGGTAATTGCGCGTCTCGCCCGTCGCCTCGCGCAACACCGTCCCCCATTCGGTTCCGCGTTCCGAACGAATAAGGACAGACGACTGCCGCGCGAGTGGGGGAAGTTGGCGGGCCGTAAATTCGCCCAGAGCGCGCAAATTTCCGTAGCGCACCACGTAGGACGTTTCCTGCGGCGAGTTCTCCATGACCAGAATGCCCTGACAAATGTGAAGCCGGCATTCGCCGGATTTTATTCGAATATTGATGCGACAACGAATTCGCGCTGGGCGCCATACGATCCGCGACCCGATCTTCGCCGTTCATCCGGGGGGACGCAAGACCGCGCTGCCATGAGAGCCGCTGCTCACGGCAGGTCGGGATGCCGGCCGTGCCAGTCGGTCAGCGACTGAAAATGGTCGGCGATGGCAAGAATCGTCGGCTCTTCAAGGGTCTGCCCGGTGAGTTGTAGCCCGGTGGGCAGGGAATCCGCCCCAAAGCCGTTCGGCACTGTGACGGCCGGCAATCCGGCCGCATTTCCCGCAGTGCCGATCGATGTGCTCGCAAATCCGCGAGCCCAGTCGCGAAACTCCATATCAATGGGTCCGGTAACCGCGGACAGCGTTGGCGTGATGATGGCGTCGAAATCGGCCATCCAGTTGGCCAGTTCCCGCTGAATCTTCGAGCGGACGCGCTGGGCGTTGATGTAGTCCTTCGCGGGAATGAGCAGGCCCGAATGGCCTCCCCACCGGTCTTCCGGCGCGGTGAGTTTCCAGACGTCCTCCGATCGAATGAAATCCTCGAACGCGGCCGCCATCTCGCAGGAAATGATCGTTCCCACGACGGCCCCATACGGCAGATCGGGGAGACTCGTTTCCTGGACGTCGGCGATCGTCGCCAGTTGATTCACCGCCGCTTCGAAGTTGGCCCGAACTTCCGGCTGCACAGAGTCGGTCGCTCCCTTGAGCGTCGCCAGCTTCCAGCGACGTCGCGGCACGGGCGACAGGTCCCCATTTGGAAGAGCCGTCGGATCGCGCGGATCGGGACCGGCCATGACGTTCAGCACAACTTGGCAATCGTCGGCCGTGCGGGCAATGGGGCCAATCTTGTCGAGCGACCACGAAAGGGCCATCGCTCCCGCCCGACTGACACGTCCGTACGTCGGCCGCAATCCCGTCAAGCCATTGTAGCCCGCCGGGGTGATAATCGAACCGGACGTCTCGGATCCAATCGCAAACGGGACCAGCCCGGCTCCGACCGCCGCCGCCGATCCCGACGACGATCCGCCGCTCCAGCGTTCGCGTTTCCAGGAATTGCGACCGGGCCCAGAGAAGCTGGAATGGGCCTGCCGATAGCCAAACCCACCCGCGAGTTCGACCATCGAGAGCTTCGCCACCAGCACCGCCCCGGCATCCCGCAGCTTGGTGATGGCGGTGGCATCATCGTCGATCACGCGGTCTTTGAACGGTTCCGCTCCCCACGTTGTCGGATAGCCCCGCACGGCGAGCAAATCCTTCGCGCCGTAGGGAATCCCGTGCAGCGGGCCGCGATCACGACCTTCTTTCAAATCCAGATCGGCCTGCCGTGCCTGCGCAAACGCAAGGTCTTCCGTCAACGTGACCGCCGCGTTGAATTGCGGTCCAATTCGCTTGAGACGTTCCAGAAAGAACTCGGTCAGACTGACAGACGTGACCTCGCCAGCCCGCAGACGGCGGCCGAGTTCGCGGACGGTCGCGAAGGCAAGTTCCTGACTCATGCCGGGCGCTCCCGGGTCGGTCTCGGAACAAACCACAGCGCCGGTTCATCGCCATTGCTCAGCGAGACGCCCCGCAACTGCTCCGCCCGCAGCCGATCGACACGAATGTCCGTCAGCACGTCCCGCAGAATCTCTTCCGTATAGTGCTCGCTCGGCACATCAACCACCAGGGCCGTCAGCAGCAGGGCCTCGACCGACGGCGGCGGAGTTTCCTCCTTCTCCGGTTCCTGCGCGGCGACCGGCGACTCCCCGACCACCAGCGCGCCGCTCCCGAAACCCAACATCGCGGCTTTCGCGAACGAACGACGGTCCAGCGACGGCGGGGCAGCTTCTTCGTTCACCGGCAAAGCCTCCTGAGAAAGAGTTAACGCAAATCGGCCACGATCCTACACGCCCCGCGCGGTTTGTGAGAAATCCATTACGAAATGTTTATGAGTTTCCCACCACGGCTCCTCTCGACGCGAAGAGCTGTTCTCCCGATACTCTACGGCGCGGTGGGGGTTCAACTGTTCGTTCTCGCCAGTGCCGCATATCGCGAAAATCGGGCGAAACTCCGCCGGTTGTTCGCGGGTAAACCAGGTAGCGAGGCGCGGCCGCGCGCGAGGTTCGAAGTCGTTTTCCGCTGGGGGCAAACTGTCGTGACCATGGCACGATCGAACGGAACGGGAATGCGCATCTGGACGTTGGCTCTCCTGGCCTCCACGCTGTGCGGCGCATCGTCGCAGGCGGCGGAAACCGTCGCCGCGCTGACGACGCTTGATGCGGGCGACTTTCGCGGCAAGACGTGGCAACTGGCCGAGTTCGACGGCTCGCCGGTGCTGGTCGTCGCCGTGCTGGGGGTCGAGTGCCCCCTCGCCAGGCTCTACGCGGCCCGGTTGCAGGAGCTGTCGGACGCGTACGCCGATCGCGGCGTGAAGTTCGTCGGCGTCGATGCCAACCGGCAGGACTCGCTCACCGAAATCGCCGCCTATGCCCGCGATCACCATATCACGTTCCCGCTTCTCAAAGACACGAAGCAAACCATCATTGAAGAACTTGGCGCCACTCGAACGCCCGAAGTCTTCGTCCTCGATGCTCAGCGGCGTGTTCGTTACCACGGCCGCATCGACGATCAGCACGCTATCGGCAGCAAGTCGCGCCCCGCCCCGTCGGTCACAGAATGCCGCGACGCGATCGAATCACTCCTCGCCGGCAAACCGGTCGAAGTGCCTCACCGGGAAGCCGTCGGCTGTCTCATCATGCGTCGCGACGAAGCCGACCCGAACGCCAAGGTGACGTACAGTCAGCAGATCAGCCGTCTGCTGCAACAGCATTGCGTCGAGTGCCACCGACCCGGGCAGATCGCCCCGTTTTCTCTCACCGACTACGACGAAGTCGTTGGCTGGGCCGAAATGATTCTGGAAGTCACGCGGCAGGGACGCATGCCTCCCTGGCACGCTGATCCCGCTCACGGCAAGTTCGCCAACGCCCGCGGCCTGTCGGACGAAGAACGTCAACTGATTAAAGACTGGGTGCTGGCCGGCGCTCCGCAAGGCAACCCGGCTGACCTTCCCGAACCGCGCACGTACGTCGAAGGCTGGCAGCTCGCGCGAGCTCCCGACATGGTCATTCCCATGCGGGACGAGCCATTCGCCGTCCCCGCCCAGGGGGAAGTCCGCTACCAGTTCTTCCAGGTCGATCCCGGTCTGACGGAAGATAAATGGGTCAGCGCGGCGGAAATCGTTCCCGGCAATCGGGCCGTCGTCCACCACGTGATTGTCTTCGCGCAGTCCGACGGGAAAAAGTTCTCCGGCGACGGCAACTTTCTGGCTGCCTACGTGCCGGGCCTCAAGCCGCGGATGCAGCCCCAAGGGATGGCCAAGCGGCTGCCCGCCGGTTCGAAGCTGATTTTCCAGTTGCACTACACCCCCAACGGTACCCCGCAGGAAGACATTTCCCGCATCGGGCTCGTCTTCGCCGATCCGGCGACCGTCACGCATGAAGTCCAGACCGCCAGCGTCGGCTCGCGACGACTCAACATTCTGCCGGGGTTGGCCGACCAGGCGGTCGACTCCAACGTCGTGACGGCTCCCGCCGATGTGTTGCTGTTGGCACTGATGCCCCACATGCACCTCCGCGGTCAGTCGTTCCGCTATGAAATGACCAATACGGACGGTTCCCGCGAAACGCTGCTCAACGTCCCTCATTACGACTTCAACTGGCAGACGGGCTACGTGCTCGACGAGCCGCGAATGCTGAAGGCGGGCACGAAATTGCAGGCTTTCGCGCTGTTCGATAATTCGACCAACAACCTCGCCAACCCCGATCCGACGGCGACGGTCACCTGGGGCGATCAGTCGTGGGAAGAAATGATGCTGGGCTACTTCGACCTCGCCATCCCGCGCGGTTCGGCCGACAGCGCGGGCGAATTGCGGCGGGCCTTGCAGGGGCGCGACCCGATGACGGCCGCCAAACGCCTGTTGGAACTGCTCGACAAGAATAACAGCGGCAAGCTGGAACTGTCCGAGGTCCGCGAGCCGCAGCGTCCGCTCTTCCACCGGCTCGACACCAACGGCGATGAAGTGCTCGACGAGGCCGAGCTGATGGCGGGGATCAAGGAGATTCGTCAGCTTCTGCAGCGGTAACGCTTTCCGATGATGGCTGCCCCTTCGCCGTGTTCGCGACTACGGCTTCGATCGCCTGTCGCAACACGGCGTTGACGCGGCCGGGGTGGCTGACGGACAGAATGTGTCCGCCCCCCTCGACAACCTCGACGCCGTCCCGGCGCGCCCCGTTCGGCAGCGGCAACACCCAGTCGCGGTCGCCATGAATGCGATAGACGGGGCAGGTGAGTTTGGGCGGCTCGCGCCACGCGAGAAGCTGCTCGACCGACCAGCGAAACAGTCGCGGCTCGGCCTGGCGAAACTGCCGCATCAGCGTCGCCACGCGCGGCAGCCGCCGCCGGGCCATCGCCGTCGTCGCGGGATAAGCCGCCCATTGCAGCACCCGCACCGGCAGGAACCGGCAGACCGGCTTCACCGGCCGAAAAATGCCCCAGCGATACGGGAACGCAGCCGGCTCGTGCAGACTCCCAATGAGCACCACAGCCGCCGGCCGCACATACCGCGCGACTTCCAGAGCCAGAACCCCCCCGAATGACGACCCGCCCAAAATCGCCCCGGGCGGAATCTTCAATTCATCCGCAAACCGCCGGGCGTACTCGCCCAGCGTTTCCCCGTTCTTGGGAGCCAACCAAGGCGGCACCACCAACCCCGGAAACGCCAGTTTCTGCAGAGTAAAAATCCCCGCATCAGCCGCCAAGCCAGGAAACAAATACAACGGCGGACCAGTGGGGACGTTCATGCACGGCATTCTTCCGAACGGGGCGGGGTTTTCAAGGGGAGATTGGTGGCACACTTTGACGACAGGAAGGGCGTGGAGAGATCTAGCGGATGGCTCGAAGCGATCGAGTCGGCTCGCAGCCATGACGACCCACTTCATGTTGCTCGCCACTCGACTCACAAATGTCAAACCCGCTCGACAGAAGCGTACGACTTCGATTTCAGGATCCGCGAGCCATGGAAAGTCTTGCGCAGAAGTTCTTAATTTGACAGCATCACTCATCAAATACATCGCTGCCAATGCATCGTGCATCTGCCGTACTTTTCGCCCACTCGCGCCAGTAATCCACGCGGTGTTTCAAAAACATGCGTCTCTCAGGCGCAATATCCTCGTTCGCGTCAATTGCTTCGGGTAGCCCATCGAGAACCAACAAATACCGTGCAAAATGGGGTGAGACCGTGAATGTCTCCGGCACGTACTTTACTCTGAATCTACCCGCGCCTCTTGGTGTCACCGTCACTGTTGATCGGAGCCACTTTTGAGGCGACAGGCGGTCAAAAGACATTAGATCTTCGTTTAGACCCTTCGCGAGCTTTCCACGCAGTCTCGAAAGTTCCGGCTTGTTCTCGAACTCAGAACGGCGCCCAAAAACTAGCAACAGATGCAGATTGAAGTCGAGAAAATACAATTGTTGGGAGGTGATGCCATAATCATTAAAAAATGATTGTCGATTAGAAGTGGAATCAAACCATATCCGCCATTGAGCAAACTGGTGATAGGCCTGAGTGAATGCGGCCGTTGGAACTGGAGCCGAAGTGAACAGCTTCTTGGATGGTTTCTCGATTTCGACCATCGCGGCAAAAATCGAGCCGCTGTGATTTGAAAGCCACAGAAAATCGGGAATACGGGCATCAAAGCCCGGTAGTCTTGGTTGCGAGATTAGCGCGTTGTGCAACGGCAAATGGCCAGAAATGCCTCCAGGCGTCCAAGCGCCGGGCACCATAGACGGATGACGCTCTAAGAATGTCTGTACAGATGATTCGGCCGGGTCACTGTCGATTAACTCTCGAAACTTGGCCGAAGTGCGTTGGGCATAGTCATCGAAGTGCGGTGCGGCGGGGCCGCGCTCTTGTTTGTAAGTGATCTGAAACAAGCGCGGATCCTTTTCTCACAATCCCGGTGTGCAGTAGACGTAGGTCAAGCTATGCCTAACGGATGGTTTCGATTCATGCGGCGGGCACGCCCTGTCCTACCTGGCTATCTGTCTGCCAGTATTGACTCCCCATGTCGCGTCAATGTGTTGAGAAACAGGGCAGCACCGCATTCGGTGAACTTATTCAAAAAGCCAGGCGAATCTACCCAGCGAGAAATCAGAGGGATGACGACTGCTTCAAAATCGGAACCAAGTTCAACGATTGTTGCCCTGGCATCACTCGGATGTCGTGCGCCGACGAACATCCGAAATCGAGTTGGGCTACCTTCACGTCCGTCGATACATGCAGTGGTTCGAGCCAGAGATGAGTCTTGGATGCTGACCCAGATCGTCCCATCCGAATACGCATCTGCCAAGATGATCTTGAGGGGCGGTTTCAATTCGGAAGAACTCCACGTTACCAGTCAGACTGTGTCTGCCGGGTGTTCTCGATTCCGTGTCTCATGTGGCCTGGCTAGAGGCACTGGGTGTATACAGTCACTCCGACGATGGTCGACGAAGACGTATCGACCCGAATGCCAAGCATCGGCCAGCAAGGCACGGCACCAGGTGTTGAGTTTTGCAGATCGTACTCAGCACGTCGCTCTTTCGTCATTGGAAGACTGAACTGCGTGAAGACATATCCGCCCCCTTGTGGTTCGCCTTTATGTGACAATTCGTATTGCCAAAGATCTGGAAAGTCAGAGGTTTGTCGCCCGATCGTCTTGTGATCGCGAGTGAGCTGGATAAATTGGGCAAGTGGCGGATCGAGCTGGGAAAAATCGATCGAATCCATTGCCCTAGGTTCGAGACGTTCCGTCGGCTGCGGTGGATCCGGCGCTGATACGATCGCAAGAGCGATCGCGGCCACAAGAATTACGACGACAATCGTGGATCGACGAAACATGCGACGCTTTCAGCAATGTACGCAGGTCAGCGCTTGGTCTCCGTCGCTTCCACATACGTCTTATAGTTCTCAAGAATCGCCTGCCAGCCCGCTCGCTGCTGTTCGAGGGAGTGCGTGGCTTCGGGGGTGAAGGATTGGCTGACAAGAGTCTGCGGCCCCTCGGGCGTGAACTGCACGACGACCTCGCGATCGGGGCCCAGGGAGTAACGGAGTTCCGTCGGAGGCGAGACCTTCAGGAACCGGCCCTCGAAATCGAAGCCAAACGAACCGTCGCGGGCTTCCATGCGATAGCAGAACGCCCCGCCTTCGCGCAAGTCGCTCACCGCCCGCGGGCAATGCCACTCCGGGCTCGCGAAGTTCCAGGCGGTCACGGATTCCGGATTCGTGAACGCCTCCCACGCCTCTTCCGGAGTGGCCCGAACCAGAACCGAAACGGTGACAGGCGGCGGGTTCGTCATCAAATGCTCCGATCCAATTCTCGCGCGATCGTGTGCCACGGCTCTGCGAGCCGTGTCTTGGGATTTAGTGGTGTCGCGAAGTCAGCAAGACTACCAGACGGGAGACTGGTGTTCACCAGCGATCTCTGGAATGAGGCGGCTGTCGAGCACTCCGCACGGCTCGCAGAGCCGTGGCACACGATTCCAGGGGGGTGAGAGTCCTGATCGAGTTACCGGGCGCATCCATCTATGAAGCCTGTGCGTCGGTCGACCATTTTTCGGGAACTGATCGCGACGAATGATCGTCTTCCTGACCAGAATCTCCGGATCTTCCCCCACTCGCCGCCGTAATCAGGAGCCGGGAAATGACGAAATCTTGTCTCTGCCAGTCCGCCTGGCGAACCATCGCGGCAGGATTGCTGGGCTTCGTGCTGATGGCCGGATCGGCGTCGGCTGCCCTCATTACGGGAGGAACGGGGAACGAACCGCTGAAAGATCCCGGTTGGCCAGAGCATGCTGCGGCTGTGTTTAACAGCAAGTCGCGAGTGGCCTGGTGGGAGGGGCCACCGTTTGGGGGTGGGGAGTACCACGCCGAGTGCCGGGGCGATCAGGCCGAGCTTCAGCGGGTATTCAACGATTTCGCCAAGATCGACGCCCCTGTTCGCCGGGTCGTCCTGCATGACGGGACCGGCAAGAGTTTCTGGCTGAACCCCAATGACGAACCGGCGAACCGAGACGCCGCCCGGATTGACTGGACGTTCACCGTCTGGGTTCCGAACAGCTATGTCTTTCAACAGAAGCTGCCCGAGAGAGCGCGTCCGCCGGAAATCACGGAATCGAGTCAACCGGTTCCGACGCTTGACGTTTACGTCAGTGAGAAGCTCGCTTGGGAGAAACTGATCGTGCCGAAGGGCATTGAGGTCGTCGACAAGCGGGCGAAGGCGGCGCAGTGATTCGCAAGGCGGCAATGGATGACGCAGTTCTCTATACAGACCCCTTAGCCGCGACCCAGCGGGGAGCGCTGCCTTCCTCAACCATCTCTCAACCCGGCTTGTCTTCGCCAAACGTCGACTTTCGCCGCAGCAAATGGTGATAAGCCTGCGCGAAGCGGTGGGCTTCGTCGCGAACGTACTGAAGCAGCCGGAGCGCGAACGAATGCCGGCTGAGAACATGCGGCTCGCTTTGCCCCGGCACGAAGACCTCTTCCTCGCGCTTGGCGAGCGACAACACAAACGGCCGGCCCGGCGACAAGCCAATGCTTTCGAGCGCTGCGACAGCCGCGTTGAGCTGCCCTTTGCCGCCATCGATCAGCAGGATGTCGGGAAAGGCTTCGCCTTCCTGCTGCAAACGGCGGAACCGACGACTGACGACTTCCCGCATCGACGCGAAATCGTCGACTCCATCGACGGTGCGAATCTTGTAGCGCTTATATCCATGCTTGAACGGCAAGCCGTCGATGAACTGCACCAGGCTGGCCACGGTTTCGCCCCCTTGCAGGTGGGCAATGTCCATCCCCTCGATTCGTCGCGGCAGTTCCGGCAGGGTGAAAATTTTCTGCAAGCCGCGGAGGCCCTTACGCGGATCGACCTGAAAGACCTCCGGCTGCGCGTGGTCTTCCAGGTTGCCCATCAGGTTGATCCCGTCGAGGGCCTTGAGCTGATCGCGAATCCGGGCGGCTTTCTCGAACTTGAGGTCTTTCGCGGCCGCTTCCATTTCCCGCTGCAAACTCCGAAACAACCGGTCCCGTTTGCCGTCGAGAAACAGGATCAGCCGTCGAATGTCGCGGCGGTAGTCGTCGCGCGAGATCCGCAGGTTGCAGGGAGCCGTGCATTGCGAAATGCTGGCCAACAGGCACGGCCGAAACCACCGCCAGCGCTCTTCCGAAGAATCGATGTCGAGCGCGCAGTTGCGAAACCGGAAGATCTGCTGGAGCACATTGACGGCCCCGCGCAGTTTCTTGGCGCTGGTAAATGGGCCGTACAGTTTGACGCCGCGCGTTCTCGGCTTCCGCGTGATTTCGACACGCGGAAACTCCTCCCGCACGGTGATCTGCAAGTACGGAAAGGTCTTGTCGTCTTTGAGGTCGCTGTTGAAGCGGGGCTGAATGTCCTTGATCAGCCGGGCTTCCAGCAGCAGCGCATCAACTTCGCTCGCGCATTCAATGCAGTCGATGTCAGCGATCTGCTGCACGAGATCGCACGTCCGGCGTTCTTCCAAAGCCAGGCGGGTGAAATAGCTCGATGCCCGGCTGCGGAGGTTGACCGCCTTGCCGACGTAGATCACACGTTCCAGGGCATCCTTCATGAGGTACACGCCCGGACCGGTCGGAAAGTCGCCCGCTTTCTCTTTGGGCCGCTGGGGGATGCGTGGATCGGGTTCATTGAAGCTGGTTGACATACCCGGAATTGTATCCACTGGCCGCCAGTGGAAAATCGGTGGGTCGCCACAAAAATGCGGGGCCGTTCACCTCAGACGGAACGGTACAAGTCTTCCAAAAACAAAAAGCCTGGGAACCGTTTCCAGTTCCCAGGCTCGGATTCAGAAATCGACATCACCAGAGACGACCGGTGACCCTAGTCGGCAACCGTGAAGCCCTTGTCGAAAGCCTTGTCGCTGAAGGTCAGTTCGAGCTGTTCTTCGGCCTTGGCGGCAGCCACCTTGCCCTGGCACTTTTCGCAGCAGAACTTCACGGTCACACCGGCGACGGCGACCGTCTTTTCGTCATTCAGCGGGCCGCCCGACAGCGGGCACTTCCCCTGCGTGGCCTGCTTCGTCACCACAAGCTGATGATTCGCCTTGGTGGCGAACTTGGCGGTGTTCTTCTCAAACGCGCCGGGGCAATTGCCGCAGCAGAAATAGACCTTGCCACCCTTGTAGGCCACCGACTTTTCCATGTCGATCGCCTTGCCCGACACCGGACACAGCGGCTTCACTTCGGCCTTCTTGTCTTCGCTGTTGGCGACGAACGCACCGACCAGCAACGCACAAACACTGAGACTCAGCAAGCGAACGGTCATGTTGAACCTTTCCAGAAAGAGTCCGCACACCACGTGCGAAATGTTCAGAGAAACAAGGGACGATCCACTCGATCAGTCCCCCCAGAAATCAAGACCACCAGAAGCAGCGGTTCGTCACGCGGGCACAGGATTCGGCCCTCCATCGAGAACCGACCAGATCAGTTCCGCGCGGCGGAATGCCTCACGCCAGCCAGCGGCAGAGGGCAATTTGTAGAGAATGGCCTCGAAGAGGCGGCGACCCATCAGCCCGAGCGGTCGACCGTGTCGCAACGACGTCACTGGTCGTGACCGTTGTCGTGAAGAGAGCAACCGAAGTGCTCGACCCAGCGCGATCCAGCGAATTGGCGGTGGGAACGATGGCCTGAGAGCCATCCGCGAACTCAATCCAGCAGCGACAGGGCTCGTTCGAGGCGCCGGTAGACTGCGAATTCGGCTTCTGGTCCGGGACTGCGGACTTTTTGGCCTGACAGCACGAACGTTTTGCAGTACCAGTTTCGGTCGCGACCGTCGCCGCCAGCCGACGCGTACAACAGCACTCCAGTTCCCAGGCCCATGCCGGAACGAGCGCCAACGCGATCAGGAGGAGCGAGCCAAGCGCGTGCATCGTCCAATCCGCGAGAGACAGTTTGTCCACCAGAAGATGGTAGGCAATCGGGGAGAGGTGTGCCAGAGCAAAACACAGGCTGGCAAATCGGACGTCTGGAATTCAGCAACCCAGCTTAACCCCTCGATTCTCGCCCCGCGACAGGTGCATGGCGGTCAACCGGGCTGGTATTCTGGTTGGCAGCGGCGGAGGCACACCGGGGAGTGCGGCATGCGCCCCGCGGTCTTCCCCTCCATTGGGAAGAGGCGTGAATCGTTCTGGAGGTCTTTTGTGCTTGCCGGTCCGCTCTTTACGCGCGAAGCGCTCACCACGCCACGCCAGTTCAAGCATTACCTGTTTCGGGCCGGGTACCTGGGGGCGTTTTTCGTCCTGATGTACACGGCGGCCCAGACGACGTTTGGCTTTCAAACCGTCCGGAACCTGGGAGACATCGCCCGCTTCGGCGGCCAGGTCTTTCAGATTCTGTCGTTTGTGCAGCTCACGCTGATACTGTTCTTTTCGGTCCTGTTCGCCGCCGGCAATGTCGCCATCGAGAAGGATCGCCGGACGCTGATCCTGCTCCTGATGACCGATCTGCCCAATCGCGAACTGGTGCTGGGAAAACTGCTGGGCAGCCTCCTTCTGCCGGGCGTCCTCATCACGATTTCGCTCCCGGCGTTCCTCATGGTGGCGCTCATGGGAGGCGTGGGTTTCGACCAGTTATGGGCCAGCCTGGGGACTTGCGCCGCTGTGGGATTGGCGGCGGGCTGCTGGGGAACCCTCGTCGCGTTCTGGCGTGAAAAGACCTTTCAGACGCTGGCGATCAGCCTGCTGGGGTTGGTGTTCTGGCTGGGCCTTGTGGAAGTGGTCGGTTGGATGACCGCCGAGACCGCGTTTGGTTCGTGGGCGGCGGCCCTCAATCCCTTCCGGGTCTTGTGGGGAATCCTGTCCCCATTTGATAGTGGCACAGCCAGCCCCGTCATTTGCGGGCTGGAGTACACGGCCCTGTCGCTCATCCTGGTGCTGGTAACGATCAGTCGCCTGCGGGTCTGGAATCCTTCGCGAGGGGTCTATGAGGCGACCTCGACCATTGAAACGGGCGAGAAGACCACCGTCCGCACTCGCGAGCCGCGCACCGTCTGGGAATTGCCGATTCTCTGGCGGGAAATGCGCACGCGCGCCTACGGACGGCGTGCCATCCTCATCAAGGGGGCCTACCTGCTGTTCGCGGCCGTCGCGATCGGCTCGCAGGTAGTCGTGGAGCCATCCACCGATCTGATTTTGGGAATGTTGCCGCCAGCCGGTTTCCTGTTCGCCGGGTTGTCGCTGCTCTGCTTCCTGATGGTCAACACGCAAGCCGTGACGGCCTTGACCAGCGAGCGCGACGCGAACACGTTGGAACTGTTGCTGGTGACCGAAGTCACAGCGAGCGAGTTCACCTGGGGAAAACTGCTGGGCGTCTTGTACAACAGCAAGGAACTCATCGCGGTTCCGTTGTTGTGGCTGGGTTGGCTGGTCGCCAGCGGGTTCTGTCCGGTCGATCACGCGATTTTCGTGCTGATTGGATTCCTCACGCTGACGTTCTTCTCCGCGATGCTCGGCTTGCACGCCGGGTTGACCTACCACAATTCCCGACAGGCGATCGGCAGCAGCCTGGGGACGATTTTCTTCCTGTTCATCGGCATCTTCGTCTGCATGATTCTGATCCTGCAGGCGCGGGCTTCGTTTGCCCTGCAATTGCCGAGTTTTCTGGTTTTCATTCTCGGCGGTGCCATCGCCCTGATTGGCGCGCTGGCTCAGCGGAATCAGGCGCCCGCCTTGTACTTGGCTTCGTCGATTCTGCCGTTCGCCACGTTCTATGCCATCACCACGTTTCTCCTGGGGCAGATGTTTGAAGTCTGCGTCGCGGTGACGGCTGCCTATGGATTCACGATCATCGCCATGTTGATACCGGCGGTCAGCGAATTCGACGTCGCATTGAGCGAAGGTTCGGCTAATCGGGGCTGACGCAAGACTCGATGTGTTGCGGGGCTCGCGAACTTGCCGGTTTTCCGTCACGAATTTCCAACAGGAGTTGTTGCATCATGAGGTCTCTGCTTCGCCCCCTGGTTCTGGCTGTCGCTGCATCTTGTGCGCTGACCAATCTGGCATCGGCTGCCGATTCGCTGAAAGTCGCCGATGTCGTTTCCGCTGCCGATCTCAAGGCGATGATCGCCGATGCGGTGTCGGGACTTGAGAAGCTCGTCGCTGATGAAAAGGCCTTCGCCGAGGCCGATACGCGCGTCAGGAATTCCGCGAGCGTGCTGGCTGCGTTTGCTCAGGCTGCTTCGGAACTTGAAGGCGCATCGCTGTCGCCGGAAGCGGCCCGCACCTTGCGGCAGGCGGCTCAAGACTTGGCCGCTGCCAAGGAATTTGGCCCCGCGAAGGCAGCCTTCGATCGCGTCGTGAAAGCCGCGAATGGCGAAGCCGCCGCTGAACCGCCGGCTGCCATTGAGTGGGGCAAGGTCGCCCGCATGCATCCCTCGATGGAAGAGATGGAACAGCGTGCCACGAAGTTGCGCCGTTCGCTCAAGCGAATTCGCCGTCCCGAGGAAGATGCACAAATGGCGGCAAGCATAGGCATCCTGGGACTGGTCACCTATGGCGATACTCACGAAGTGAAAGACCCGGCCGATCTGCCCCAATGGCAGGCGTGGGCGGTCGAACTGCAGGAAGGGATGGCAAAGACCGCCGCCGCGATTCGCGAGAAGGATGCCGCCGCAGCGACGGGGCACTTCGAAGCCGCGATGAAGTCGTGCGAAAAGTGCCACGAGAAGTTCCAGGACTGATTCGGGCTGACGGAGACTGTCGGCGATGGCGCTCTTGGAAGTTCGCGACGTTTCGAAGCGATTCGGCGGAACTCAGGCCCTGGAACGGGTCTCGCTGCGCGCGGAAGCGGGCCGCGTGCTGGCACTGATCGGCGAAAACGGCGCGGGCAAAAGCACGCTGATGAAAATCCTCAGCGGCGCGCACGCGCCAGACGGCGGCGAAATGGTGTTCGCGGGGCACCCCTACCGGCCCGATGGTCCGCATGCGGCCCGGCTGGCGGGGGTCGCCATGATCTACCAGGAACTGAACCTGGCCCCCGACCTGTCAGTCGAAGACAACATCATGCTCGGGAGCGAGCGGTCGCGCTGGGGCTGCCTCCGACGCGGCGAGCAGAGCCCGCTGGTTCGTCAGGCGCTCGACCGGCTGGGGCATCCCGATCTTGATCCCACCCGCCCCGTTCGCGAACTCTCGATTGCCGCCCAGCAACTGGTCGAGGTTGCTCGAGCGCTGGTGCAGGACGCGAAGCTGATTGTCTTCGATGAACCGACCAGCTCGCTCACGCATGCCGATTGCAAGCGGCTGTTCGACGTCATCCGCAGGCTGAAAGCCGATGGGCGGGCAGTCATCTACATCAGCCACTTTCTCGAAGAAGTCCGCGAAATCTGCGACGACTTCGCCGTCCTGCGGGATGGGCGATCGGTCGGAGCCGGTCAACTCGCGGGCGTGAGCGAAGACCAGATCGTCGCCCTGATGGTCGGTCGATCGGTCGACGATCTGTTTCCGCGCGTGCCACATACCGTGGGCGAGCCGATCCTCTCGGTTTCCGGATTGTGGGGAGCCAAGGCACCGCAAGACGCGAGTTTTGAACTCCGCCGTGGAGAGATTCTGGGCCTCGCGGGTCTCGTCGGCGCGGGACGGACCGAATTGTCGCGCTGCCTGGCGGGACTCGACCCGGTTCGCAGAGGGAAAGTGACCATTCGCGGCCAGATCACGCGTCAGACGCCCGCCGCCCGCGGTCGCGCGGGTATTGGCATGGTCTCCGAAGATCGCAAGCGGGAAGGACTCGCCCAGTCACGATCAATCGCCGACAATCTGACCTACAGCAGCATGCAACCCTATCAGACCTGGGGCTGGTTGCGGCTGGACCGCCGCCGCGCGGCTGTACAACAGTGGATGGAGCGCATGCAGGTGAAGGCCGCCTCTGCCGAGCAGCCCGTGGGCGAACTCTCCGGGGGCAATCAACAAAAAGTGGCCATCGCGCGGGTTCTGCATCAACAGGCCGATGTGCTCTTGCTGGACGAGCCGACGCGCGGCATCGATGTTGGCACCAAGTCCGAGATCTATCGTCTGATGGGCGAACTCGCGGCCCAGGGGAAAGCCATTTTATTTGTCAGCTCCTATCTGACCGAACTGCTCGCGGTGTGCGATCGGATTGGCGTGATGAACCGCGGCCGGCTGCGCGAAATTCGACCTGCTTCCGAGTGGACCGAAGAATCAATCATGAACGTTGCCGTCAGCGGATGACAATCTATAACGGCTTGAGCTGTTCCCGACTCGCTTCCGAGTGGAGTCTGGAAACAAAGAACGATGTTCGACGAAGTATCACAAGGGTGGCACGCCCTGACGGCTTTGCGGAAGGGCGTGGGATACAATCTTCGCCACGCCCTTCGAGGACTCAGGGCGTGCCACCCAATGGATGCTTAGAACTTTAACCTAGCAGTAGCAGTACTATCCGGGCCGGTGGGAAGCGATGTTTCCATTCAACTCGCAGATCTCGTGGAAGTCGCTGGCGGCGTTTTGCCGTTCGCTGGGGACGATGCTCCATTCCGGAGTTGACCTGCTGCGGGCGCTGAAGGTCGCCGGGCAGCAGTCAGCCGACCCCAAGCTGTCGCGGGCCGCGACCGAGGTCATCAGCGATGTCAAAGCTGGCTCCGACCTGACGCACGCCCTGCGTGAGCAGAGTGACCGCTTTCCGGAACTGACGATCGACATGCTGTCGGTGGCAGAACAAACGGGAGCGATGCCGGAAGTTCTGGCCGCCCTCGCGAATCACTACGACAACCTGATTCGCTTGCGAAAGACGTTCCTGGGGCAGATTGCGTGGCCCGTCTTTCAGTTGCTCGCCGCGATTTTCATTGTCGCCGCGCTCCTGGTCATTCTGGGATGGGTCGCAGACCTGGGTCAGGGGGAACCTCTCGACTTCTTATTTGGTCTTAAAGGAGTGTCCGGAGCCGTGACCTGGCTGACCGGCTGGGCGATTCTGGCAGTCAGCCTGTGGCTGGGCTACGGACTGGCCACGCGCGGGCTGGTCGGAAAGACGATGGTCCATCGTTTCTTGATGCGGGTGCCGGTGGTCGGCGGGTGCCTGCGGGACTTCGCGATTGCCCGCTTCGCCTGGGCCTATGCCCTGACCCAGCAGGCGGGCATGACCGTCCCGGACAGTCTTGATGCCAGCCTGCGAGCCACCGCCAACGGGGCGTTCATCGCCGAGGCCCCGCGAATGATCGGTCTCATCAAGCAGGGAGAAGACCTGACGACTGCCATCGCGACCTCGGGATTGTTTCCCAACGAAGTGCTGGAACTGGTACGCGTCGGCGAAGCGACGGGGACCGTCCCCGAAGCGCTCGAACACCTGAGCCCGGAGCTCGAAGCCCGCGCCCGCCGTAGTCTCGACGCCCTGACCGCCATGCTCGGCATTGTCATCTGGGCCATGGTGGCGATGGTCATCATCTTCCTCGTCTTCCGAGTGGCGATGATCTACATCGGCATGCTCAACGACGCCGCGACCGGCGCGATGAACGGTACGATCTGATGAAAAGTCGCGAGAGATCCAAGAATTCCCCGTCTTTCGCGACCCTCTCTCCGTCCGGCCGTCTCCCCCCGTCTCCAGTCACCCCTTCCGCGGCGTGATCGTTTGGCCGCGCCGCGGTCCTTGTCCCCTTCCGCCGTCACACCTAGAATAACCGGCGTAGACGAATGTCGAGTTCGGCATCGGGTTTCCGTGACGAAGCCGCCATTTGGGAAAGGAGTCGGGGAAACAGTCTCGGAAGAGAAAGAATCGGCGAATTTGGGTCGGGTTCCATCCTTCCCCTTCTGGTCGAATGAACTACGATTTCGATGCTTCCCAGGAGGGACGAACCGCTTTCCGGGCAATTTCGGAGGGCGGGATTTGTGGTTTGAGACGGTTTGACGGAATTTGCCGAATCGAAGTAGGTATCATCGCGAGGTTGGAGACGGAGAACCGTCGCGAGTCGGAATGTCGAGAAACCAAAACAGTCGGCCGACGGTTGCTCCGTGGGGAGCCCTGTTTCGCCGCACGCGGTCGGGAGGATTCCGGGCCGTGACAACTCGGTCGAAATGACCGAAGAGAGGGAGTGGTTCATGTACGAACGGTTTACCGATCGCGCCCGAAAGGTCATGCAACTGGCCAATCAGGAAGCCCAGCGGTTCAACCACGAATACATCGGTACCGAGCACATTCTGCTGGGTCTGGTGAAGGAAGGTTCCGGGGTCGCCGCGAACGTCCTGAAGAACCTGGATGTGGATCTGCGAAAGATCCGCCTGGAGGTCGAAAAGATCGTCAAGGCGGGGCCCGACATGGTCACCATGGGCAAGCTGCCGCAGACGCCCCGCGCCAAGAAGGTCATCGAATATGCGATGGAAGAGGCCCGCAACCTCAACCACAATTACGTCGGCACCGAGCACCTGCTCCTGGGCCTCATCCGCGAGCAGGAAGGGGTCGCCGCCCAAGTCCTGATGAACCTGGGGCTGAAGCTGGAAGACGTCCGCGAGGAAGTTCTCAACCTGCTCGGCCACGGGGTCGAAGGGGCGGAAGCGACGAGCGAGCGCACCGGTGCGGCCCCGACCAGCGGCAAGTCGAGCAGCAAGAGCAAGACTCCTGCCCTCGACAGCTTTGGCCGCGACCTGACCGAACTGGCTCGCCAAGGCAAGCTCGACCCGGTCATCGGCCGTGAAAACGAAATCGAACGCGTCATCCAGATTCTCTGCCGCCGGCAGAAGAACAACCCGGTTCTGCTTGGTGAAGCGGGTGTCGGCAAGACGGCGATCGTCGAAGGCTTTGCCCAGATGGTCGTCGACGGCAACGTGCCGGAACTCCTCCGGGATCGTCGCATCGTCGTCCTTGACCTCGCGATGATGGTCGCGGGAACCAAGTATCGCGGCCAGTTCGAAGAGCGCATCAAGGCCGTGATGAACGAGGTGAAGCGGGCGAAGAACACGATCCTGTTCATCGACGAACTGCACACCCTGGTGGGCGCGGGCGGGGCGGAAGGGGCGATCGACGCCTCGAACGTCCTCAAGCCGGCTCTCAGCCGTGGAGAACTGCAGTGCGTTGGTGCGACGACGCTCGACGAGTACCGCAAGTACATCGAGAAGGACAGCGCTCTTGAACGCCGGTTCCAGACCGTCGTTGTCGAGCCGCCGTCGCCGTCGCAGACGATCGAAATCCTCAAGGGCCTCCGGGACCGTTACGAGACCCACCACCGCGTGCAGATCACCGACGATGCCCTGAAGTCGGCTGTGGAACTTTCCACCCGGTACATCACGGCCAGATGCCTACCCGACAAGGCGATCGACGTCATAGACGAAGCCGGGGCGCGGGTGCGACTCAAATCCATGGTTCGCCCGCCGGATCTCAAGGAGCTCGAAGAAGAAATCGAGCGCCTGAACCAGGCGAAGGAAGAAGCCGTCGCGCATCAGGACTTCGAGAAGGCCGCGTCGCTCCGCGATCAGGCCGACAAGCTCAAGAAGAAGAAGGAAGGCCTGAACCGCGACTGGCGCGAGAAGTCGAAAGAGACGGACGGCGTCGTCGATAGCGATGTCATTTCCGAAGTCGTTTCGAAGATGACCGGCATTCCGCTCACGCGGCTGTCGAGCGAAGACGCGGTCCGCCTTCTGGAAATGGAAGCCGAACTCCACAAGCGGGTCGTCAGCCAGGAAGAGGCGATCCGGCAGGTGGCCAAGGCCGTCCGCCGCAGCCGTAGCGGGCTCAAGGATCCGAAGCGGCCGATCGGTGCCTTCCTGTTCGCCGGTCCGACCGGCGTGGGGAAGACATTGACCGCCAAGACGTTGGCCGAATTCATGTTCGGCGACCAGGACGCGCTCATTCAGATCGATATGAGCGAGTACATGGAGAAGCACAACGTCAGCCGCCTGATTGGTGCCCCTCCCGGATACGTGGGGTACGAAGAAGGGGGCCAGTTGACGGAGAAGATTCGCCGTCGGCCGTACGCGGTCGTCCTGCTCGACGAAATCGAGAAGGCGCACCCGGACGTCTTCAACATGCTGCTGCAGATTCTCGAAGAAGGCCACCTGACCGACAGCTTCGGTCGCAAGGTCGACTTCAAGAATACGATCATCATCATGACGACGAACGCCGGCGCGAGCGTGATCTCGCAAGGGCCGTTCGGCTTCGCGAAGAAGGACGAAGACACCTCCTACGCGAAGATGAAAGAAAACCTGATGCACGAGATCGAACGGGAATTCAAACCCGAATTCCTCGGTCGTCTCGACGAAGTGGTTGTCTTCCGCTCGCTGACTCAGGAAAACCTGAAGTCGATCGTCGAGATGGAAGTCACGAAGGTCCGCGAACGCCTGGGCGAAAAGGGCTTCAAGCTGGTTCTCTCCGACGGGGCGAAGCAATTCGTCATCGAAAAGGGAGGCAGCATCGAATACGGAGCCCGGCCGCTGCGTCGTGCCGTCGAAACGTATGTCGAGGATCCGCTCTCGGAAGAACTGCTTCGCGGGGCGTTCGAGGGCTACAACGTCATCAACGTCTCGGTGGCCGAAGTGGGCGATACCAAGCGGCTGGAATTCCAACCCTCCCGCGACGAAGGGGAAGCCGAACTTGTCGGTGCCGCTTCCGAAGGGACCGAGCCGACGACCGCCGAAGAGTAGTCGGGACTCGGCCTGGAAAACAGAAAAGCCCGGAGAGGTAACTCTCCGGGCTTTTTTTTTGTTGCTGACACAATCTCTGTGCGGCGTTACTTGGCCAGAGCCGTGTCGATCGCCTGGACGACTTCCTTGGCATCGGGCTTGGTACGCGTGGCGAAACGCCCAACCACCTTGCCGTCCTTGCCGATGACGAACTTCTCGAAGTTCCAGCCGATCGGGCCCGATCCCTTGGGGGCGGCGTCCACGGCGGTCAATTCCTGATAGAGCGGAGCCGCCTGCGGGCCGTTGACGTCGATCTTCTCGAACAGGTCGAACGTCACGCCGTAGTTCGCCTTGCAGAACTCCTGAATCTCGGCGGCTGAACCCGGTTCCTGCGCGCCGAACTGGTTGCAGGGGAAGCCGATCACGGCGAAGTCCTTGCCCTTGTATTTCTCCTGGAGGTCTTGCAGTTGTTCGTACTGCGGCGTCGCGCCGCACTTGCTGGCGACATTCACGACCAGCAGTACCTTGCCTTTGTACTTCTCGGCGAGGTTAACCTGCTTGCCGTCCAGCGTCTTCATCGTCTTGTCGAGCAACCCAGCCCCCTTCTTGTCTTCCGCCCCAGCCGGGAGCACCAGCAAAGCGGCCAGTCCAGCCGCGACCAAAATCTGTCCGATGCGCATGTGAGTCGTCCTCCGCGAACGCCCGCCACACCCCGATTCCCAATGAACCTGGCGATGCGCAGGCGAATGTTGATCCAATATCAGTGTAGTCGTTCGGTGACGGAAGACCAGTCGGTGACGGGAGTTTCTCGTCCTACGATTCGGCCGACGGCGGCTCTTCGATACATTTTGAGTGACGTCAGACCGGTATGATCCGAAGATCGGTCAGTATCGTTCCGACATTGATAGACACTGATTGGTCACTTAGAGGTTGAAGCGAAGCGCTTGAAGTTAGCAGAAAGCGATTCCCCCATGGCACAATGCGTTCGATGTCCGAAAACGGTACCTGACGACGTACTCTACTGCGAGGTCTGCCGTGAAATTGAGATCGCTGAGAATCAGGCCAAATGGAAAGCTCGCGAAGACGCCCGCGGTTCAGAACCTGTCGCGCGGCAAAACGTCGTGGAGCCCTTGATCCCGGTTGATGTCTGGGATGAAGACGAACCTATTGGCGCAGAACGCGTACCTGAGATTGCTCCCGTGACCTTCACGTCCACGAGTCCGGCCAGTACCAGCAACGACGACTCGTTTGTTCAATCACTCTTGATTGGAGGCCTCTCCAATAACTCCCTTTACGGGACATTGCTTGGAGGGAATGCCATGGGCGCTATAGTTGGCGATCTCATGGCGGACGGAAAACTCGGACAGGAAAAGAACTCCGGCAAGTAAGCTGCGCGACGCTCCCGGTTGCTGACGACCGGGGGCGCGCAAAACCGGCGATGACATCGCCGGTCTTCCTGATCGCGATCAGAATCCGCCGTGGCCGGCTGCTCCCGCATACGGGACGAAGTCTTCGAACCGCATCGATTCTTTTCGCCAGCGCAGCGTCACAATCCCCGTGGGGCCGCTACGGTGCTTGGCGACCACGACTTCCGCCTCGCCCGGACGGTCTTCCGGGTTGTAGGCATCGGGACGGTGCAGAAACATCACGATGTCGGCGTCCTGTTCGATGGCACCGCTTTCGCGAAGGTCGGCTAGTCGCGGTCGCTTGTCTTCCCGCAGTTCCACGCCGCGATTGAGCTGCGAGAGCGCAATCACCGGCAGACTGTTTTCCTTGGCGATGCCTTTAAGTCGCCGCGTGATCTGGGCGATCTGTTGCTCGCGGTTGGCCTTCTTGTCTTCCGGTTCAATCAATTGCAGGTAGTCGATGATGACCAGGCCGATATTGCGGCGGCGCTTCAGGCGGCGCGTGATGGCGGCAATCTGGCCCACCGTCCGGCCGGGCTGGTCGTCGATGAAGAGCGGTATCTGGCTGAGTTCATCGGCTGCGGTCACCAGCGCCTGCCGTTCGGGTTCGTCGAGCAACCCTTTGCGGACCTTGTGACCGTCGAGGCGGGCCCGAATGCACAGGAAGCGCTCGGCGATTTCCAGCTTCGACTGTTCGAGGCTGAAGATCACCACGCCGGTTTGTCCCGGCCCCGAAATCCACTCGGCCAGATTACAGACGAACGCCGTTTTTCCCATACTGGGTCGAGCCGCGAGAATCACCAGTTCCGTCGGCTGAAAGCCGTTGGTCTGGCGATCGAGATCCTGAAAGCCCGTCGGCAAGCCGCTGATCGTCCCTTCCTTGCCCACGCGGTCGTTAATGCGCGCCAGCGTGTCGAGCAGAATCTCGTCCATCGCGATTTTGTGGCCGGACTCCTGCTCTTCCAGAATCTGAAAGATGCCGCGTTCGGCCTTCTGCAGCACGTCCTCGGTATCCTCGGCTCCTTCGTAGCAGTCGCGCAGAACCTCGGTGCAAACCTGTGTCAGCGTTCGCTGGATCCACTTCTCGCGAACAATGTTGGCGTAGTACCGGACGTTGGCCGCGTGCGGGACGGCGTCGAGAATCTCCAGGAGCGCCGGCACTCCGCCGACGTCTTCGAGCTTCCGCTGCTTGTCGAGCTCTTCCGCGAGCGTGACGGGGTCGATGCCATGCACGCCGCGCTCGTTCATCCGCAGAATGGTCTGGTAGATCGTCTGGTTGGCGTCGGCATGGAAGTGCGAGGGATGCAGAAAGTCCGCGACTTCATCGATCGAGTTGTTTTCGAGGAGAATGCTTCCCAGAACGCTCTTCTCGGCATCGAGGTTCTGCGGCGGCAATTTGCCGCTGAGCGCGGAAAAGTCTGCTCGCGAGATCGCCATGGCGCGCCCTCCGTGTTTTCAGAATCGTGACCTGGTGCCACGGCGATGCGGGCCCG
>JAHBXV010000070.1 GCA_019636285.1 Planctomycetaceae bacterium
CTTTGACGGAGGCTCAGGGATTGTAAACGGAAGAAAGGCCGCCACGGAAACAAAAAAGCCCCCGGTTGCAAGCAACCGGGGGCGACGTGAGGCTGTTGGTCAGCAGGTCAGGTTAGGGGAACAGGAAGGCCGGGAAGGTATATCCGGTGTCCCACGTGAACGACTGCTGGTTGAATCCGATCCGAGTGGTGTAGAAGCCACCGCCGACCTGATCCGTGAAGTCCGACACCACGGTGGTGAAGACGTTGTTGTCGAGCACCGAGAGGTCTTCAGTGCGGAAGGTCGAAGTTCCCACGCCCGCGATGTTCGGGGCATCGATCGTGAACGGAGTACCGACAGCGGGAGCGGCTCCCAACGCCGGGGTGAAGGTGATCGTGCTGTTGCCACCGGCGTTGGCCTGGGCGGTAATTTCCCGCCCAGCGGCCAGCAGGTTCAGCCGCGAGTTCAACAGGCTTCGCCCCTGTGGCAGAACCGTGTCGATTCCAGAACTCGAAATCGTACCAGCGGCCGGAGCGGGCGTGTTATCGACAGTCTGCGGCCCGAGGATATCGAGGAAGTCGACCTGTTCACGCTGGGCGTTTCGCAGGCGGGTCGTGTTCCCATCGAAGAACCAACCCTGAGATTTGTACACATCCGCATTGTTGTAGGTGGCACCGGAGTTGGTAACGGCGATCTGATCCCCGACGTTCTGCTGCAATCGCAGACCCATGCGGGCGAGCGGATCAGCCGTGAACGACGCGTTGTCCCATCGCAACTGGGGCGGAGCGTTGGTGGCCGTGTACGACTGGGTCACGAAGTCGATGTTGTTGTTCCCCGACAGGAAGTTCGTCTGAACATCGGCCAGGAACTGACCTCGCTGGCTGGTACCGGCCAGCAGATAGACACCGTTTCGCTCGTTCGCGGAGACCGCGGATGCCGTGTTGCCGTTTCCGCGAACGCTCGTATTGGTCAGCGTGAAGAACATGTTGTTGTTCACGCGTTGCGAAGCCGCCGACGTGACGACCGGCGTATCGGCGGAGTCGTTGTCGACGACAATCCCGCCCAGACCGTTCTGTTCGATCTGGCTGTTCGCGTTGATGCCGTTCGACGGACGCGGATCGTTGGTTCCCTGGATTGTCAAATTCATGTTTCCAAAGCCCTGGTTCAGAGCATGGACACCGCGACCGCTGTTGTTGCTGATGAGGTTGTCGGTCATCGTCACCGTCATGGTTTGCAGACCGGTGATGAGATCGTTCACGCCGTCGTTATCCGTGTGGAAGAGGTTCACCCCGTTGGTGAATTGGGCTCCACGGTTTTCGATGATGTCGTTGCCGGTCAGGGTGGCCGTCAGCCGCGAACGGCTGTTCGACCACAGGTTGACCGCACCACCGAGGATTGGCAGCCCGGAGTTGACACCCGAAGCATCGGGCAGCGTCTGGGCTCCGGCGAAGTGCGTGATAACGTTGTCCGTGATGTTGAAGCTCACGATCGCCCCGCCGTCCAACCGGGCGTTGATAGCACCCTGCCCAAAGGTGGTCTGAGTGATCTCCCCATCGAAGAGGTTGTTCGTGATATTCAAGGCACTGGTCAGGCCGACCGGCGGCGGAGCCGTCGTATTGAAGTAACGGAGTCCGTCGCGGGTGTTGCCGAGGAACTCGTTGTCGTCGATGGTTGCCGAAATCTGGGTCCGGTTGATCGCCGTCATGGTGATGCCGTCGAGGCTGTTCAGCGCGAATTCGTTGCCCTGGATCAGACTGGTGGACACCAAACGCGAGTCGAAGTCCGTGGTGACGTTGATCCCCGAACCGGTATTGCGATTGAGCGTGCTGTCCAGCACGTCCAGATCCAGCCGAACGTCGGCAGTCAGGGTGGCATTCACGCCGTTGCCGGTGTTGCCAGACAGATCGCTTTCAACGACATCGACGTCGATCACATAAGCGTTCGGCGGGTTCTCGATGTCGACGTTACCACCCGCCAGGTTCAGACCAAGGCCGTCGCCGCTGTTATTGTTCAGCGTGCTGCCGGTAACCAGGAGGTCGTCGAACTTGGCATCGGCCGAACGATTGATGTTCAAACCGTCGTTGCTGAGCGGGTTGCCAGCCGTGCCGTTACCGGACAGCGACGTATTTTGCACGGTCCAACCCTTGGCGATGGTGGATTGCACCATTTCCAGAGCGAGACCGGCACCGGCGTTGGTATCGAAGTTGGTGTTGTCGAGCGTGGGATCGCCGATGATCGCGTTGTTGAGCGTAGCCGACTGACGCAGGCGAACGTACATCCCCTGACCGGCGAAGTTCACGTCGCTGCCGACGTTGTTCTCGTTGAACGCGGCATTCGACACATCCATCGTCGCGGTGGAACTTCCGGTCAACAACAGGGCGGCACCGGCGCCGTTGTTGTTGTTGAAGGTGCTCTGCCCGCCATTGCCGCCGATCACGAGATTGACATCGCTGGTCTGGTTCGCGTCGATTCGCAGACCCAACGTCCCGTTGTTGCTGATGTCGGAGTGGTCCAGACCGGTATTGGCGTTGACGATGGTACCGCTGTTGATGGCGATGTTGGCGGTCACATTGTTGGCGAGGCCGTTGTTGTTGCCCGTGAGGTTGAGGCGAATCCCTTCCTGGCCGTTGTTGGTGATGCTGTCGTTCTCGAACGAGACATTGAGCACCGTGTTCAGACGGTTCGGATGCGGGAGTTCGATGTTGACGCCACGGCCGCCCGTGTTGCCGTCGATCGTGTTGCGGGCGAAGGTGAAGTCGAGTTGCGAGTCGACATCGTCCGGCTGAACCAGGCGGACGCCGTCGCCGTTCTCGTGGCCCGAGATGACGTTGTCGGTGATCGTGGTGGCTCCCAGGTTGCTGTCGTCCACCAGGAACTCAACCCCATGCAGGCCGTTCTGCTGCACGACGTTGTTCACGATGTTGACGGCACCGATGGACGAGCCAGCCCGTTGATTGATGAGGATGCCGTCCGCTCCGTTCAGCGAGATGCCGCCAGAACCGACGTTACCCGAGGTGGCCACGAACTCGGCGGCGTCCGGGTTGCCGACGACACCCTGCAGGGTTCCCTGGATGAAGAGCCCGCCTGTGAAGTTCACGATGATATCGGACCCGATCAGGTCGCTGCCGAGGACGGTGCTGCCGGGCTGACCGATGAAGTCCATGTCGGCTTCCCAGGTGAAGGTTTCACCAGGGTTGAAGTCATTGAAGGCGAGGTCGATCAGGCCCTGGTCATCCGGCACGCCGCCGCCCACGAGAATAGTGCCGACATTGTCCGTCGTCTCGTCGACGCCCGGACCGGAGACGATGGGCGGCACCACGGCGGTCCCGTTGATCGTCGTCAGGCCGGTGATGACATCGGAACCCCCAAGCGGCAAGAAGGGAATCGGAGCCCCGGCCGCGGCGGTATCCCAGATAATTCCCGGCGGATTGAGCGTGACCGTTGGCGCGAGGTCGATCGAGAAGTCGGTAATATTGTAACCAAGCTGCGAGGTGTTGGTGATGACATAAGGCTGACCGAAGGTGTTACCGTCGATCAGGAAGCCCAGTCCGACCAAGGCTCCGGCCCCGCCGATGTTGTTGTCAACAATGTCGAGGGTGGCGATCGTCGAGTTCGTCAGATCGACGTTCAACCCGTTGTCGCGGCTGCTGCCGATGCCGTTGTTGCTGAATGTTGCCGTTCCAGTGACAGCGGCGTCGACCATTTCGAGCCGTACTCCGTCACCACCGAGGCTGCCGGAGACGCGGTTGTCGTCGACAAGGAGGTCGCCGAGCGTGGCGTTGGTCGCCTGCACCAGAATGCCGTTGAGGCCGTTGTCCAGCACATTGTTGCGGGTGATCTCAGTGTTGGTGACGTTGGAGTCGGTCACCGTGACGAGGATGCCGTTCAGAGTATTGGCCGACAGATTGGCCGTGCCACCGCCCATCAGCAGCGAACCCGAAATGGGTCCGCTGTTTGGTCCGATGACATAGTTGGGACGAATGACCTCGCCGTCGGCGACCGCGCCACCCGGAGCGACGAGGAAGGGATCGGCTTGACCAAGATTGACGGTGTATCCAAGGTCGGCAAACTGCGCGATGGTGATCGAGCTGATGGGATTGGGGACGCCCGAATCCAGATACGGGGTCATCAACTCATTGAGGAACACACTCTCCCGCCAGTGCGAATCCGCGGAGCCTGGTCCTGACGTGTTCCCTTCGACCGGAGTGTTCGCAGAGGCCGTTCCGAATTTGGTGTTGTACTGTGCAGTGGCCAGCGAGCCCGAGAATCGCGGGTTAGCCGAGCCAGCATTGAGCAACAGGCCCTTGAGATCCCAGATCGTTCCGAATCCGAGGACGTGTCCCATTTCGTGGAGGATGACTTCGTCGAACTGTCCCGCGGAAATCAGGTTGGCGACGTCCGCCGAGTCGAAAATCATGTCGCCGCTGTAGGGCAGGAAACTGCCGCCGCGGAGGCCAGTCGGACCGGCGGCTCCCAGGATGCCACCCACGCCGTCGATGGCGACGATGTTGGCGGTAATGTACAGGTCATCGATCAGGCCGACGTCGGGCAGGTCGCCCACGATGATCTGTTCCCAGCGCTGCGCGGCCGCCAGGAAGATGGCTGCCTGCTGCGGAGTGAGCGTGCTGGTGTCGACGTCGATGTTGAAGGAGTTGTTGGGGAGCGGGGGCGGCGAATTCGTGTTGACGATGTTGTTGTCGATGATCAGATCGGTCACATCCGACCCGTTGATCAGACCGACATTAATGCCGTTCATCGAGTTCGAACTGATGTTGGCATTGTCGCTGATGTTCAGCGTCGTGATGGGCGAGTTGTCGCCAAACACGCGGATACCGTCGCCGAAGTTGCCGCTGACGAATGTGCTGTTCGTCACCTGGACTGTATCGAGAGCAGTATCGACGGCATTCACCGAGATACCGCTGCCCTGCAAGCCGCGACCGGTGTTGTCTCGAACATCGCTGCCATCGATGACGACCGAGGGAGCCGTTAATGTATTCCCGGCGACGCCATTCAGATCGACGTTGATACCGTAACCGGCATTTTCAACGGCGGTCGTATCGAGCATGGCGATGATGTCGACGCTGCCGCCGGTCTGTTCGTAACGGACTCCGTCGCCGAACAGGTTTCCGGAGATCGTGTTGTTGACATAAACCGCGCCACCGAGGGACGAGTTGTTGGTGATCGCGGTGTAGATGCCGTTGCCGTACATGTCCGCGATGACGTTGTTCGCCACGGTGACAATGCCGGTCCCGGTAACGCCATTGAGGGAGACCTCGATCCCGTTGACGGTGGGATCCGCGGGAGCCACGGCCGTCTGGGCGATGTTCATGTCCTGGATCAGCACGCCGTCGGATGTCGGCAGCACGGCAACGTCGTCAATCGAGACGTCGACCGGGAGCGGCAGGCAGTCGTTGAGAATGCCGGCGACATTGCTGTTGATGGTGATGATCGGCAGCGTGCCGGTCAGCAAGGTGCCGTCGATCGGCCCCATGGCCGAGTCGATGAAGGTGACGTCAACGCCGTCGTCGCCGTTGTCGAACATGTCCGTCAGGGTCGTGGGAATGCCGAGCACGTCAACGGCGCCGGCGCCGGTGATATCCTGCAAGACAATGTTGACGCCGTCGATTCCGTTGCGGCTGATCGAGGAATACCCCGCGACAACCACACCGGCCTGCTGAGCATTTGTGATGCGGACATCGACGCCGTGGAGAGCGTTGTCGTCGATCGTGTCCGTGGTGCCGTTGCCAAGGATGCTCACGAACGCGTTCGTGGAGTTGACAATATCGACCTCGACGCCGCTGGTGCCCGAGTTGTTGAAGGAGCCGGTGAGCGTGACGATGGCGTTGTCGACACCGTTGTAGTTCAGCGAGTAGTTGCCCGCCGTGTTCCCGCTGATATCGTTGGTGCCCTGCATCAGCAGCAGCGTGTCGGTTCCGGCGCCCGAGGCATCGAACCGAATGCCATAGCCGGCGTTGCCGGTCGCCTCGACCGTGTCGAGATGGGCCGTCAACAAGGCGCCGTTAACCGCTTCGAAGTTGAAGCCGTTGCCGGTGTTGTTGTTCGCCGAGGTCGTGATCGTTGGCGGAGCCGATGAGAAGAAACCAACCAGGGCACCGGCCGCATCGGCCCGCACATAGACTCCGTCCGACGGAGCGACAAGTCCATTTCCATCAAACGTGTAGTCCACAGCCCGGAAATGAACTCCCGCGTTGGATTCCGACAGAATGCGCAGCCCTTCCAGGCCGTTTCCATTGGCCGAGCCATTTTCCAGGTGAGTTCGAATCAGCGCGCTGTTGTTGGCATACAGGTCGATGCCTTGATCCAAAGCGCCGTTAAACTGCGTATCCATCACACAGATATTGAGCGTGGCGCCAAAACTTGCCTGGCCACGCAGGCCGGCTCCCGTGACGCCCAACTGCCCGGCATTGTCGAATTCTCCGGTGTCGAGTGAAAGGTCGATTCGGCTTCCGCCTGATGCCAAAGCAACGACGGCATCGGCTCCGGCGTTGTTTCCATTGGTGTTGTCGAGGAAGACCTGCGACCGACCGAAATTGGTCGCCCCAACCGACAGGGCGTTGACTCCTGCGTTGTTGAACCCGCCATTTGTAACTTGAACGAGCGTCGTCGAACCCCCGTCGGTCGCATTGACAGTGAGGCCCGAGTCATTGTTGGTCGTCGGATCCGTGAAGTTACCAGTCGCATTGTTGAGAGTGACAACGGCATCGCCACCCGTCCGGGCAGACACTTCGACAGCCGAAGCTCCCGCGGCTGCCCGGCCGGCATTGTCGAAGGTCGGCAAAGTGCTGGTGTTCGTCACGGTAACATTTGCCCGCCCATTGGCGCTGGCACCGATATACATGCCGTCGTCACCGGCAGTCGTGGCCGTCGAATCGAGCAGCAGCACATTCGCTACCGAGTTCGCGCCATCGACCAGGCCAAAGATGCCGCGGCCCAGCCCGCCCGGACCGTCGAGTTCGTTGACCGTGGCATCAGATCCGGCATTGTTGAAGTTGGTCTGTTCAAACCGGCCGACGAATGTTGATCCACCGGCGACTTCAAACCGCAGGCCATGGCGAGCGGCAAAGTTAGCGAGCGTTGGATCGACAAAGAGATCGACATTCGACCCACCATCAGCAAAGACACTGATCGCGTCGAGGCCGCTAAAGCTGAAGTCGCCATCGATCACGTTCACGCCATCAAGACCGGCCGTGAGCGGATCGCCGATCTGCGCGCCGTTCGTCGCGATGACTTGCAGCCCGTAGGTGTCGTTTCCGTTGGCGACGGGATCGAACAGATTCACCGTCATCCTGGAGCCAGCACCGTCGCCTAGCACGTCGATACCGGAACCGACGTTGTTGCTCGATTCGAGGTCGATGACATCGGCGAGGAAGACGCGTCCAGCCGATTCGAGGCTGACACCAGCCACGACATTGCCGCCGCTGGTCTGAACATCGTTCATGACGAGTTCGATGTCGCCCGTATCGGCCACCAATCGCACGCCGAACTGCTGCACGCCCGGCGAGGAGTTCATCGAGACCTGGCTGATGGTCAGTTCGAGACCCGCGGCTCCACTGTCGATCACGATGCCGCCGCCGACGTTGTTGCCGGCGCCGGGAATGACCGGCGTGTATCCCACAACCGTGTTGCGGTTGATGTTGGTGATGAGCGCGCCGTTAATTACCTGTCCGTCGGCGGTGATGTTGCCGCTGCCGGTGGCATTGTTGATGACGATGCCGCCGCCCAGGTTACCGGCGATTTCGAGGTTGTTGAGGTGGAAGCCGTCGGTCCCGAAGCCGCGAATGGCCGCGCCGTTCGCGTTCCGCATCACGAAGGCCGACACTTCGTTGTGATCGCCGAGTGTGACGATCGGGCCCAGGTTGCTGGACAGGAAGGGATACGCGCCCGAATTGGTGAATGCCGGATCCGGCAGAACCGCGTTGTCCAGCGTCACGTTGTACGAGCCGAAGTTCGCATAGGCGTCGAACACGTGCGCCTTGCCCTCGCCCAGCATGCGGGCGTAGTCGGGCAGGACGACGTTGCCAGACAGAGGATTGGCCTGCGTCGTATTGCCGCGGCGAACGAGGAGCAGGTCGGTTTCGTTGGGGAGCGTGCCGCCCGGCAGCGTGGAGTACGGATTTTCGTACGTCCCATCACCCGGCCCGGCGTTGCTGTTGTCGACCCACACCACGAAGTAAGGCACGTCGTCGCGGGGATTGATGGCCAGAACATCCCTGGTGTCTACGTACTCGCCCACCGTGATGCGCCACTGACGCTGCACGGGCATCAGCATTCGTTCGCGCGTGCTGAGATTGGGGAAGTAGCGAGTCGGCTTGAAGCCGGCGAAGCGCCAGTCGACCATCGCGTTGACGTAGGTGTTGAACTGCTTGTCGTGCGTGACCTGAACGCCCACGGACAGATCGTCCGACACCCAGCCTTCGATGCGGCCGCGGAAACCGACCGGATCTTCTCCCAGATCCTGCTGATAGGCGTACATCCCCGCGTAGCCGCGAAGCCACGACGTATCGGGAAGCAGGGGAATCCCGAACTCGAAGTCACCCCCGGCCAGAGCCTGTTCAAAGCGCTCGTAACCGGTGAAACCAATGCGGTTGCCGAAGAAATATGGGGTACTCGACAGGCCGACGACGCCCAGGTTGTTGGTGTCGGTCCCGGTCGGAACGTAGCCGTTGGCCCGGAAGTCCCACGATTCGCCCAGGGTTTCGAAACCGAAACCGAACTGGGTGTACTCGTTGCCGCGATAGGTGCGGTCGCGATCCCAGTAGGCGTTGACGCCGTAGAACCGGTCGGCATCGTTCGCCAGGCGACGCGCGACGACCCCGGTATTGAACCCCCAGTCGCCGTTCCCAATGACGTTCAGCCGTCCGTTGAGCGCGATGAAGGCATCGTCGCCCATCCAGAAGGGCCGGAACGCCCCGAACTGCGTGAACCCGTGGGTGTACCCCATCCCGCTTCCGGACTGGTTGCGGACATCGAAGTACGTCCCGTTCCAGGTTACGCCTCCGCTGAAGGCTTCCTGGTCCAGTGAAACGTAGCCACTGTCGTTCGCTTCGAGCGGGACGGCGGCGACATTTGACTGAGCCAGTGCCCATGACGGGGTCACGGTTACCGAGAACAGGCACGCCAGACTGGGTAGCGCACGAAACATGGACGTTACTCTCCAGCGAGGCACAAGGCCAACAGGTACTGCGTTCACGACTGGCCCGGGAACATGGAACGACTGCACGGTCCACGTGCGCGGACATTGACGGATTTCTCGCGTCTTCGGTTTATTCGGTTCGTTCACGCAGAATGGATGAGTCAAACTCTGACGGGCATGACGGTTCTGCCCGAAAGTCCGATCCTGCGGAATCTGACACTCGCAACAGTCGTAGGGCGGCGGAGCGGCGGCATCGAGTCGACGTAACAGTATGATTGGAATACGGTTACGAGAAGCCTTTATCTGTGGGATCGTCGCGGTGCGTGCCCGATTGCGGCTCTCGGGCACGTTCAACTACGATGCGGGAGAACTCGGAGGACGAGTGCCGACTGGCAGCCCTTGCCGAATCTCCTGGTCCGAGAGAGTGGTCGATGGTTAGCGGCAGGTGGTTGGAAGTGCCGACTGGCAGCCCTTGTCAACTCTCATGCTCCCGCCGACCCCTGACATAGTGAGTGCCCTGATGACGATAGAATCGCAGACGTACTTCCGGCACTATTGGTCTCAGGGCCTGGGTTACGAGGAGTTTCTGCGGCGTTACGCGAAGCCCGATCAGCGGTCGCGCTGGGATGCCGCCAGAAATGCCACCGCGCTGACCGAACCGCAATCGGCATTATTGGCCGGATTCTCGCGAGAGATGCACGTTCTGGTTCTGGCGGGCGCCTGGTGCGGCGACTGCGTGAATCAGTGTCCGATCTTCGAGACGTTTGCCGCCGCGACGACGAAGATCCAGGTTCGGTATCTCGACCGCGACGAGGTTCCCGAGCTCGCGGAACAGCTTGAAATCTGCGGCGGCCGCCGGGTTCCCACCGTCGTCTTTCTGGACGAAGAGGGGAACCATTGTGGACGTTACGGCGACAAAACCCTGTCCCAATTCCGCAAACTGGCCGCGGAACTCTCGGGAGCCGCCTGCTCGACGGGTCTGCCCATCCCGGCGGATTCGCTGCGCCCGGCAATCATCCAGGACTGGCTCGACGAATTTGAGCGGATTCAGCTCATGCTGAGACTCTCAGCCCGTTTGCGGCAAAAACACGGCGACTGATGATCCCGTTTGTGCGTTCACACGTTCGAGTCCCCAGCGTTGTTGATTGCCGACCTCCTTGAATCCAGGAGGTTGTCTTCGCCAAGGGGGGCGTGCGCGATGATTTCCGGTCGTTGGACGGGCGAGGCCAGTCTGATTGTTCTGGCCATCTTCGGCCTCTGGTGGGCTTGGCAGCAGTTCCAGAACCTGCCTGATGAACGTCACCTGTTTCGCGCAACGAAAGACCGCGATCAGCGGATTGCGATTGTCCTGGGATGGAGCCTGTCGGCGTTCATCGGACTAGCGGGAGTCGCCGCTGCCATTGGCGCGGCGGTTCGAATCTCAGGTCGCATTTGGTCAATTCTCCGCTGATCCAAAGTCGGCTGCTTGGCGGGGGCTCGTCGGTATCGCCGCACCTCCGCATGGTTTAGGATGTTTGCATAAAATGGAGGGCCGGTCTGGCGACTCCGATCCTTGGCTGAGCGAGTGGCAACGACAAAGAGACAAAGGGCGACGACCGTCGCTTTTGGCAGGGTATGCAGGTAGACGAGCGGATTGCGATTGTTGGCTGGGGAGGACTCTTTCCGGGCGCGCCAACACTGGACCAGTTCTGGTCAAACCTGCTCGCGGCGCGCGATGCGGGAAGACACGTCACGGGTGAGCGCTGGTATCTGCCGCCCGAGATGGCATACCGCCCCGGCGAACCCTCACCCGACACCGCCTATTCGACGTGGGCCTGTCTGGTTGACGGATTCGAGTTTGACCCGGATGGACTCGACGTCGATCGTGACGTCCTGGCGGGTCTTGATCCGGTCTTCTCCTTCGGTCTGCATGCCGCGCGCGAAGCCTGGCGTTCCGCCGAGATGGCAACCGTCGATCCCGCGCGCGTCGGCGTGATTCTGGGCAATATCGCACTTCCCTACGAATCGACGTCGGCTGCCGCGCGCGATGTTCTGATACGCGAGTTGGCGGAATCGCTGCTGGGGAAAGATCGGGCTCGGTGGCAACCCTCGTCCTGGGGGCCGGAGAACCGGTTCGTCACCGGGTTGCCCGCCGCAGTGATCGCGCGGGCACTGGATCTGGGCGGAACCGCCTGGACTCTCGATGCGGCGTGCGCGTCGTCGCTGTATGCTCTCAAATTCGCCTGCGACGAGCTTCTCTCGCACCGGGCCGATGCGATGCTTGCCGGGGGCCTCTGCCGCCCCGACTGCCAATACACCCAGTTCGGCTTCGCGCAACTTCAAGCCCTCACCAAACACAATCGCTGCCGTCCCTTGTCGGCCGCTGCCGATGGCCTGGTGGTCGGGGAAGGGGCCGGAATCTTTGTTCTGAAGCGACTTTCAGACGCCGTCGCGCAAGGCGATACGATTCTGGGCGTGATCGCGGGAATTGGTTTGTCGAACGATCGGGGGGCAAACCTGCTGGCCCCGCATAGCGAAGGCCAGTTCCGGGCGATGATGGCTGCCTATCAGCAAGCAGGCTGGCAGCCAGGCAACGTCGACCTCGTCGAGTGCCACGCCACCGGCACGCCATTGGGCGATCAGGTGGAGCTGGAGAGTCTGCATCGCCTGTGGGAGAAAGCCCCGACTCGACCTGGGCGAACGATACTTGGCGCGGTCAAATCGAACATTGGGCATCTGCTCACCGGTGCCGCGGCTGCCGGGGTGATGAAGCTGCTTCTCGCGCTCCGGCATCGGACGCTGCCGCCAACTGCGAATTTCACACAGCCAGCCGCACGACTGGCCGATCCGAACTCGCCATTCGAAGTCCTCACGCAACCGCGACCGTGGGACGAACCATCGAGCCGTCCGCGACGATGCGCGATCAATGCGTTCGGATTCGGAGGCATCAACGCGCACCTGCTGCTGGAGGAGTGGCAACCGGCCTCGTTCGAGACATCGGTCAGCGTGCCGCGATCACTGGAAATGGCCAATCGGGTTTCCGAGAGACGGGGCGTTCTTGCGATTGTGGGCGTTGGCGCGCGGCTGGGTTCGGCCGTCGGTTGGCCGGAGGTTCGCTCGCGACTGCTCGCGTCGGACTTCGGAGCGTCGACATTCGACGACGTGGAAATTCCCCTCGGCGAATTCCGGATTCCTCCTGCCGAAGTGGCCGACATGCTCCCGCAGCAACAGGTGATGTTGCTCACGACGGCTGAAGCGCTGCGGGAGTCTTCCGTTGATCGCTCGCTGGGAAACCGTGCCGGGGTCTTCGTCGCGCTGGAACTCGATCCGGCGACATCGAACTTTCATGCCCGCTGGTCGCTCGAACAATTCGTCGACGGCTGGGCGGCTCAACTGGGTGTTTCTTTGACGGACGACGATCGCACCCGGTGGCTGGAAGAGCTCCGCGACTCCATCAGTCCGCCTCTCAATGCCACGCGGGTGATGGGGCATCTGGGTGGGATTGTTGCCAGCCGCTTGGCGCGAGAATTCGACATCGGCGGGCCATGCTTCACCATCTCGTCGTGTGAAACGTCGGCTTTCGCCGCACTGCGATCGGCTGCCTCGGCGCTGACACAAGGGGAACTGGACCTGGCGCTGGTTGGCGCGGTCGACATCGCCAGCGACCCGCGCACGCGGCAGGCGATGGCCGCGCTCGGCAGGGTCGATCAGCCGATCGACTCGGCATTGACGCTGGTCCTCAAGCGGTTGGATGACGCGGAGCGCGACGGCGATCGTGTCCTCGCGGTGATCGACACTCTGCCAGATGACACAGACGAACATCGCCTGACGCTTTCCGCCGATGATTACTCTGCTGCCGGTGCGGCCGCGAGCGGGTTGGCGCTGCTGACGGGACTGGCGGCGCTCGAAACCAGCGTCCGTCCGCGCGGCAAAGGCACTCCGCCACAACCCTGGTTGCATGATCGCATTGCGGGGCCGCGACGGGTCGAGATCGTGGCCACGGAACGGGCAGGGCGTGTGGAGAGAATTTCGCTCCGCAAATCGCCCGGCGTTTTGCACGCCGCCATTCAAGGACCAGCGCTCCCATTGGCCGACGGTTTGTTTGTCGTCACGGGAGAGTCTGCTTCTGAATTGGTGACGGCCGTCCGGACTTTGCACGAGCTAGTCGCTCTGTCGTCTGACGGGCCGGAAAAACTCGCGAAGGCTTGGTTCCACGACCATGCTCCACGCCTCGATGCTCCCCATGCATTGGCCTTCGTGGCGTCGACGCGGGAGGAATTGTTTGAGCAGTTAAACCGGGTTCTCGAGTCCAGCGAATCTGCGTCTGGCCGAAGGCCCGGACAGAACTCAATTCATCGGCGCGATCCGTCAGCCATGCCGGGTCGCGTGGCGTTTGTCTTTCCGGGGTCGGGGAATGCCTTCGCGGGGATGGGTCGCGAGTTGCTGGCCTTGTTCCCGCAGATACTGGAACGGCAACATGCCGCGAATCGCGAGTTGTTCCATCAGTATCGTCCCGACATGCATTGGACGGGCGACACAGCCGTGGATCACAAGGGGATGATCTTCGGCCAGGTGGCGATCGGAACGGCGCTGTGCGAGTTGCTGGCCGAGTTTGGCGTTCGACCCTCGGCTTCGCTGGGTTACAGCCTCGGCGAATCGGCTGCCTTCTTTGGTCTGGGGGCCTGGCCCGATCGCGATGAGATGCTGGAACGGATGCGGCAGTCGCCTCTTTTCGGCAGTGATCTTGTCCTTCCCTTTGACGCGGCCCGGACCCGTTGGCAAATTCCCGCTACGGAAGCCGTCCCCTGGCTGTCTGGGGTGATCGATCGTGGAGCCGATGACGTCCGGCGGACGATTGACGAACAGTCACAGGCGGCCCTGCTCATCGTCAACACCGATCGCCAGTGCGTCATCGGGGGCGAACGGAGCGCGGTCGAGGACATTGTGCGTCGGCTGGGGGGCAACTTCGTGCCGCTTCCGTCGCCCAGTACCGTGCATTGCGATGTGCTTCGCGCGGTGGAAGATCGTTATCGCGCCCTGCACACCATGCGAACCACCCCGCCTGATGGTGTCGCGTTCTACAGCACGGCCTGGGGTCGATCGTATCCGCTGACGGCAGAATCAGCCGCGGATGCGATTGTCGCGCAGGCCGTCGAGACGATCGACTTCCCCCGCGTCGTTCGTCAGGCCTACGCGGACGGCGTGCGGACATTCGTCGAGATCGGTCCGGGTTCGTCGTGTACACGAATGATTGCCGACATTCTCGCGCAGCAACCGCATACGGTCGTCCCCGTCTGTCCGGCGACCCAATCGCCGGTGCGGGCGTTTCTCGAAGCCATCGCCGTTCTGTTTGTTCAAGGTGCGGTCCGCGATCTGTCGCCGTTGTTCGGTCCGGCTCCTGTCATCGACAGTCGCCGAAAAATTCGGACGCCGGTCGCTCGGGAACCATTAACCGACATTACCCGGCCTCCCCGTCGTTCGTCGGTCCCTGTTGAACCGGTCATCGAGTCGCCCCCGCCAGCATTCGCTCCCGCCGCAGTGGCTGTGCGGCAACACGAGGAGCTCCCGCTGGCGACCACTTACCCAGTCTCACCGAGTCTCACGATGGCATCTCCTCCCACGGTTCCCGTGACCAGTGACGCGCCCGTTTCATGGAACGCTGAATTGTCAGCACCGTTCGCCGTGTTGCAGCAGACGCTGGCGGCTCGCGCTCAGGCACATGCGGCTTATCTGTCGCTCAGCGAGCAGATGCGGCAGACGCTTGCCAGGGTGATCGAATCCACCCAAGGCGACAGTGAATTCGCATCGACGGCCGTCATGGATGAAGCTGCGACTTACCAAGATGTCGCCCCTGTGGTCGATCAAGGACACGCGACTCCAGAACCCTCGCACGAAGTCGCGGCCGATCCCACAGCGCCGCCGCCGTTCATGAATCGCGAGCAGTGTCTGCAGTTCGCCATCGGACGGATTGGCGACGTGCTGGGAGAACGCTTTGCCGCGATTGACGGTTTTCCCACCCGCGTTCGTCTGCCCGATGAACCGCTGATGCTTGTTGACCGCATTGTGTCGGTCGAAGGAGAGCCGCTCTCGATGACGCACGGCCGCGTCGTCACCGAGCACGACATTCTGCCGAATGCGTGGTATCTCGACTGCGGCCGAATTCCGACCTGCATCGCCGTCGAGTCGGGGCAAGCCGACCTGTTTCTGTCGGGTTGGCTGGGCGTCGACCTGCAAACCCGCGGGCTGGCGTGTTACCGCTTGCTCGATGCGGTTGTGACGTTTCATGAGGCGCTTCCCCGGCCGGGCGAAACGATTCACTACGACATTCGCGTCCTCAAGTTCTTCCGGCAGGGGGAGACCTGGCTGTTCCGGTTCGAGTTTGACGCAACCGTGAATGGCCAGCCAGTCTTGACGATGCGAGAAGGCTGTGCCGGCTTCTTTACCGATGAAGAACTTGGTGCCGGGAAAGGAATCATTCACACGGCTCTTGATCGGCAGCCCCAACCAGGCAAGTTGCCAGCCGACTGGGCGGAACCGATGCCCCTGGCGGCCGAGTCGTACGACGACGACCGGATTCGCGCGCTGCGGCGGGGAGACCTGGCGGGTTGCTTTGGCCCGGCGTTTGCGAACTTGCCTCTCAACCGGCCGGTCACGTTGCCGACCGGGCGAATGGAACTGCTCGATCGTGTCCTCGCGGTCGAACCAGGGGCCGGGAAGTATGGCCTGGGCCGCATTCGCGGGGAGATGGATATCGCCCCCGATGACTGGTTCCTCACGTGCCACTTCTGCGACGACCAGGTGATGCCCGGCACGCTGATGTACGAGTGCTGCCTGCACACGCTGCGCGTCTATCTGCTGCGGCTGGGCTGGATTGGCGAAGACGAGCAGATCGCCTACGAACCGATCCCCGGAGTCCGCAGTCGCCTCAAGTGCCGCGGGCAGGTGATCGCCTCCACGAAAACGGTCTGGTACGAGGTGACCATCAAGGAACTCGGATATGGCGATCAAAACAATCCTGGTGGAGCCCCCTATTGCATCGCCGACGCGCTGATGTACGCCGACGGCCGGCCGATCGTCGAGATCACCGATATGAGCGTGCGGCTGAGTGGGCTCACGCGGGATGCGGTCGAGGAACTGTGGCGGGGTCGAGGGTCGAGGGTCGAGAGTCAAGGCAGCATTGAGAGGGACGCTGGAGCACCACTCTTCGATACTGCAAGCATTACTGAGTTTGCGATCGGGAAGCCTTCGCGGGCGTTTGGTGATAAGTACCGTGTGTTCGATGATGAGCGGGTGATTGCTCGGTTGCCGGGGCCGCCGTTTCAGTTTCTGGATCGCATCACGCGGATTGAGAATTGCGAGCCGTGGGTGCTCAAGGCCGGAGCGGTGATTGACGCCGACTACGATATTCCGCCCGATGCCTGGTACTTCGAGGCGAGTCGTCAGCCGACGATGCCGTTTGCGGTGCTGCTGGAAACAGCGCTGCAGCCGTGCGGCTGGATGGCTGCCTACCTGGGGTCGGCGCTCACCAGCGAGACCGATCTGTCGTTCCGCAATCTTGGCGGGACGGCGGTCCATCATCGTCCGGTGACGGCTGACCTGGGGACGCTGACGACGACCGTCAAGATGACGCGCGTCTCGCAGTCGGGCGGGATGATCATTCAGCATTTCGACTTCGACCTGAAAGCGCGCGGGGAACCGGTCTACACGGGGAACACCTACTTCGGGTTCTTCTCGAAGGGGGCCCTCGCCGACCAGGTGGGAATCCGCGAAGCGCTGCCGTATCAGCCGACAGATGGGGAACTGGCCCGAGGAATCTCCTTCGAGGTTCCGACGACGAGTCCTTATCCCGATGACCGCTGGCGGATGGTGCGAACGATCGCCGCGCTCGTCCCCGATGGCGGGCCACAGGGGCTGGGGTTCATCCGGGGGACAATTCCCGTCGATCCGTCGGCGTGGTTCTTCCAGGCGCACTTCTATCAGGACCCGGTCTGGCCGGGATCGCTGGGGCTGGAGTCGTTCCTGCAGATTCTCCAAGCCTTTGGCCGGCAGCGGTGGCCGGGTGGCACGGCTCCGCGAGCGGCTGTGTGGCCGCAGCCCGCGCACACCTGGGTTTACCGGGGTCAGGTGATTCCCAAGGACCGGCTGGTTACAGTGGAAGCGGTCATCACAGCAATTGATGATGACACGCGAACCGTGACGGCGAACGGATTTCTCAGTGTCGACGGGCGCATCATCTACCAGATGAACGACTTCCGATATTCGTTGGCGTAACGTCTTAGGGTGTGTCGCGACGCACCAGATCATCGTCCAGAACATCGCGGTGCGTCTCGACGCACCCTACGGGTAAACGCCGCATGCAATATCAACGCGTTCAAATCGACGCCATCGGTTACGAACTGGCCCCCGTGGTGGTGACCAGCCGCGAACTCGAACAGCGGCTGGAGCCGCTCTACAACCAGTTGCGAATTCCCGTCGGCCAACTGGAAGCCTGGACCGGCATCAGCGAGCGGCGATGGTGGGAGCCGGGCTATGGGCTGACCCAAGGGGCGACCGAAGCAGCCCGGCGCGCGCTGGAGAATGCACGGGTCCGCTCGCGTGACCTGGATGTTCTCATTTACGCCGGGGTCTGCCGCGAACAGTTTGAACCGGCCACGGCATGCGGCGTCGCAGCGAACCTGGGGATCAGTCCCACGGCGGCGGTCTTCGATGTCAGCAATGCCTGCCTGGGCGTCCTGAATGGCATGGTCGACATCGCCAACCGGATTGAACTCAAGCAGATTCGCGCGGGGATGGTGGTCTCGTGCGAGTCGGCTCGCGACATCGTCGAGTACACGATCCAGCGGCTGCTCGAAGACCCGTCGATGGAATCGCTGACGGGATCGCTCGCCACGCTGACCGGCGGTTCGGGAGCAGTAGCCGTCTTGCTGACCGATGGCTCGTTCGGTCCGGATCCGGCGCATCGCCTCTTGGGCGGGGCGACCATGTCGGCTCCCGAACATCATGCGTTGTGTCGCTGGGGGTTTGAATCGGCTTTGCCGTCGGCCGTCGACAAGGTGGGGTCTGTCCTCCCTTCGATCCTCACGCAGACCAAGTTCGGCAGCCTCGTACCGCAACTGGTGCAGCAGAAAGTGTCCGGCCTGCTGCCGGCGCGGTTGTCGCACGCTTTCACGCAGTTCATGCAGACCGATTCGATTTCGGTCCTGAAGTATGGCGTCGACCTGGGGCTGGGAACGTGGCGGACGTTCCTCGCCAAGCTGGGATTGGCCGCTGACCAGATCGACAAGGTGATCTGTCATCAGGTCGGCAAGGGGCACCGCGAACAGGTGCTCAAGGCGCTCGGCATCTCGCCCGACAAAGACTTCTGCACGTTTCCCTACCTGGGCAACATGGGAACGGTGAGCCTGCCGCTGACAGCGGCGCTCGCCGATGAACGCGGCTTCCTCGAACACGGCGACCGCGTGGGCCTGTTGGGAATCGGCAGCGGTCTCAACTGCCTGATGCTGGCCGTCGACTGGTGATGGGCCATCCCGCCCGAACGTCTCCCATTCTTTTGCGGTCCTCTCTCAGCAATTCACTCGTGAACTCGCCCGACGCCTCTCAACTGATCGATCCCCGGGATTCGCGGTACTTCACCACGGCGAATGGTCATCGGCTGCACTATCTGGATGCGGGTTCCGGCCGGCCGGTGGTGATGGTGCATGGCAACCCGAACTGGTGCTACTACTGGCGGAACCTGATCGGTGCGTTGCGTGCCGATCATCGCTGTCTGGCGATTGACCACATCGGTTGCGGGCTATCGGACAAGCCGGGTGACGACCGTTATGCCTACACGCTCGATTCGCGCGTCGCTGATTTCACCGCGTGGATCGATTCGCTGAATCTGACCGAGCCGATCACGCTGGTGGTGCATGACTGGGGCGGGATGATCGGGATGACGTGGGCCGTGCAGCATCCCGAACGCATCGCGAAACTGGTGGTCCTGAACACCGGGGCGTTTCCGTTGCCTAAGACGAAGCCCGTGCCGTGGCAGCTACGACTCGCTCGCACGCCGTTGCTGGGGGCCGGGCTGGTGCGCGGGTTCAATGCCTTCAGTCGCGGGGCCGTTCAATCGTGCGTCACACGGCGTCCGATGTCGCGCGAGGTCGCGGATGCCTATTGCGCGCCGTATGACTCGTGGGCGAACCGCGTCGCCGTGCATCGCTTCGTGCAGGACATTCCACTGGGACCAGATGATCGCGCCTGGCAGACGGTTGTCGACACGGCCGAACGGCTGTCGGTTCTGCGTGATAAGCCCATGCTGATTGGCTGGGGCGAACGCGATTTTGTCTTTGACGATCATTTCCTGCGGGAATGGCTGGCTCGGTTCCCGGAAGCAGAAGTCCATCGTTACCCCGATTGCGGGCACTACGTGCTGGAAGACGCCGAGGAACTGACGGGGGAGATTCGCGACTTCCTACAACGCACTCCCGCCGCTTCGGTTTCCGTGGGAGGCGCGCCCGGATGACATCGGCCGACTCCTCGTCGATGGAAACCGCCTTACGACCGTGGCTCGCAGACCCGGCCGCGGCGCTCGGTTCGGCGAACATCGCCGGGCATTATCTCGAACAGGTTGTCCGTGGCGATCAGTCGGCGATTCTGACGCCGCAGGGTCCGGCCAGTCTCAGTCCCACCGCGCGACCGTATTCATCACTCACGTACTCTGAGTTGATTGAGTCGACCCAGCGGTGCGCGAAAGGACTGGCGGAAGCGGGAATTGGACATGGAGCTCGCGTCGTCTTGATGGTTCCGCCATCAGCGGAACTTGTGCGGCTCGTTTACGCACTCTTTCAAGTCGGCGCGGTTCCCGTGCTGGTGGATCCCGGCATGGGCCTCAAGAACATCGGCCGCTGTCTTGAGGAAGCGGAGCCGTCGGCTTTTATCGGGATCAGCAAGGCACACGTTGCGCGGAGCCTGGCGGGTTGGGGACGGCGGACGCTGCGCCAACGGGTGACGGTGGGAAAGACGACCGGCTGGTGGGGGGGGACAACGCTCGATCGCCTGTGCGAGTCGCCCGTGAATGGCGACGCGCCCTTCTTCGCGGCTGGCGAGCACGACCCGGCGGCGATCCTCTTCACTAGCGGCAGCACGGGAGTTCCCAAAGGAGCCGTCTATACGCACGGCGTCTTTGGAGAGCAAGTGCGGCAGCTTCGCGATTTGTTTGGCATCGAAGGGGGCGAAATTGACCTCTGTACGTTCCCGCTCTTCGCGCTGTTCGCTCCGGTGCTCGGAATGACGTCCATCATTCCCCGCATGGATGCGACGCGGCCAGCGAAGGTTGACCCACGCGAAATTCTGGAACCCGCGCGTCGCTTTGGTGTCAGCAACTTGTTCGGTTCGCCAGCACTGCTCAATCGCGTGGGTCGATCGCTTGTTGGTGCGGCCGACGTCCAGCCGTTGCCAACTTTGCGACGTGCCCTCTCGGCCGGAGCGCCCGTATCGCCGCAGATTCTGGAACGCTTTGGAAAGCTGCTTCCGCGAGATGCTCGCATTTTCACGCCCTATGGGGCCACCGAAGCGTTGCCGGTGACGGTGATCGGCAGCGATGAAATTCTGCAGGACACGCGAGAACGAACAGCGCATGGCGCGGGAACATGCGTCGGCCGAACCGTTCCGGATCTCGATGTGCGCATTATCCGAATCAGCGACGGACCGATCGAGCGCTGGACTGACGAGCTATGCCTGCCGACGGGAGAGATCGGCGAGATTGTCGTGCGGGGTCGTCAGGTCACGCGAGAGTATTTTCGTCGGCCGGACCTGACCGCGTTGGCGAAGATTCGTGGCCCTGGTGCCGATGACGTCTGGCATCGCATGGGGGATTGCGGCTACTTCGACGACGTGGGGCGACTGTGGTTCTGCGGGCGGAAGTCGCAGCGTGTGGTCACATCTTCCGGGACGCTTTTCACCGACCCGGTGGAGGGGATTTTCAACGCGCATCCGGCCGTGTTTCGCTCAGCACTTGTGGGTGTTCGTCGCGGCAATGACATTGAACCGGTGGTCTGTATCGAGCGCGAAGCTGATTCAACGATGAGCTGGTCCGTCCTGCGCGAGGAGTTGCTCCAACTTGCGAAGGAACACGAGGTCACGCGCGAGATAACGACTCTATTGCCGCATCGATCGTTTCCGGTTGATATTCGTCACAATTCCAAAATCTTCCGTGAACGACTGGCCCCTTGGGCGGCCAGCCGACTCCGACACAGGAGGTCACATGTCGCGGTGGGACAATGATGACGAAGAAGAGGATGACGACGAGGACATTCCGTGGGACGCCGACGAACCGGCGACGGTTGTCTGCCCTTACTGCCGCGCGGAGGTGCTGGAAGACCTGCCGCAGTGCCCCAAGTGCGGGAACTATTTCTCGCAGGAAGATTCCGTCACTCAGACGAAGCCGCCGTGGGTGGTATTGACTGCCGTGTTGCTCTTGGTGGTGTTCCTGATGTTCGTGCTGCGGTTCTGAACCGCGAAATTCTGCAGAAAGACCCGGAATGCGGGTATTGGTGACCGGCGGAGGCGGATTTCTGGGGCAGGCGATCTGCCGCCAGTTGCGCGAGCGTGGTGACGATGTGCGCAGCCTTGCCCGGGGAGACTACCCGGAACTGGCATCGCTCGGTGTTGAGGCGGTTCGCGGCGACATCACGGATCGCGCGGCCGTGGCCCGCGCGATGGCCGGTTGCGACGTGGTGTTTCACGTCGCGGCCAAAGCGGGCGTCTGGGGACCGGCGGCCGAGTACGAACGGATCAACCTGCATGGAACGCGGAACGTGCTGACCGCGTGTCGTGAGGCGGGAATCCGGAAGCTGGTCTACACGAGTTCTCCCAGCGTGGTGCATGCCGGTGGCAATCAGGAAGGAATCGACGAATCGACTCCCTATCCCTCGACGTTCGCGACGCACTACCCACGTACGAAGGCGGCGGCTGAGCAGGAAGTGATCGCCGCGAACGGCCCCGACCTGGCGACTGTCTCGCTCCGTCCGCATCTCATCTGGGGGCCGGGGGACAATCATCTGGTGCCCCGCCTCATCGATCGAGCCCGATCGGGGCGGTTGCGACGAGTTGGACCGGGGACCAATCGCGTTGACGTCGTCTATATCGACAATGCCGCCGAAGCTCATTTGCTCGCGGCCGATCGCCTGTCGCCGGGATCGCCCGTGACCGGGAAGTGCTATTTCATCTCGCAGGGCGAACCCGTCAACTTGTGGGACTTCGTGAACCAGATTCTCGCCTGCGCCGATCTTCCGCCCGTGACGAAAGGGGTCTCGCTCGGGACGGCTAAGGCCATCGGCGGCGTACTAGAGGCAATTTACTCGCTACTCGGCCGTCACGATGAGCCCCCCATGACTCGGTTTGTCGCCGAGCAACTGGGAACCTCGCACTGGTACAACATCTTGGCGGCTCGTCGGGATCTGGACTATCAGCCTCGTGTGTCGACGGAGGAAGGTTTAGGGCGACTGCGAGACTGGCTGCGCGCGGAGAAGGCGGGCCCAGCGAAATAGGCGAAGATTGTGTTTTCCCACGAACGGTTCACGCGGCAATTGACGTTCGCGATCGCGGTGCGTGAAATGGAGTTTCTCGCCCGCGCCGGTCTGGTTGCTCTGGGAGCTATCGCGAATGGTTCGATCTCGATGGGGAATGGTGTGGGTCGCCCTGGCGGCTGTTCCAGTCATTTCTAGCGACGTCTTCGGAGCGGACGACGCGATCCCTCCGCGGGCGAAATGGACGACCTCGAAAGTCATCGGAAGTCCGGAACCGCCCAGCCCTTATCAGACCGTGCCGGTCTTCACGAAGCTGTCGCTGGAGAAGCCGCTCTATGTACGGGCCGAACCTGGCCGCGACAGCTACCTGGCCGTCGAGCACCAGGAAAACAAAGCCCGGCTCGTTCGCTTCCGAAACGATCCTGAAGCGACCGAGCGCGAGATTCTGCTGGAGCCGAATCGGCAGTTGTACGCCGTAACGTTTCATCCGCGCTATGTCGACAACGGCTACATCTTTCTGCTGGACAACGGCCCGTCGGGCGAGAAGCCCAAGTTCAACCGGATCGTGCGGTATACCATCGACCGTCAGCCGCCCCACAAGCTGCTACCTGACAGCGAACACGTCATCCTGGAGTGGGAGTCGGACGGACATAACGGCGGAGAGATCGCATTCGGTCCGGATGGCCTCTTGTACTGCCCGACCGGAGACGGCACGTCCGACAGCGATCCGCTGATGACCGGCCAAGGGGTCGATGACCTGTTGTCGGTCCTGATCCGCATTGATGTCGATCACCCGGCTGAAGGGAAGAACTACGCGATTCCCCCCGATAACCCGTTCATCGAGCATCCCGGCGCCCGGCCGGACATCTGGGCGTTCGGGTTCCGCAATCCGTGGCGGATCG
>JAHBXV010000071.1 GCA_019636285.1 Planctomycetaceae bacterium
TGACATTTCGCGCTGTTTCGTTTCCAAGCGGAGCGGAGCTTGGGAACAAGTGCCATCCCTGAAAGGCACACTGGCGGAGCCAGTGGCACACGAAAATGCAGTACACGAATGCCTGGAACACGAAAATTGAGCCGTGGCGCTAATGAGCCGGCTTGTCCGAGCCCGCGCTCTCTGGCGTGGTTGTTGGCGCGGCGGGCTTGTGCGGAGCGGCATGGGGGGTGTTGTAGGCGACTGTCACGATGCAGACAGCCATGCCGGCAATGCCCATGTACAGGTAGGGGTTGAAGGCGGCCTTCGTTTGAATGACAGACACGATCGCCGTCACCGAAACAGCCGTTCCAAAGACGATCGGCATCACGATGTCGGCCCGGGGCTTCATGCCGGTGCTGAACGAGAACATGGCCAGCGTCAGCGTCAGCGCGCCAAAGGCTCCCAGCGACCCGGCGATGAATCCCCAGGTCGCTCCGGTCCCCGAGTACTGCATCTTCGCGCCGGTATACGCGATGCCGCCGAATCCCCCGAGCACGGCCCAGACCAAATAGGCTAAGCCGATCATCAAATACGGTTTGAATGGGTTCTGCTCCGCCGCGCGGGCCAGGCCCAGCGCCGGTCCGTAGGTTCCCCAGAAGAATCCGGTCATCAAGGCGAAGATGATGGGCCACTTCATCGAGAGCGATCCGTATACGAGGAGGGAAATGGTGGCAGGTTCCGGTCACGCGCGGGTTTCCGATGGTAACGGGACCGAGTCGGCGATGCACGCCGACCAGAGAGTCGAGAGGCGAGTGGCTAGAGTCGAGAGAGAAGACTGAAGAGTCTACCTGACATGTAGCACCGTCAAAACCCTCTGGACGTCCGAAACTCCCCTGGACTTGCAGGGGTTTCCGAGCCGCCAACCGGGTTTTGACGGAAGCTCATTTTCGACACTCAACGCAATTCGATTGCCACGGCATGCTCGGCAGGGTGGTTGCGTTTGCCAGCGTGGGTGTTTCCAATTGAGCCGGACGTCCCCTCTCACTCACAAGGATTGGCTCTTATGCGCCTCTTCGCCTCGCTTGCTGTTCTGTTGCTGCCAGCCGCGCTGTCGGCTGCCGAGTTTCCCGTTGAAAAGCTCGATGACACCGGGTTCGTCACCACTTTCGACGGCAAGACGCTGGACGGCTGGCATGTCAGCACCAAGACCGGTCACAGCCGGACGAGCAACCATACCTCTGGCGGGCGGTGGGTTGTCGAGGACGGGGCCATCACCGGTTCGCAGGATGTGCCGGGCAATGGCGGCATCATCATCACCGACAAGGCGTACGGCGACTTCGAAGTTATCGTCGAAATGAAGAACGACTACGGCCCCGACTCGGGCCTGTTCCTCCGCAGCACCGAGGACGGCAAAGCCTGGCAGTACCTCATCGATTATCACGATGGTGGCAGCCTGGCGGGGATTTACGGGGAAGGACTCGGCGGCAAGCCGCACGTTCGCAATTTCGACTTCACGCCCGATGTCACCAAGATCAAAGTCAAAGCCGATGCCGTCTTCCCCTTCCCCATCAAGGCCGAAGATTGGCCGGAATTCTGGAAGCATGGCCAATGGAACACCTTCCGCGCTCGCATCGAAGGAAATCCTCCGCGCATCACGACGTGGATTAACAATGTCCGCTTCATGGAATGGCAGGAGCAGGAACTTCGCCATCCCGCGACGGGGGGAATCGCCCTCCAGGTGCATGGCGGCGGCGATTACACGAAGCAGTTCGTTCGCTATCGGGGGGTGAAGGTTAAGGAGCTGGAGTAGTTGGTGGTTGGTGTGAAGAATGAGGGGGAGACGCGGGGAGGGGGAGATTGGGAGAGAGTGGTTAGTGAGAAGAGAAGAGCGCGCGGGAATGGCGCTGTCGCTCCGATGGGCGATGCGTGTGGAAGAAGAGATTTAATCGCCGGGGTTCCCCGGCGGACAGGTTTTGAAGCCGGTCCGCCGGAGTTCCTTTTTGGCATCGATCAGGGTTCGCACTGGTGTGCGATGGTTTGCCTGACGTCAGACTTCGCGCACTTCGCGCGCGTTTCCGGGGAGGTCATGGACGTCCCCGGAGATTGTGGGCCCTGATCCGGCCCGGGAGAGGGCGCTTCCGGCGCGGGCGGATGGACTCCGCTCGCGGGCTAGCTCATGGCGTCCCCTCGTCCTAGGGGGAGTGGGTGCGCGGTTGGTTGAGGGTTTATGGTTGAGGGTTAAGAAGGGATGAAGAAAGAGAGGGGGACACGGGGAGAGGGCGAGAGGGAGATGGAAGAGGAAGGCAGCGCTCCCCGTTGGGTCGCGGCTAGGGGGCGGCCTGATTGGCGCGGCTGGCGGATTGACAATCGATGCATCGCCATGGTCTGATGCAAGTCACGAGATTGATGGCGGGACTGCCTCAGCAGACCCAACCGGCTCCCTCCTTCCGCGCCCCGCCAGCGATCGACAGTCCCTCCCGCCAAGGCTTCCCACCCATGATTTCTGAAAACCGTTTCGCGACTCACGGTTTTCATTCGCTTCGGCTGGCGGCGGCGTTCTGCGCGCTGTTGGCAGGTTGTTCGTCGCACCATGGCGGCCCCGCCGGTTCAGGCGCGAAAGAGAAGGCCGCTTCGCCCCCCTATAATGCCCTGGGGGTCAAAGTCGCTTCGGAAGACTGGCAGGTTTCGGCTCGCGTTCAGGGGACGCTGTACCCGAACGAGACAACGACCGCGGCCACCAAGGTCGCCGGGCGAGTCGAGGAAGTGTTTGTCGACCTGGGCGACTGGGTCGAACAGAACGAACTGCTCATTTGTCTGGATCGGGAAGAATTTGAGTTGCAGGTTCAGCAGGCCGAGGCCGCCTTGTCACAGGCGTGCGCGGCGATTGGCCTCAAGTCCGATGCCGATCTCGCGAAGGTCGACCGCACTCGTTCGCCGCTGGTCTTGCAGGAACAGGCCGTCCTCGCGGAAGCCCAGGCCACGCTGAAGCGTTATGAACAACTCAGCGCGCGAAATACGATCACCGCGGCGGAAGTGGAGCAGGCGGCTGCGGCCGTCAAGGTGGCGGATGCACGCTATGCCTCCGCCCTGAATGCCGTTGACGAAAAGCTGGCCTTGATCCGCGTGCGGCGGGTGGAGTTGAACCAGATGGTCGAGCAACTCGCGCGGACCGAGTTGCGGGCACCGATGGCCGGATTCGTCGAATCTCGATTGGTTTCGCCGGGGACATACGTTCAAGCCGGACAGCCAGTGCTGACCGTCGTCTCGCTTGATCCGCTGCGCTATCGGGCGGCCGTCCCCGAACGGTTCTCGCGCCAGCTCGCGCTCGGCCAGAAGGTTCTGGTGCGAGTCGATGAACGGGCACCGCCGCGGACGGCGGTCGTCACCCGCATCAGCCCGTCGCTCGACATTGCCAGCCGATCGCTGTCGTTCGAGGCCGATGTGCCGAACGCCGATTCGTCGCTGCGAACCGGATTGTTCGCGACGGGGGACGTCGTGCTGAATGCCGCCGAACAGGTGCTCGCCGTTCCGCGGACCGCCGTCACCGAGTTCGCGGGAGTCGAAAAAGTCTGGAAAGTGGTCGACGGCCGGGCCACGGAACAGATCATTGAAACGGGCCGCCGCGATGATGATCGAATCGAAATTATCAACGGTCTTTCCGCTGGCGACGTCGTCCTGCTCGATTCGTCGGCCGGCAAACGCGGGCCGGTGACCGTGGAATGGTCGACCAAGGCTCCGCGCGAAGCCGGCGCCGGGCAGACCGCCGCCACGTCAACCGTTCCTCTCTCCGAGTAGTCGCGAGGATGGGCTTCCCGCGCCAACCGCGCGGGTCAACAGGAGCTGCCGGTTTGAGTGCGCCACTTTCCCCGTCGCGATCGCTACCGGCCTTGTGCGTTCACCGTCCGGTGTTCGCGCTGATGCTGATCGCCGCGCTGGTCGTCGCGGGCATCGTTTCGTATCCCAACCTGGGAGTGAACCGGTATCCCAGCGTGGACATGCCGACCGTGATGGTCCGCACGGTTTATCCGGGGGCAGCGTCGACCGAAGTGGAATCGGAAGTCACGCAGGTTCTCGAGGATGCCGTCGCGACCGTTGCCGGCATCGATGAACTGCGTTCCATCTCGAGCGATGGATCCTCGCTGTTGCTGATTACCTTCCGGCTGGATCGCGCGATCGACGCGGCCTCGCAGGATGTTCGCGACGCGGTCGGCGGCGTCTTGAACCGGCTGCCGCCCGGGATCGATCCGCCGGTTGTCCAGAAGCGGGAAACGGATTCCTCGCCGATTCTGACCCTGGCGGTCTCGGGTTCGCGAACCGCGCGGGAACTGTACCTGTTCGCGGACCGGTTCGTGAAGAACGTCATCGAATCGGCTCCCGGCGTGGGACAGGTCAGCATTTCCGGCTCGGCGGACCGGGCGATTCGCGTCAATGTGCAGGCGGAGCGTTTGGCGGCCTATGGCCTGACGATTGTCGACGTTCGGGAAGCGCTCGCCCGGCAGAACACGGAAGCCCCGGGAGGCATGGTTCAGCAGAGTTCGCGGGAATTGACGCTCCGCACGCTGGGCCGCGTCGACGCGGCGCGCACGTTTTCGAATCTTGTCATCAAGACGGTGAATCAGACGCCGATTCGCCTGGGCGACATCGCGACGGTCGTCGATGGCACGAAGGAAGTGCGGACGCTGGCGCGGCTGAACGGCGAGCCCGCGGTGGTGGTGTCGGTCCAGCGGCAATCGGGCGAAAACACGGTCGAGGTCATCAAGGCCATCAAGGAACGCCTCGTCCGCAGCCGGGAACTGCTTCCCGAAGATGTCAGCGTGGACGTCATACAGGATCAGTCCCGGTACATCGAAGCGGCCTTGCATGAAATCCAGAACCATCTCATCTCGGGCAGCATTCTGGCATCGCTGACCGTGCTCTTGTTCATGCGATCGTGGCGGTCCACGCTGATCGCGGCGGTCGCGATTCCGTCGTCGATCGTCGCCACGTTTCTATTCATGAACGCCTTTGGCTTCACGCTGAACAACTTCACGATGCTCGCGCTGGTCCTGATGGTGGGGGTCGTCATCGACGACGCGATCGTGGTGCTGGAGAACGTCTTCCACGTCCTGGAAGAACGGCACCTTTCTCCGATCGAGGCGGCGATCGAGGGAACTCGTGAAATCGCCCTGGCCGTTCTCGCGACCACGCTGTCGCTGGTGATCGTGTTTCTGCCCGTCTCGTTTCTGTCGAGCCTGACCGGCCGCATGCTTTACGAATTCGGCGTGACCGCGACGGTCGCCATCCTGGTGTCGATGTTCGTCAGCTTCACGTTGACGCCGATGATGTGCAGCAAGTTGCTGACTTCGTCCATGCCCAGTCCCGACGGGCCAAAATCGCGAACGGGGCCATATGCCTGGATGGAAGCCATTTACCTGACGAGCCTGAGAGCCGCGTTGCGCTTTCGCTGGGCTGTCGGAGTGGTCTGCATGCTGATGATCGCATCCAACTTCTGGCTGTATACGCTGGTCCGCCAGGACTATATCCCCAGCAATGTCGACGAGTCGGAATTCGAAGCGCGGCTGACGGCGCCGGAAGGGACCAGCCTGATCGCGATGGACGGCATTCTCCGCCGCGCCGAGGACATGCTCATCGACATGCCGGGAGTCGAGGCCGTTCTCGCAACGGTGGGCAGTCGAGGGATTGGCGGCGTGAATTCCGGCGACATCTATGTTCGCCTTCAGGACATTTCGACTCGTACGTTCTCGCTCGAACGCCTCTGGCGGGGGCTGCTGACACTCGATCCCGGCGCGGCGTTTCGGAATAACTTTTCCCAACGGGATGTCATGAACCAGGTTCGTGCCAGATTCCGGGCTTTTCCGGAATTGCGCGCCTCGATCCGGAACCTCACGTCGCTGCGAACGGGAGCTCCTGTCGATATCGACTTCACGATCAGCGGGTCCGATGTCGTTGCCTTGTCCGACTACTGCTTCCGGCTGAAAGACCGCGTCGCGAAGATTCCGGGAATTGTCGACGTCGACGTGACGCTGCACCTGGACAAGCCAGAAATGCTCGCTCGGATCGATCGCGAGCGGGCCGCCACGCTGGGAATCGACGTTCGCGGAATAGCCGACACGCTCCGGATCGCGGTGGGTGGCGACGATCGCGTTTCGCGCCATCGCGATCAGTCGGTGGACGACGCTTACGACGTCGAAGTGCGACTGGTGGACATCGACCGCCGCAACGCCGAAGAGATTTCGCAGTTGTTCGTGCGAACGGCCGGGGGCGACCTGACCCGGCTCGACAACGTCGTGGAGTTCGATTACGACAAAGCCGCGGCCCGCATCGATCGTCTGGATCGGCAGCGGATGGTCGCGTTGCGGGCAAACGTGGCGGACGGCTATGCCCTGTCCGACCGCCTGACGGCCATCGAGCAGGAAGTGGACGAGATGGGGCTTCCCGCCGGGTTCTCGACCCGCATTCTGGGCAAAGGCCGCGAGCTGGAACAGACGCTACGCGACTTTCTCTGGACCTTCGTGCTCAGCCTGATCTTCATGTACATCGTGCTGGCGGCTCAGTACGAGCATCTCGTGTACCCGGTCGTCATTCTGCTGTCGCTGCCGCTCGCGGTCCCGTTCGGGCTCATTAGTCTTTACTGGTTTGGCGAGACCCTGAATCTGTACTCGGCGCTGGGAATCCTGGTGCTGTTTGGCGTGGTCAAGAAGGCGTCGATTCTCCAGATCGACCACACGAATGCTTTGCGGGCGAAGGGGCTGGACCGCCACACGGCCATCATGCAGGCCAATCGAGACCGCCTGCGGCCGATTCTGATGACGGTGATCTCGTTCGTCGCGGGCATGTTGCCGCTGCTGATCGCGACGGGCCCGGGAGCCGAAGAACGCCGTTCGATCGCGGTGGTTGCGGTCGGCGGACAGACCCTTTCGCTGGCTCTCACACTGCTGGCGATTCCCGTCCTCTACACGATCTTCGACGATTTCTCCGTCTGGTTCCAGGCACGGTTCGCGTCGGAGACGGAGACCGAATCCGCTTCGGCCGCGCCGTCGCAACCGTCGTTGCCAGTGGCCGGTGGATAGCTCCGCCAAGTCAGACAGAAACTCGAAATCCGAAATTCGAAGTCGCAACCGTCGTTGCCGGTGGATAGTTCCAGGCGTACGGCGAGACGCTCGCATGGCGGATCAGGCGGCTCGTTTTTGCCGGTGCGACTCGGCCAGTGCCTGATAGGCGGGAAGAATCGACAAGAGCTGCTCGTGCGTTCCTACTCCCAGAACGCGGCCGCGAGACAGAAAGACGATCTTCGTGACGTGTTCCAGGAGTTCGCTCGACAAGAGATGCGTGACGATGAAGGTCGTGCGTCCCTCCGAGAGCCTGGAGAGTTGCGAGTGAATCTGCCGCTCGGTTTGGGCATCCACGGCCGATGTCGCCTCGTCGAGAATCAACACCGAAGGAGAGGAGACCAGGGCGCGGGCTAGCGCGACGCGCTGACGCTGGCCGCCCGAGAGCTTCCGCCCGCCTTCGCCGAGCAGGGTCTCCGCGCCATTGGGGAGATGCTCGCTGAATGAATCGACGGCCGCGGACTTCATGGCGTCTCGGAGTCGATCCGCGTCGTCGACGACCGCCCCGAGCCTGATGTTGTCGATGAGGCTGCGGTCGAACAGCAAGGCCTGCTGAGGAACGATGCGGACGAATTGCCGCAGATCGGTCAGCGCGAATTCGCGAATGTCGACGCCGTCGAACAGAACGGCTCCATGGAAGGGGTCGATCATGCGGTTGAGATGCGCGGTGAGGGTCGACTTCCCCGACCCATTCCCTCCGACAATCGCCACGGTCTCTCCGGCGCTCACGGTGAACGACACCTGGTCGAGGGCGGGTTCGCGACGGGTCGCGTCGCCGGGTGATTCGTAACAGAACGCCACGTCGCGGAATTCGATCGTCCGCACCGATTCGGGAAACGGGCGAGGCGAACTCGCCGTCCGCACGGTGGGCTGCTGGTCCATGAGCGAGAAGATCCGCTGGCAGGCCGCGGAGGCTTTCCGGAGCTTCGAGTGGACGCTCGCCATGCGGCGGGCCGGGTCGAGGACCCCGGCGAGCAGGGTATACATCAGGCCAAGCTCGGCGATGTCCATGGGGCCGGCACTGAGTTTGATTCCCAGAATGCTGTCCTGATCGCGGAGCACCAGGTAGGCCCCCGGCAAGAGCGCCATGAGGACGACGGTCGTGGCCACCAGTTCGGTCATCGGATTGGACAGGGCATCAAACAACTGGATGCGCATGGCTTCGCGATAATAGGCTTTGTTCTCGCGATGGAAGGCGCGCCGCATGGTTCGTTGACCGCCATAAGTCTGGACGATTCTGAGGCCAACCAATGATTCTTCGATCACGGCAAAAACGCGACTCATGCTCTCCATCTGGCGGCGGGCGGCCCGTTTCAGTTCCCGGCCGATGCGACCAAACAGGAGTGCCGCCGGCGGAGCGACAATCATCGACAACAGCGTCAACCGCCAGTTGACCATGAGAGCCGTCCCCAGGCAGGCGATCACCTTGAGGGGTTCCACCAGCACCCGGCTGCCCAGGAGCCCAAGCCCCTGCGAAACCAGGGTGAGGTCATAGCCGAACCGTGCCATCAGCGCGGCGGTCCCCTCGCGGCCGATCGCCTGGTGATCGAGGCGCAAGACATGGCTGTACAACCGGGACCGGACGAGCATCAGCGTCCGTTCGACGAACCGGCCGAGGAGACATTCCTGGGCGAAGACGGCGGCGGCACGGGCCGCGAGCAGCGCCCCCAAGACCAGGAGCAGCGTGGCGAGCGACTCGAATGAATCGCGAGGCAGCCACGGCAAAAGATGATTTTGCAGCGACCGAAACGTCAGGACGCGCCGCGAGGCAATGGCCAGTTCTTCCTGGCAGCGGGCGCGATCGCGAATGAGCTTGGAGTAGTCGGCATCTTCCGTGCCCGCAGCCGGTTTGGGGCGCTGGACGATCAGTTCGTCGAGCCAGCGCAGTCGGTCGCCTTGCTCGGTGAGCACCCCCTCTGCCGAGGCGATTTCCGCGTGAACGTACTCGTGCAGGTTCTGGCCCTGCAGCAAGACCTTGACGATGGGGTAACTCACCGTCAGCGACAGCGCCCAAAGTCCCGAGACCAGGAGCGCCAGAATGACCAGAGCCACCAGAAACCCGCGCCGCTGGAGGACAAACGGGGCGAGTCGAAGCAGCGAGGACATGAAAGCTCGTTTCAAAACACGGTAGGCTTGAGGGGTGAGGCTGGAGGCTTGAGGAAGATCGAGGAATGCGGCCGTGCTGTTCGCTCGACTCTCGATCTGGCGGCAGAGTCGGACCCGAGTGAACGTCCTAAAGATTCGGTTCGGGTAAGCGGCGCTGGCCGTGCCAGTGCCGCTTGCCGCGGGCGATCAATTTCAGGCGCACTGGCGGAGCCAGTGGCACACGGAAATGAACACGAAAGAAATGAACACGAAAATGGTGCCGTGACAAAGCGCTAGGCGGCTCTACGCGACTGGTGCTGCGATGCCTGTTCGTCCTTTGGCCGTTCCGTCAGATTCCAGCGAGGCGCCTTGAAGACATAACAGCAGCGGTGGCAGCGCGCGGTCGCGATCAGAAATGAAAGCACATTCTGGTTACCGCTGGTGCTGAGATACACATCATGGCAGCGGCAGTTGGGGCATTGCATGTCCGACTTCCCTGTCTGAAAACGACCTCTCGGCAAAGCCGCGGGAGTTGTAGCAGCGGTCGCCTGACCTGTGAAGACGAGATCGCATTTCTTTGGGGTGATCGGTCTTCCAAAAGACTTTCGTACATTAGTCTTCGGGGCCGTATAACGCCGCCAGCCGCACGCCGAAACGAACGGTTTCGGCCAGGACCGGTCGCCGCGACAGGGATGCCAGTACCTCCGGTGAAAGATCGGCCCGACGCTCGAAGACGAGAAGGGGCACCCTCGCGTGATTGATTTCGCTCCAGGAAGCCAACTGAATTCGATGACCCCGTAAGATGGGAGATTGGAGCAGCATCTCGTCCGTTTGAAACTGGTGCAGCACTGGAGCAACGGCGACGGTCGAACCTTCCGGCAACCGCCGAGTCGTTTCTTCGAGCAGGGTGCGATCAATTCCCGTGCTCCAGTAGTCCTGCTCGAGTCCCATCCAGGAAGCCCCCGGTGGGCCGCCGGTCATCTCGCCATAGGCGCTCAACCCAAACGGCCAGCTCCAGATGGTCCAGAAACTGGAACAGACTAAGAGTCCCCAAATGGCAGGCACCGCCCGTTTCCGGCCGACTCGATTGGTGAGCCATTCTTCGAGCCAGGCGAGCCCGGCCCCCGACAGGATTGCCAGCGGGGGCAACACTACCAGGAAGAGGCGAATGCCGTCGTACACAGCGACTCCTGGCATCGAGAAAATGGCGAGCGGCACGGCGATAGCCAGGGCCAACAAAGCGACTTCGCCGCTTCCGCGCATGTCCGAATCGGTCCGCGGCATGCGCCAGAAGCGAATGGCCGCGCCGAGCGCCGTTCCCAAGATCAGGACCGGAGTTGTTGCCGCCAGCATGACCAGCGGGTAGTGCCATGGCACGCCGGTGTCGGGCCAGACCTGGCCCAGGTAGTAGACATGAAGAGTCGCACGATCGACGGTTCGACCGAGATACCGGGCGATATGGTTCACGGGGTCGATCCACAGCCACGGCCATCCCAGAAAGAACACCATCCAGCCAGTAATCCCCCAGACCGCCAGCGATGCCAGGCCCCGCGCTCGCCAACGGACAAGCCACCACAGGACGACAATCGGGCCCAGAAAAATCGCCTGAATTTTGGTCAATAGAGCCAGTCCCAAGGTCACTCCGGCCGCTGCGGCGAAGCGCATCCTGGGAGGCGCGCTCTCACGCGCCGCCAGCCCGGCGACGGTCGCCAGAGCGACGAGCCAGGTCAGGTTGAGGATTGATTCCAGCGCCGCGATCTCGGAGTGGCCGACAGCCCGCGGCAAGCTGGCATATGCCAGGGCCGCAAAGAGACCGGCCCCCGGACCCGCCAGGCGGCGTCCCCAGGCCCCTACCAAGAGGAGCGTCAAAACGAAGGCGATCACCGACCCCGTTCGCGCGCAGGCCGTGACGAACGGTCCATCCGGTTGCCGGGGCGGGCTGAGCCACCATGTCAGGTGATGAAACACGCCCAGCCACGCCCGACCCAAGGGGGGGTGGTCGGGCAGATGCATTTCGTTTCCGAACAGATCCTTGGCATTTCCCGGGTCGAATGTCCAGATGCCGTATTGGCGCCAGAGTTCAACCAGGTAGACCCCCTGCTGCACGTTGAAGGTCTCATCAATGGTCAGTCCGGGGCCGGCGGGTCGAGACGGGTAACTCCCGCCTGGATCGAGGGTTGCGACCAGATATCCCCCGACGACCAATGCCAGCGCCAAGACTCGCAGCCCAAACAGTTGACGCACCGCCGCGATCTTTGACGATCGCGCGGGGGGGGTGACGGTCGCCTCGGGGGGCTTTGGCCTGGGGCTTGGGGCCATCTACATGATTCCTTTGTCCGAACCTTGCCCCACAGAATGCCTTGTCGCGAACCCGCTGTCCACGTGCTGACTGAGCGTGAGCCGGTTCCTGGCTGGGGCGGAACGCGGGTGACGGGTTGGCAAAGCCCCGGAAAACTGGCAAAACGGGCGAACAGTCGGGGTATGGTCTCCGCCGGTCTCCGGGTACGATATTTAAGAATCTTGATCGGTTCCCGGCGCCCGGGGATCGCGAGAATTGCCCGTGGGGCTACTTCCGAGGCTGCGATCGCGACTTTGGCTACCCAGTCATCCATTGTCCCGGTTCAAGAATACGGGTGCGTGCCAGTGCATCTTGTTATTTGAAAGTCACTTCAGGCACACTGGCGGAGCCAGTGGCACACGAAAATGAAGTCGTGGCGAAACAGTCGTTTGCCTCGAAGGAAACACACTTTAACGCCCCGGCGATGGCGAACTCCCCCTTGGTCCTGACAGGGCCGACGCCACGCGAATCGGGGATGGGAACTTGCACGACGATTCTCCGACGAAGGAATGACGGAATGGCCTGGCGGAACTGGAGTTCGCTGATGGGGCTCCTGGTGTTGATCGGGGGAGCGTCGGTCATTCCGGCTGCCGCGCAACCGATTCCAGCCGAACCGGACTTGCCCGCCCAGCGGACCGAGTTGCTTCCGCCTCGCGAAGTCCGCAGAGCCGTTGACGAAGCGCAGTCGGCTCTGTCGGCGGGCGAACCCGGCCGGGCTGTTGGTCCCTTGCGTCTATTGCTCGAGCAAGACGACGACTGGTTTGTCGGAGCCGAGAAAAAGGTATCCTCTCGCGCCTGGGCGATCCGGCAACTTCGCGAACTTCCCAAGGCCGAGCGAGACACGTACGAAACGCTCCATGGCGCCGAAGCCCGGGCCAAGTTGACCCGCGCGATCAAACAAGGTGACGAGCGAGGACTCGCCGAGATCGTTCGCCGCAGCCCCACGGTTTCCGCCGGTCGCGAAGCCCAGGTCGTCCTGGCGATGGCGGCTCGCGACCGTGGCGACTTTCTACTCGCCATCCGCCTGCTCGATGACGTTCTTGCCGATCCGCTGACATCCGATCGCACGAGTTTGCAACTGCAACAGGTCTTGTGCTGGATGCTGGTTGGGGACGAATCGCGTGCTCGCGGGGTTCTGGCCACGTTCGCGGAAACGCCCGAGGCGGCCCGACCGCGATCGCCGCTCCTGGACGGAACACGTTGGCCGACGAACGATGCCGAGGTGGGGCTGTGGCTGCAACAACTTGTCGCCCGGTTCTCGGACCTTCGTCCGGTCGCGCTGAAAGACTGGCAGATCCTGCGAGGCGTCTCGCTCGGAAACTCCGCCGGTCCCGACATCACGTCCGCGGGAGGCCCCGCGTGGGAAGTGCGGCTGACAGCGCTCGACAAACTGACGATGGACCCGACCCGAAATGACCTGCTGACCCGCACGGTGGATGGGGCGCTTAAGAAGCTGGATCACGAGTTGACCCAGTTGCGGCAGCCTCGCGTCCCGACGGCGCGGGCCCTGGTGGCTGGAAACCGCGTGATCGTGCGGACGCCCAATGGACTGGCGGCACTCGACGCCGCGAACGGTCGGCTCCTTTGGCGCCGCGCGGCGGACGAAGGTCCGTTGCTGGCCGCGCTCAAAGGCGTTGCTGCCGACGACGAACCGGACGCCGAGAAGCCCGACCTGACGAGCCTGCTGGCGGAACGATGGTATCGCGATGCGACGTTTGGCGGGCTGACGTCCGATGGCGAAAGCGTGTTCGCGCTCGAAGGTCTGTCGTCAGTCGTTCAACGTCAGACGGTTCTGGGAGGGATCGTTCAGTCGCCGCCCGTCACGCAAAATCGCCTCGTCGCCTATGACTTGTCGACGGGCATGGTCCGCTGGGAACTGGGAGGGGTACGCAACGAGCATCCCCTGCCGCTCAGCGGCCATTCCTTTCTCGCGCCGCCCGTTCCTCAGGGCAATCAATTGCTCTGCCTGACCGAGAACCTTGGCACGGTCATGCTGGTGGTTCTGCAATCCGATGCCGCGGGTGGACCGCCTTCGATTGCCTGGGAACAACCGCTCTGCACGGTGCAGTTGCCGCTCGAAAATGTCCCCGCGCGACGACTGGGCGGCCTCATGCCCGCCTGTTCGCAGGGCATCGCGGTCTGTCCGACCGGGACGGGAATGGTGGTCGCTGTCGACCTCGTCCGGCGGCAGCTCTTGTGGTCGCACAGCGATGAATACGTTCTCGCGAACCATCCCGCGATGCAAATGCTGGCGGCCATGGATCCGCCGCTGGGAAGGCTGGACGCGAGCCCGTTTCTGGATGGTCGGCACGTCATTCTCGCGGCGGCCGAATCGCGGAATATTGCCTGCCTGGACCTGTTGACGGGGGAGCCGGCGTGGTCGATCCGTCGCAGTCCTTCCATGGCCGTCGCGGGATTGTGGAACGACCGACTTCTGTTGACGCGCGATGGCGGTCTGGAATGCCGCTCTCTGGCGAACGGGGAGCCAGCCGCCCCCTTCTGCCGGCTTCCCAGCGCGCCGGCGGGGACGGGTGTTGTCGCGGGCGATCAATTCTGGCTGCCTTTGCAAGGGGGGATGATCGCGCAAATCGATCTGGCGAACTTGTCCATCCGTCATCAGCTTGCCGTAACGGAGGAATCGGTCGGCTCGCTCTCGGTGGGGGGGGATCAGCTTGTCATGCAGGGGTCGCGCGGCGTGCTGGCGTTCTCCAGTCGGGCCTCCATCGAGCAGCGCATTGCCGAACAGTTTTCGCGAGATCCCGCGGACCCGGATGCTCTTGGCTGGCGGGCGGAATTGCGATTTCAGGATGGAGACTGGGACCAGGGAATTGCCGATCTGCGGGCGTCGCTCGCGGCGAACGAGAATCCTCGGCTGACAGCGCTATTATCCCGCATTCTGCTCAAGCGGCTGGCCGAACATCGTCCGGATTGGCGCGACGATGCTCGCGAATTGCGCGAACTTTCGTTGAGTCCGGCGGAGCGATTCGATGCGTTGCTGGCGGTTGCCGACGCGCATCGCAAGGACGGGGAATACGCGGTGGCGTTCGCCCGGATGGTCGAGTCGCTGAGCGTTCTTCCTGATACGCCGGCTGAAGCCGCGGATCGAATCCAGATCACCGACGACTGGCGGGTGGATCGCCGGACGCTGGCGCGCGGGGCGATGGTTCGCGACTGGTCGCGACTGACGGACGGGGAACGCCGCGCCGCGATCGACTGGCTGAACCAGACGAAAGCCGGACGAGCCGAAACGATTCCCGCGATGATTGCACGCGCGGACGACTTTGCCCGAATTCCTCCCGGCGATTACTTCCGCGCCGAACTCCTGGCCGCTCTCGAAAAGTCGCCCATGGACCATGTGGTGATCCGCGAGTGGTCGCGGTATCAGATGTTGCATTCGACCGATGGCGCTCGGGTCGCCGGGCAACTCGCGGCCGCCGCCAGCGACGTGTCATCGCGCGACGTGGAAGTCTCGCGGCGACTGGCCGAGACTCTGAGCGCGCGATTTGGAGAAACGAAGCTCGGCGGGGAGGCGTCCACCGGAGGAGCCGTCGCGGCTCGGATACTTTCAGGTCTGGGCGCTCGTCCGTCAGCGGTGACCTGGCCGGAGCGCCCGCTCGATGTCCGGCGGACCAATCACCCGCAGGAACCCCTGCGATCGGCGTGGGTCTCCGTGAGCGCGGATGAGTGTGCCTGGAGACCAGACTGGGCGTATGAATTCAAACAGGTCAATCTCGGCCAGACATCGCTCCGGGCGCTCAACGCGGCGGGCCAGGTGCAGTGGGAATGGCGGCTGCCTCAGGAGATTGACGGCCTGAGCCGCTGGACTCCCATCGCTCCCGACAAGCTCAAGGTCCTGGTTCGCGGCCCGTTGATTGTCTTCGTTTCGGCCACTTATTTTGTCGTCGGCTACCAGCCCGAGCGGTATGCTCCGCCGATCGATCTGTGGGCGCGATCGCTCGTTCCGCAATCCGATCCGATGGTCGTTTCTCGTGGCGGCCGGATGACAATCGCCGGGAATGTCTACCTCTCCCCGCGTGCGGAGAACATGGGGCAGTTGCTCGACTTCACGATCGACGGGGCGATCTATCGCGCCAATGGCGAACTGGTCTGTGCCCATCCCCTGACGGGCAAAGTTCACTGGTCGCGGCGCGACTTTAACGATGTCGAAGATTTGAGTCTCGATCGCGGGGTGATTTCGCTGCGCGTGCGGAGTCGGAAACCAAACGATCCCCCGAACGAGTTTGTCTTGCTCCAGGCCGTGGACGGTCGCGAGTCGGGACAGCGGACGCTCCCCCCCGAATGGAAGGTCTGGTGGCGGCAGGGTACCCAGGTGCTTTGTGAACGCTCGAGCGGCACGTCCCATGAAGTCTTCCTCCACGATCTCTTCGAGACGCGTTCCGTGTGGAGCGAAACGTCCGCGGACGCGATTCGGGCGATCCATGTCGACGCGGACAAGTCGTTCTGGGCGCTGCGCGATTCCGGGCGACTTTCCGCCTATTCGTCGGTGGACTCCGGCGAGCGGTCGCGAGAAGTCCGCGTGCCGATTCCGCCGAAAACCGATCGACTCTGGGTTCAGCGAAACGGTTCGATCGATCTCGCGGTTTATGGAACAGGCGCGGGGGTTCCCGGACGATTTTCCGTGATGGGCACGAGTCCCGACGATCGTCTCGTTAGCGGAAACGTCGTCGCGATCGATCGCGCGAATAGCAGCTTGCGGTGGAGCCAGGCGGTCGAGGATCAGGCCCTGGCGCTCTATCAGCCACGCGAACTGCCCGTGCTGATCTTCGCCTGCCGCCAGACCGGGCGACTCCCGGACGGAGAACTCGGCGATCGGTTTGCCCTGCGAGTTCTGGAAAAGTCGAGCGGCCGCACGGTTTACCAGACGTTCGAATCGCCGTTGCCGTTGTATTGCTCGTACCAGGCCATGCTCGACCGCCCGCTCGTGGAGCTCCGCTTCGGCGAATGGTCGCTGACGGTCTTCCCCACCAGTTCCGAAGACGGTGCCGCGATCCCCGCGCCGGCGAAAGAATCGCGGTAAACGTGCCACCGACTTGCCATCCCTCGGTTCCCGAAATCAGTTCGATGTTCTGAATCCGTCCCCCCGGATTTTGAAATGTGTGTCGCCATGGCCAGACGCCCACTTCCTTCCGCTCGAGAGTCGATAGGCGACAGAATCGCGCGACTGGCCTGGACAGGCCGAGTTGTTCCGCTGCTGTTGCTGGGTGCATTCGCTGGCTGCGACGGTTCCACGCCGAAGCCAACCGGGGCACAACAGGCGTCGCTCGCGGCGGACAATCCCGCGCAGGAACCAGCGCCGCCGGTGCCGCATCCGTCGGAACAGCAGATTCCGGAATCGGGCTGGTCCTGGTTGAGAGTCGCCACGACGGAACCTGGATACTTTGTCTTCCTGAACGACGTTCCCGCGAGATTCGAGGATGGAGAATACGCGAAAACGCCGTGTGAAGTCCGCGTGCCCAAAGGGGTCTGGTCCGTCGCGTTGTCGAAGCAGGGCCGGGGCGACATTGAGCGGGAGTGGAGTCTCGCCGAAGACGTCGATTGGCGGGTCGAGACCGATCCCGATCCCCAAAGCCATGCCGGCTCGGCTGTCTATGCGCGGGTGACACAGCCTCTGTTTCGATTGCCGGTCGGATCGGGCGAACTGCTGCGAACGCTCAATTCCTCGAGCCGGGAAGCCGACCCCTTTGTGACCCCCGATGGTCTGACCATCTGGTATGTGTCGAACCGCTCGGAAGGTCAGGGAGTTTACTCGGCCGCGCGATCCAGCGTTTACCATCACTTTGGAACTCCAACGCTGCTGACGCTCAGCCGGGGTGAAGAGGAGGTGGCATCACCGTGCCAGTCGGCGGATGGCTTGACCGTGGCGTATGCCGAACCAGCGCGCGGGCGCGCCTGGTCGGTGACGCGCGCGTCGCCGCTGGCCGAGTTCGAAAATCGTCGGCCGCTGAATTTCGATCCCGATCAGCGCGAGCACTGGCCTTCGCTGCAACTGTCGCCCGATGGTCTGCGGCTGTACTGGTTGCGGGAACTCAATGGTGAGACAGTCACTCGCGCCGCCGTGCGAAAAGACTCCACAGGGAGATTTGGCCCCGCGCTCGACTACCCGCTGCCTGGCGGACATCCGTGCCTGTCCGCCGATGGATTGCGGCACTACTGGGTTGAGGGTTCCCGCATCATGCGGGCACGACGCGGGTCGCTGCGCGATGGCTTCGGAGAGGCGGAAGAGTTGGCGAGTTTGCCGGGCGAGGAATTGTCGCTCGATCGCGCGCGCCGTTCCTGGTGGATCAGCGAGGACGAAAGATGGCTGTACGTCGCGAGCGCCGGAGACCTGCGAGTGATTCGGCTTGCGGAAGACCCCGGCTGGCGAACGGCTCTCATCGCGAAAGTTTGGGATGGCAAGGAAAAACCGAAGCCGGCCGATCCGTTCGAGATCGATCCCAAGATGTCGTTCTTCACCGGCCCCTCGGCGGAGTCCTCGGCACCCACGATGGAGGTTCCTCCCTATGCCGAGCGCTTCGCGAAGCTGCGCGACCTGCTCAAGGCTCGCGAGGTGGACACAGCCGAGGCGCTCGCGAACGAGGCGGCGGATCGACCCGAACTGAAAGAGTTGAAAGACCTGATCGCCTGGGATCGGGAACTCGTCGCGGACTGCCAACACTTGATCGCGCTCGCGGAAGCGCGCTGCGCCAATCTGGAACCGGGAAGCCCCGTCCGCGTTGGACGGTCGCAACTTGCGTTCGAGAAATTGGAGGACGGCAAGCTGTTCCTGAAGTCTCCGACTGGAACGGTGGAAAAGTCTCTTCACGAACTCGACTCCGATGATTTGATTCGCCTCGCGATTGTCGACACGAAGTCGATGACGGACGACGACGCGCGATCGGTCGTGGCGTGGCTATTATCGTGCGGTGGAACTCCAGCGGTCACCGACTTGTGGAAGCGGCTTGCCCCGAAACAGTTTGACGAGTTCCAGCGACGGGCGGCTGGTCGATTGGTGCGGCTCGCGGAGATGGAGATTGCCGCGAAGAAGCCCGATGCGGCGGTTCCCCGACTGACGGAAGCCCTGAGCCTGGCACCGGATGGCCCCTGGGCGGATCGCGCCCGCGATGCACGGGACTCGCTGTTCGAGAGTCCGGAATGGAAACCGATCGGCTCGCGCGTCTGGACGATGAACGAGCCGGGACTCTTCGCGGCCGACGGCAACCGGGCCGAGAATTCGTACATCGCGAGCACGAAGACGTATGGTTCGTTCGAGCTGCGCATGGACTGGCGAGTGTTCGGCAAGACCGGCCAGGGGGGCGTTTACTTTCATGAGCCAAACGCCCGGCGGCCGGCTCGTGGCGCCAAGAAAGTGCATCTGGCGAATGACGGCGACGTTGACGGTTTGGATCTCTACTCCACAGGCAGCCTGTTCGGGGAAACGGCTCCCACGAAAAAGGTCCAACTTCGAACTGGCAAGGAAGAGTGGAATACGTTCGTGCTTCGCGTGGTCAAGGGGCGCGTGACCGTCTGGATCAATGGCGATCTGGTTCTAGAAACGACTACGGGAAACAGCCCCGACACGACGGGGCGCGTGCTGCTCGATGGCGTGGCCGGTGGGATCATCTACCGCGATGTCCTCTTGTACGAAGTGTCGCCGCCGACCGATTCGACCGCGCAACCCGCGCGGTAACGATTCGGTGTTGTTCCCAGGTGGAGACTGGCGACGACGAAGCGAGAACAAAACATACGAATGTCTGCGACCCCCGCTGGGGGTCGGAAGAAAGATTCGAAGGGTGATTCCGTACCGTGGGTGCGCTGCGCGACCCACGGCTACCCTCTTTGACCGCTTCGCGGTCAGGAGAGCAGTCGGACGAGAAGCTCACTTCAATGGCTTGAGGGCCAGCAAGGTCCAGTGGCGGTCGCTTGTCATTTGGACACTTCCGGGGGGCAGGCCGATTGAGCGCGCGAGGTTATCCGCTTCAGCAGCGGTCAACGCTGCGTGGAGTGATTGTCGCAGGAGCTGGCGTTCGTAGGGTGTTCCGCCAGCGGCGACGCGATCGACAATCGCTTCGACAGCAGTCTCAGAGTCCGGTCGCGCCAGGTCTCGCACGAAGAGTAATCCGCCAGGGCGTACGATTCGCCAGAACTCCGCGAGCGCGGGGAGTGGGTCGGGGATGTGATGGATGAGGCTGTTGGACATTACGACGTCGGCTGCGCCATCCTCAAGTGGAAGGGCTTTACAGTCGGCGGTCTCGATCTGAATTCGTGAAGACAAGCCCGCGCTCTCGACGTTCGCACGGGCCAGGTTCAGCATCGCTTCCGACAGATCGACGGCCAACACGCGGACATCGTGACGCTGCTGGCAAAGTTCGATCGGAATGTGGCCGGTGCCCGTTCCCGCATCGAGCACGAACCACGGTTTCCCCTGGAGAGTTGGCACCTGGGCGGCTGCGAGCAGATCCGCCACGAAAGCCGCGTTAACGGCCGCGTGATCCATGGTGTTGTAAACACTGGCCTCTTCCTGGCCGGCCATGGCTTCTGGTTCGAGCGTACGCGGCAACATCGAGAAAAATCTCTGCTTATCAGCCAATCGAGATGACCTTACAGCCTATGCTTAGCGGAATGTCGGGCGATGCTGAGGACTTTGCGATCAATGGCCCGCTCCAGCGCGCCGCGCGAACCGTCCGTTTCGTGGCCGAGATAGGCAGTCAGGAACTCGCCCCATTCGTCGTCGGTCACACCACCCGCCGAAAAGCGGAGCTGCGCAAGGTCTTTGACAATCCAGTGCCGGGACAACGGTACGAGCCGCCGTGCCCGCCCGAGATCGATGATAAACAGTCGACCGTCGTCGCGGAGGCGAAAGAGGTGCCCGAGGTAATAGTCCTGATGGTGGAGACCGGACCGGTGCATCGATCGCGTCAGGACCGGCAGTTCGGCGAGCAGGCGTTCCCGCTCTGGAGAGCTGACACCGGGCTGAGACAGTCCAAAGCGGGGATCGGACAATTTCTCGCAACCGTCCAGCGCGCGTGTCATCAAAAGGGAGGATCCGCCGCGTTCGCCAAGCAGGATCGGCTCCATTGTCGGAAGCCCTGCATCATGGAATTGCTGTAAGGCCTCCCATTCGGGCCGTGCGCCCACCAGCGGACGACGCAAGCGAATCCAGTCCTTCACCAGGTCTCGTAGCGGCGGTCGCGTGTGGCGCTTTACGTACACGGCATGATGCTGACCGGTCAGCGGATCCTGGACTTCCAGGCGCACCGTTACGCGGTCATCGCGCAATTGTTTGGCGACGGCCGCAGTGCGCGAGGCTTCCCACACGCCCTCGAAGGTGTCCCAGCCCACGCGTGTCAGCCAGTCGGTCTCGTGTGGCATCACCCACAGCCGTCCGGCATCCCGGTGCTCAGAGATTTTCACACAACCTCCGTGCGATGCGTGTTTGCCTGGTGCTCCGCAGGTTGCTGACAGGCACGACCGGTTGTGTGAGAGTGCTCAGGCAGCGAGCTTTTCACGGTACGCCTCTTCGAGCACTGCCGCGGTCTGACGGGCATTTTCTTCGAGCGGAAAACGCTCGGCTGTCTGGCGGCTGAAGACGGACATTTTCCGGACGGTCTCGCCAGCGAGATTCAGATGGTAATCAATCGCATCGGTCAGTTCGTCGATGGCCTGCGCCGAACTCACGAGATAGCCGTTCTGCCCATCGGTCACCAGGTCGGCCCCCCCGGCGGTGCGCGTGGTGACCACGGGAGTTCCCGTTGCCATCGCCTCCAGGTTGACGTTGGGAAAGGGTTCATAAATTGTCGGGAGCACGAACAGGTCGGCTGCGGCGTAGCAGGCGGGCATGTCCTGTCGGCGACCCGCGAAGACCACGCGATCGGCGACTTTCAGCCGGGCTGCCAATCGGCGATAGGCGGGAATCGCGCCGGAGCCGTAAACCACCAGCCGCGTTTCGCGCGAGCGGCAGCGCGAGAGGGCCGTCAGGAGTGACCCCAGTCCCTTTCGTCGGAAGTCCATTCCGGCGAACGCCAGCAGGGGGACATCGTGAGGAATTCCGAGGGCATCGCGGATTTCTTCACGGCGTTCGCCAGCCGAGGGATGAAACGTGGCGAGGTCGACGCCATTGGAAATCTGTCGGATTCGCTCGGGAGCGACGCCGAAGTATTCCTGTAACAGTTGGGTATCGAGTCGCGACTGCGTGATGATGCGCCGCGCGCCCCCAGGACCGAATTGTCCGCGTTCCAGTTCAAACAGTGCCCGATGCCTGGGATTCTGCTTCTGAAACCAGCGTTCGAGAGGATGGCGGTAGTAGACATTGACCCAATGGGTCTGCAAGGGGTCGGTCAGCCGACAGGTATCCAGTCCCTCGGCCCGCGAGAGTCCATGGACAACGTCGTAGCCGCCAGCCTTGGCCAAGGCGCCGCTGTTCCGGGCAAATGACCGGTTCCGCGTCCACGACGTGAGGCGGTTGACCGGGACTTTGACGAACCCGACTTCCTGCCGCAGTTCGTCGTCGATTTCCTCGCCCAGGATGGTGACTTCGTGCCCCAGCTTCTGAAGATTTCGAAACAGATTCACGCAGTACCGTTCGGCTCCTGCCTTCTTCAGCGAGCAGCTTCGGCGAACGATGGCAATTCGCATGGTGACGGGAATCCTGGAAATGGTAATGCGATTGGCCGGGCCAGTCATGCGACCATCGGGCGGGCGAGCTGCTCGCGAGTCGCGGCAAGAACGTGTTCGACGGACAGATCGCGCATGCAGCGGTGATGGCCCAGCGGACATTCCCGCTGTTGGCAGGGACCGCAATCCACCGCGATCTGTAATGCGGACGCATTTTCGTAATTGGTCTCGCTCCAGGCCTGGTGGGTCGGCCCGAAGAGCGTGACGACGGGAACGCGAAAGGCGGCCGCGAAGTGTCGTGGTCCGGAATCGGTGGTCACCAGCAGTCTCGACGCGGCCACCGCTGCCTTGGTCAGGCCGATCGACAAGGGCTCGTCCGCCAGTGAGAGAATCCGGGGGTGATTCACCGCGCGAACAATCTGCTGGACTTCCTCGCGTTCGCTCGGTCCGCAGACGAACAGGACGATGCGGCCGTCATCTTCGGCGAGCGTACGGGCCAGGGCGGCGAACGATGCTCGCGGCCAGTTCTTGGCGGGCCCGAAGGCGCCGCCGGTGTTGATGGCCACATAATCCGGGCGAGCCCGCCCCACCGCGCGCGACCAGAATCGCTCCAGTCGGCTGACGTCGTCGTTCAACAGGGGCAGTTCGAGCGAGCGATCGGTAATTGGTCCAACGATCGTCTCAACAAGCCGCACATATTCGCCGAGAGCTGGATGCGGCACTTTGCGATCGCGGGGCGTCAGTCGATCGGTGAGCAGAATACCTCGTCCGTCGCGCGCGAAGCCCACGCGGCGTTTCGCGCCCATCCACCACGCGAGCGACGCGCTCCGCCAGGAGTTGGGCAGAAGAATCGCCAGTTCGAAGCGTTCACTGCGCAGACGGCGAGTCAGTCGCCATCCACGCAGATTCTTATCCGCCGATCGCGGCGCGGTGATCTGCCAGCGGTCGACGAGTGGCGAGCCGTACAGCAAGTCGGCAATGACCGGCCGGGCGATTCCCACGATTTCCGCCTCAGGCAGGCGATCGCGCAGAGCGCGGAGCGCGGGCGTCGCCATCGCGGCGTCTCCTACCCAATTGGGGAGGAAGATGGCGACCTTTCGCGT
>JAHBXV010000072.1 GCA_019636285.1 Planctomycetaceae bacterium
ACGAACATTAAGCCGTGACAAACCGCTGGTCTTTGTCTGGACTTGGCCTCTACGCATGACCGTCTCTGCCGAACGCCGCTCATCTGTGATTCTCTGGCTCGTTCTGACGAGTTCGTTCCTCGTTTACGGTGCCATCGCGTTCCCGCTTCCGTCCGTGAACGAGCCGCACTACCTCGCGAAGGCCCGGCACTTCTGGGAACCCGATTGGATGGTCGGCGATCTGTTCCTGGACTCAGCCGATGCGCACGTCGTCTATTTCGTCGCCTTTGGCTGGATGCTGAAATTTTTGTCGTTCGAAGCCGTCGCGTGGATCGGAAGAGGCCTCGGTGCCGCCCTGTTGGCCGCCGGCTGGTTGACCGCGTTTGGACCCTGGTTTCGCGATCGCTGGAGCAGTCTCTTAGCGGCATGGCTGTTTCTGGGTTTGCAGGCCTTCGGAAACTTCTCGGGCGAGTGGGTGATCGGCGGCGTCGAGAGCAAGGTCTTCGCGTACGGCTTTCTTCTGCTGGCCATCGGCGCCTGGAATCGTTCGTGGACGGTCGCCAGCGCGGCTTGTCTGGGACTGGCTATCAGTTGGCACCCCGTCGTCGGTGCCTGGGGCACTCTCGCCGTTCTGCTCATGCGGGCGCGTGAGCTGATGCTGGAAGTGGTTCGTCCCCGAGCCGATCTTTCGTTGGGGGCGAGGTGCCGTGCCGCGATCGGTTCGCTCTGTCATCCGACGCATTTGGCGGCAGCCGGGGCTTTTGCCGTGTGCGCGCTGCCCGGCCTTATCCCGGCGTTGGCGCTCGTCCTGAATCGATCCGAACCATCGGTGGAGTTCGCGGGGACGTACATCCAGGTTTTCTACCGCCTCAAGCATCACCTCGACCCGATGACATTCGCGACCTGGGCCTGGTGGATGGCAGGGCTGCAACTGGGGCTCTGGGGTATGGCGTATTGGTGGCTGCGACCCGCCCGCGGATCGGTCGAAGCGCGCTGGCACGAACTCGTCTGGTGGCTGACCGTCTTCGCCGCCGTTGGAGTCCTTGTCAGTTGGGGACGGCGTCCCCCCGCGGAAATGCCGGGTTACGAATGGCGAATGAAGCTGCTGAAGTTCTACCCGTTCCGCGTAGCGGACGTCGCCGTCCCGATTGCCTGTGCCCTGCTGGCGGCACGTGGGTTGGAGCAATGGCTGTCGGCCCGAATTCGCTGGTCGGCAGCAACCGTTGTGCTGGCGCTCACTCTGGTCTCGGTCAATGCGAACGCGCAACACGTGCGCTATCGATGGACTTCCAATCCCGACTGGATCGATGCCTGCCGCTGGATTTCGCGGAACGTCTCGCTAGATGCCCTCGTGCAGACGCCGCCCGACAACTACACCTTTAAGTGGTACGCCCAGCGGCGGGAGTTTGTCAGCTTCAAGGACTGTCCCCAGGACAACGCGGGAATCGTGGAATGGAATCGCCGGCTGCAAGCTCTGGAGCGTTTCTATCGCAACCATTTCTCGGACGGATACTCGGCCGCCGAGATGGGGGAACTTCATCGAACCACGGGAATCACCCACCTCGTGACCGACAAACTGGGCCCCATCGACCTGCCGGTTCTCTACCAGAACCGCTTGTTTCGGGTGTACGATTTGAGGGCTGGCGAGCACGGTTCCCCGGACAACAAGGCAGCGGATTGATGACACGGACACCGAATGGTCAGGGATGGCAGGTTTGGGCGATTTGCGGCGCCGTGAGTCTTCTGTTCCTCGGTTGTACCTCGGCCGAAGCCGACAAGCCTGGTGCGACGCAATCTGAGAGCACTCCCGCTGACGCACCCGCCGCGGTCGTCAAACTGGACGATTCCCCCATCGTCGAGGATCGTCCCGGCACGGACTGGCCGATCTTTCTCGGTCTGCTGGGCACCGGCGTTTCGAGCGAAACCAATCTCCTTGAGACTTGGCCCAAAGAGGGCCCGCCGGTGGTCTGGGAAAAGCAGATCGGCAAAGGGTACAGCGCCCCCTCGATTCTGGGGGATCGGCTGGTCGTTCATCATCGGCTGCGCGACGAAGACATTGTCGAGTGCCTCGATCGCCGCACGGGCCAGTCGCTCTGGAAGACCAATTACTCCACCGATTTCAGCGATCCCTATGGCTACAACAACGGTCCCCGCTGCTCTCCGCTCCTGATCGATAACCGCTGCTACACGTTCGGCGCGCAAGGCAAGCTGCTATGCGTGAAACTCGACACCGGTGAAACAATCTGGGAACGGGACACCGCGAAAGATTGGAAGGTGCCCGGTCACTTCTTCGGAGCCGGATGCACGCCGATTCTCGAAGACGGCAAGCTGATCGTGCTGGTGGGAGGTCAACCCGAGTCAGCCGTTGTCGCCTTCGATCCGCTCACGGGGAAGACCCTCTGGGAATCGGTCGGTCGTTCGACTTGGGAGGGCGTGATCACCGACAACTCCGGCAAGAAGCCCTACGAGTGGACCGGCGACGAGATGCTCGTCAGCTATTCCACCCCATTCGCGGCTACCATCCATGGGCAGCGCCACCTGTTGTGCCTGTTGCGTCAGGGATTGGTGTCGCTCGATCCCACCGACGGCCGCGTGCGCTTCAAATACTGGTTTCGCTCACGAACACACGAATCCGTGAATGCCGCCCGGCCGGTGGTTGTGGACGACCTCGTTCTCTTGTCGGCGGCGTACGACACCGGAGCAGCGCTGCTGCGGATCCTGCCGGATGGCAATTCCTTCGACGAGGTCTGGCGGAACCGCCGAGGCCTGTCGACTCACTGGTCGACGCCGATCGTCGTAGGTGACCACGTCTTCGGCTTCAGCGGACGGCACGAGAACGAAGCGACGCTCCAGTGCCTGGAACTGAAGTCGGGCGACCTCGTGTGGGAAACCAACGGCTTCGAAGGGGATTTGAGCGACCTGAAGCAGGATCAGTTCACCGGCGAAATCCGCAGCAAGTCGACCAACGCAGCCGTCCCCTGGCCGTTCTACGGCCGCGGTTCCAAGATCCTGGCCGACGGAAAATTCATTGTCCTCGGCGAGCGAGGAACACTGGCTCTCGTTGAACCGAGCACGACAGCCTTCCGTGAGATCAGCCGGACCTCGTACAAGAACCTCAAGTACCCGATCTGGCCGGCTCCGGTTCTCTCACACGGCCTGTTGTATCTCCGTTCCGAAGACTGGCTCGTTTGCCTCGATATCGCCGAACCGGCGGATGTGGAAGCCAAGTAGCCCGCGTGCGATGAGCGGTGCGCGCATTCGGAACCGTAAGTCAGGAGCAATTCGATTCTTGTCATGCCAAGCCGCTCCACGGCTGCGCCAACGGGTTTTGGCCCCCTCTGAGGCGCGCCGTTCGGCAACTCTTGCCGATTGGCGAGGGGCCGTTGTCGTCATAAGCGCGACGACCCGAATTTCCGGCAGAACCGAAACAATCGATACAGTTTGCCAGACCGCAAGTCCGATACTACGACCGGGGTGCATGTTTCTGCGCCACTCGGGGCTAGTCCTGTGCCCGAGTTGATTGGCAGAGAAGCGGCGACCACAGTCAGGGAACGACTGATGCGGACACGGCACTGGATGAAGAGTCTCCTGAGCGGCGCGGTCCTGTGGACAGGGCTGAACTCGCTGGATGCGCAGGAAATGCCCTTGGCTCCTCAAGCGGGAGGCGGTGGCTATTTCGCGCCACCCCCGAACTACGACGCCTCGACGGGGTGGTGGTTCCAGGGGCAGGGCGGCGGCATGCCGGCCGAAATGCCCGGCGGCTATCCGCCTCAAATGGCAGCCTGGCCGAACGTCTCACCGTTCGCCGGCCCCCCTGTTGAAACACATGTGAACCAGAAGGGCTTCTGGTTCAAGGAATCGCTCTTCGGCAACGGCCGCAGCTACTTCACGGTCGAGGGCCTCATCACGCGGACGGGCAAGCCCGAACGCCAGTTGATTGGGGCAAGCGGGGTGAACTTCCGCAGCGGAACTCCGCCTTCCGGGACCCCGTACATCGATAACTTTCAGCAGTATTTTGAACGTCCGTTAAACGTCACGAACAATCGACCCGATCGCAGCCTGCTCGATCCCAACTCGCAAGCTGTGCAGATATTCCCGGCACAGCATCTTGGGCTGATTCCCGGAAATCTGGGATCTGGCGGAGCTCGCGTCACCTGGGGTTACGAGAATCCGGATTTCAGCGGATTCGAGGTTCAAGGCTTCTGGCAGGATGAAGCCAGCGGCGAAGGGAAACTGGGAACCCCAAATTTTCAACTGAACTTCGACCCCGATGACTGGGAGTCCTTTTTCATTCGTCCGTTCGCAGGGCTTCCACTCGCCGCCCCCACCTACGACAGCAATGGTGATGGCCTGCCTGATGGCGATATCGACGGCGACGATCTTCCCGGTACCGTGGTTCCGTTCGACATCGCATTTCAGCTGATTATGAAGTCGGAAACCTATGGAGCCAACGCGGATATTCTACTCGCTCCGTGGCTCAAGGGGGACGTCGTCATGATTCGTCCCGTCGTCGGCGCTCGTTATTTCCGAGTCCGCGAAGAGTTCCAGTTCAACGGAATTGACAGCGGTCTCGGCTACGAAATCGTTCCCCCGACGACGGGAGCTACTGGCGGCGGCGGTGGTGGCGGTGGCGGCACGACGGCCGGAAACTTTCCCCTTGGTCCGCGTTTTCCGTTCGAAGGGGACGCGAACGTTGCGGACCTGTTCTACGCTCACTTGCGGTCGCAGTCGAAGTCGCATCTCTACGGCCCTGAAGTCGGGATTCGCTTCGATCTTGGAGGCGACAACCTCAAGATCTGGACGCAGTCCAAAGTTGGCGTTCTTGCCATGCAGACTCAACGGTCTGTCGACGGCTACAACATTGGCGATCCCTACAGTCCTCAGCGAAACCTGGATGAAGAGGATCTGACTCAGGTTCCGGACAACGATCAGGGAATGCCGCGAAATCCGGCCCTCACGTCCTTTGTCGATAGCAAAAACTCGACGTCGATTGCTCCCATGTTCGAGCAGTCGGTCTTCTTCAAGGCTCCGGTCTTCAGCTACCTGCCGGGCTTCAAGAAGATGAAGATTCTCGAATCGGCTCAGCTTCAAGCCGGTTACACGTTGATCCTGATCGGCAACATGCAGCGGCCCAGCGATATCATCGAGTGGAATGCCTGGCCCGATAATCCCCGCGTTAAGGACGGACGCTCGACGTTCACCACCAACAACGCGAGCGTCGGTATCGAGTGGACTTACTGATCGCGGTGCTCGCCATCGCGAAGACGCTCGCGACGCACGAACTTCCAGGACCGGACGGCTGTTGTCTCGCTCGCGAGGCAATGGCCGTTCGTCCTTTTCCGCCCAGTCATGCTCGCTGGCCCCGCGGCGAGCTGGCCGCGGGGATCACAGGCCCACCAGCGATCGATCGACGCCGGGAGCCATTTCGTTCGAATCGTCTTCCTCGTTAATGGGTCGGAAGCCGAACAAGCCGAGAACGTCGAAGAAAATCATGTTAATCGACGGCAGCACGACCAGAGTGAGGACAGTCGAAAACAACAGTCCGAAACAGATCGTGATGGCCATCGGTATTAAAAACCGCGCCTGAAAACTGGTCTCGAACAGCATCGGCAAAAGCCCCGCGATGGTTGTTTCGCTGGTCAGAAAGATCGCCCGCAGCCGTGTTCGGGAACCTTCCAGATTCGCGGTGAATGGATCCGATCCTTCGCGGATGCGGCGATTCACGTAGTCGACCAGCACGATCGAGTCGTTCACCACGATTCCCATCAGCGCCAGCATGCCAATCGCGCTGATGAAGGTCAGCGGGTATCCTAGCAGCCAGTGCCCCAGAATCGCGCCGACCAGCGAGAAGGGAATGACCAGCATGACGACCACGGGCTGCACGTACGACCGGAACAGCCCGGAGATCATCAGGTATATGAGCATGAGCGCCACGGGCATCGCGATCTTCAGGCTGTCGAACGAACGCGCGTTCTCTTCGACGTTCCCCTGAAAAATGATCGAGACCGCCGGGTACCTGGGGCGAATTTCCTGGTCAAACGCTTTTTGAAGCTGGGCGACGATTCCGTTCGTGTCCGCCCCCTCCTGGATGTCGGCGAATACTTTGACCGATCGTGCCTGCTGGCTGCGATTGAGCGATCCAAACGCCTGTGTCTCTTCGAACGATGCCAGTTCCTGGAGCGGAGCCCACGGACGCTCGGCCCCCAGCGCGGTCCCGACAGGCAGGGGAATCCACATCGACTCGATGTTGTAAACGCTCTCGCGAAAGTCCTCGCTGTAACGCACCATGATCCGCACGTCTTCGCGATCCCGCGTAATTCGTCGCGCCTCCTTGCCGTACATCGCCGAACGGACATGGTCGCCGAGAGCACCAACCGTGATCCCCGCGGGCCGAGCCGCTTCCCGCACCCGAAGCTGCATCTCGCGTTGTCCCCGATCCATGTTGTCATCGAGGTCGACCACGCCCGCGTAACTGTTCAGACGGGCTTTCAGCTCCTCGGCGACGGCGATCACGTCGTCGAAGTTGGGCCCTCCCACCCGGATCTCCATGTCCTTGCCTCCCGGGCCGCCAGACAGGGATTCCCAGACGACGGAATTCACGCCGGGAAGTTCCGACGCGAAATTTCGCAGTTCGGCCAGCACCTCTTCGCTGCTCCGCTCGCCCGACACTTCTCGCTCGTCGGCGGCCTTCAGCTCGATAATCAACTGACCAAGGTGCGAACTGGTCGTCGCGCCTTCCGCCCCGGCGGCTCCCAGTCTCAACTGAACGGCAACCTGTACCTGGACGTTCACGATCTCGGGGATCGACAGGGCTTTGTCCGAGAGCTCTTGCAGTCGTTCGCGGGTAACTTCGACGGGCGTTCCCATCGGCATTTCCAGAGCTCCGGTGATCGTCTCGCTGTCCATCTTCTGGATGAACGTGAACGGCACGACTCCACCAAGCGGCAGCCCCAGCGTCGTCAGGAGCAAGGCCATCGCCAACCCCACCGTCACGTACCGCCATGTCAAAGCCAGCTTCAGAAAACGAAAGTAAATGGCTGAGATGCCCGAGTGCGAAAACAGCGATCCCGCGAATTGCAGCAGCCGTTGTCGTCGCGACGCCCGGACGGGGGCTGTCGTCGCCTTTGTCCCGCCTGCCATGCTGGCGGGAAGATGGGCCAGGTGGGCGGGAAGAATAATCAGCGCTTCCAGCAGCGAGACCGACAGCGCGGCCATGATGACCAGCGGCAACTGACGAAAGAATTCGCCCAACCGCCCCCCCAGAAACATCATGGGCAGAAACGCGGCAATCGTCGTGCAGACGGCGATCGTGACGGGTGCCATCACTTCCTCCGCGCCGTGAATCGCCGCCTGCCGAGGCGGCATCCCCTCCTGCACGTGCCGATAGATGTTTTCCGCGATCACGATCGCATCGTCGACGATGATCCCCAGCACGATAATCAGGCCGAACAGCGAGATCAGGTTCAGCGAGATACCCATCAGGTACATCACGGCGAAGGTGCCCAGAAACGAAACCGGCAGTCCCATCGCCGTCCAGAACGCGATTCGCCAGTTGAGAAAGATCAGCAGTGAGATGACCACCAGGATCAGCCCCGATTGGCCGTTGCGGATCATCAGGTCGAGCCGTCCTTCAATGAATCGCGACAGATCCGTGTGCAATTCCACCTTGAAGGCGTGAGCGAACGGCGTGGCCCGGCTTTCTTCGTAGATTTTTTGCACATCGGCCTTGCCGCCGAAGACCGCCGCGACTTTCGCGAGGCTGGCCCCCATGAACGCGAACGGTCGCTGATACCAGGGAGCCTCCATCGCAGCCGCGAAACCATATCCGTCGAACGCGACACCCTGTTTGCCCCGCACGTACGCCTTCACCATGTCGGCGATCTGAACGATGTCCTGATCGCCGACCTTGTAAACAACGCAGTTGACGGAACGCTCGCTGTTGAACCAGCTCTCGATGTCGGAGTCGATGAAATCGTCCCGCACCGTGGCCACGTCGCGAACCCGAATCTGCCGACCATTCCGATCGGTTCGCACCACGATGTCTTCCAGGTCGACGCCCCGCTGCTGCTCTCCCAGCGTGCGGATCGAGACCGTGCTGCGCGTCCCTTTGATCTGGCCGCTGGAGATGTCGATGTTGGTCTGCCGAATCGCCGACGCCACTTCCTCGAACGTGACGTTGAACTCGTACAGTTTTTCCGGCTTCACCTCGACGCTGATCTCGTCGTCGCGGATCCCCCCCAGGTCGACATCGGTGATGCCCGGCAGCTTGAGCAGGTCGTCGCGAAGCTGGCGGGCGGCATCTTTCAGGGCCGACTCGTCTCCTTTTCCATAGATGGCAACAGCGATGACCGGGAGTCGCGGCTGCATCTTGCGAACGACGGTCGATTCGACATCGTCCGGCAGATCCTGGACTGAGTCGACTTGCGTTTTAACTTCCTGAATCACCGCGTCGATGTTGCTCACATTGGGCAGCAGCGTCAGGATCGTCGACGTCATCCCTTCCCGGACCACCGAGTCGATCTTGTCGACACCGTCCACATCGCGCAGCGACTCCTCGATCTTGATCGTGACCGCTTTCTCGATTTCCGCGGGCTGCACGCCAGGGTAAATGCTCGTCACGCTGATCTGGTCGGGACGGCTTTCCGGAAACATCTCCCGCGTGAGAGTCAGAGCTGCCAAGCAGCCCCCGGCACTGATGACAATCATCAGCACATTCACGAGCACTTCGTTGCGAACGCTGAAACGGGGCAGCGACATCAGGGCGGTCTCTGAAATGCGACGATTGAACCGGCGGTTATTGCCGTCCGCGAAATTCTATACCGCCCGACACGGAAACTGCCTCGCTCGTTCCCCACATGGCGCCAGTCGTCTCGGTCTCGTCGAAGCGCGCGACGGTCCACCGGTTTCGCAAACCCTTGATTGCCAAGGGTGTTGCAGCGGTATCGCGTCAGCATCCCCGGCTCGCCAAAATTGAGAATCGCGGCGAGCGGCGCCTTTCAGCCACCATCTCCTGCGGCGGGCGCGGAGAGCGTCTGCTCCAGTTCCTTCACCAACTGATCGGGGCGAAACGGCTTATAGAGGACCGATTTCAGGCCCATCTGCCGTGCTTTCACGATGGCGTGCGACGGGTCATAACCAAAGCCCGTCATCAGGATGACGGGAAGCCCTTCGTGCACGTCGCGCAACCGCGCGAAGATTTCGTCGCCCGTCATGTCCGGAAGGCGGATATCGGCGATGACCGCGTGGTACGGGAAGCTGCGAGCCATCAAGAGCGCTTCCTCGCCGTTGTGGGCCGTCTCGACCTCGCAACCGAAACAGCCGAGCAGTTCATGGGCCGCAAGCCGGATCGATTCGTCGGCGTCGACCACCAGGATCCGCTTTTCCCGCAAGACCGGAGAGCGCGACTTGGGGGGCAGGGCGGGGGACATCACCCCCTGGACGGGGGTCTCGCCGACATTCTGAATCAGTTGTCGCACGCCCCGCACATGCTTGAGGATTCGTTGCAGCCGTTCGCAGACTTCCGGATCGTGGCCGATGTATTTTTCAAGAATCCAGGCCGTGTCGTTCAGCACGGAATCCACCGGTCGTGCCACCTCGCGCAACAGCCGTTCCATGCTCTCCGTCAGCGCCGTGTATTTCTCCGCCGCCAGCAGTTCGAGGGTGTTGAGGGCGGCGGCGACTTCGTGGCAGAAGAGTTCGAGAAACTGCAAGTCCTGCTCATGAAATGCCTGGGGCTGGTTGCTTTCGACATTGAATGTCCCCATCACCTCGCCATGCAGAATCAGCGGCACGGTGAGCGAACTGCGGGCACCGGGGGCACCGGGGAGGTACAACTGGTCGCGCGTGGTATCGTCGCACAGATAGCTTTTGCCCGTCGCCGCCACGAAGCCCGTCACGCCGTTCGCCTGGGGTTCCGCCCACAATTTGCGGCGGGCCGCCTCGTCGGACATTCCCACGTTGAGCAGCGGATCGAGGGCCTTGGTGGTCTTATCGAGCAGCCGAATTTCGACGGTTTCGAATTCCAGCACGTCCTGAGTGAATTGAATGATCTTTTCCTTGAGGAGGTCGATTCGGTCCTCGACCGACAACCCAACGATCTCCTCGGCTCCCAGGTCGCCCAGTTCCTGTCCCGCTCGATGGATGGCCTGCAACTTCTGGCGCTGGTGCATCTCTTCGGAGATGTCTCGCAACGTGACGACCACCAGGTTGGAAGGTTCCGCGCGCGACGACCGGACCGGAGCCGCATGCAGAACCAGGTGTTTCCGGTCGGCCACTTTCAGGACCGTCCGCGCCAGTTCTCCCAGGCCCAGTGCCGATCGCAGGGGCGAAAAGTCGGGCCCGAGAATGACCGGGTTCCCCAATAACTCGAAAAACTCCCGGTCGCCGGGAGGGCTTCCGACCAAGGTCTGGAAACTCTCGTTACTCCACAGAACCTTCAGTCGGCCGTCCAGCATCGCCACCCCGTCCGGCAACGACTTGAGGACGTTCTCAAACGTCGTCCAGAGAGTCAGGTCATGGACGGCCGCGCCCAGCAGAACGGCGGCATCCACCGCCGGGTCGGCCCCGCCATCCAAGGGACGGAAAACGTCGAGACCTCGTTCCAGGTGGACCGACTCGCCAAGTGCTCGTAGCCAGTCCGGCGTGGCTTCCGGCGATCCGCCGAATACCAGGATGGCGGGCTTGTCACACTCTCGATCGCTCATCAACGCCCCGAATTCCTGACCCAGCAGCGTCCGACGCTGGCGATCGGACAAACTGCTCGCGGTTGCCGCGGCTGACGAGGATTCCGCCGCCGGTCTGCAAACTTCCCCAGTCGCCGACAAAGGTCGACGATTCCCCAGTCAAAATTATACGGTCGATCCGTCGATCACCACAAGATGCTGTCGCGGCGGGGCGGAGCCTTCGCGTTTTTCATTTGCAGCGTGCCAGCACAGTGGATTGAGTCGAGTGGGCGAGCCGCGACAAAGGCAGGCAATTTCGCCGTCTTCTTCTCTCGACTCTAGACTCTAAACACTCGACTTCTCCGGTCCCGAACAAGTGCGGTTCAACTGGCGGATCGGTACAGTAACGGTACTTCTTGAAGACCCTGTACCAATTGCGGCCTGCTGATCGATTCGCCATGTCTGGACCCGCCCTGGGAGATTTCCTGACCCGCCTGGAACAAGGCGGTGGACTGGCGCGGGTTCGTGGTCCGGTCGACCCCCGGGGAGAATTGGCGGACCTGGCCCGGTATGCCTCGCGTTTGCCGGATGGCGGCCCGGTGCTGCTCTTCGAAAATGTGAGCGGCGCGTCCGTTCCCGTCGTGGCCAATCTGTTCGGCAGCCCCGCGCGAGTTCGCGCGCTGACGGGCGGGCCCGAAGAAGTTGCCAGCATCGCCTCGTCTCCTTCTCGCGAAAACGCTCCGCAATGGTGGCGCTCGCTGCTGCCGCTGACCGCCTCGGAGCCAGCCGATCGCCCCCCTCGTAAAGTGATTCGGATCGCTCCCTGTCAGCAGGTGGTCAAGTTTGGCCGCGATCTGCGACTAGCCGAATTGCCGATTCCGCGCCTGGACCCCTTGGAGACGCAGTCCGTCGTCTGGGGAGCCGCTGTCTGGATTCGCGATCCCGAAACCGGCCAGCAGCACGTGTCGTCGCCGCCGGTCCAGATTGTGGGTCCGCAGCTTGTTTGCCGCTGGCAGGAGGACGATCCCGCGCTCGAAATCCGCCGACGGGCCGCCGCACGGCATCACCAGCTCTCGATTGGTATTCAAATCGGGGGCGATCCTGTCTGGACGTTTGCCTTGCCGCTCGGTCGACTGCTCGGGATCGATCCCGTGTCGATAGTTCGCGGCCTTCGCAGCGAAGACCCGGAGTTCGTCCGTTGCCGGACTCATGAAGTCGAAGTTCCCGCGCATGCCGAGTTTGTGCTCGAGGCACAGCTCGACCCGGAAGTTCCCCCGGAGCCTGTGGCACCCATTCTGTTGCCGACCGGCCGAATGGCGGAGTCAGTTTCCTTACAGCCAGCGACGGTGACGGCGTTGACGCAGCGCGGCAATCCGCTGTTGCCGGTTCAAGTCATCGGCGAGCCCCCGCATGAGGCAGACGTCATCACCCGCGAGTCCGCCAGTCTTCTGGAATTCGTGATTCGACGCGCCATTCCCGGGGTGCGCGCCTACCATCTGGTAAGCGACGGCGGATTGGGGCGGGTGCTTCGCGTGTCGATGGCAGCCGCTCAAAAGTGGCAGCCGCGGCAAATCATGCACGCGTTGTGGGGGCATCCCCTGTTTTGTCAGGTACGGCTGATCGTGGTTGTCGACGAAGCGGTCGACCCGGCGAACGATGCCGCGACGTGGCGAGAGATGGCTGCCTGGGTCGACTGGGAGAACGATGTCATCACCACCAACGGCGAGTTGCATCCCTTCGATGTCGAATCGCTCCGAGCCGGATTTGGCGGCCGGCTGGGAATCGACGCCACCCGCAAATCACGCGGATCAAAGCCGAACTCCCCATTTGGAAACGAGGAATTTGCCACTCGTCCCGATCACGCTCAGGTTCGCGCCCGCTGGCGCGAACTCGGATTGCCATCGTCTGGCGAGTAACCTGCCAAGGTAGGCTGGGATAGCCGAACGCGTATTCCAGCAGTTTTTGATCGGGGAAAGACGCTGGGATACGCTTGATGGCTGTCCAGCCGACATCCCGCCAGCCAAAGCAAATCGAGAAAGCTTTCCGTGACTGCCGTGAAAACACCCGAGCCCGTGGTCGACAAGTCTGGCGAACGTGTGCGCCAGATGTTCAGCGAGATTTCCCCTCGCTACGACTTCATGAATCACTTCCTGTCGGGGGGTGTCGACTATTACTGGCGGTGGCGAACCATCCGCATCTGCCCGCCGCGCGGCGACGACCCAATTCTCGATGTCTGCACCGGAACCGGCGATCTCGCCCTCGCTTTCTGGAAAGCCGGGAAGGGGAAAATCCGCGTCGTCGGCACCGACTTCACCGCCGCGATGCTGGAAATCGCGAAGCAGAAACGCGATCGACAGGCCACGACCGTGCGCCCCGTTAACGTCGAGTTTCTGGAAGCCGATACGCAGGAGCTTCCGTTTGACGAGAACTCGTTTCAGATCGTCTCGGTCGCGTTCGGTCTGCGAAACGTCAGCGACACCCGTCGCGGCGTCCGCGAGATGCTGCGCGTATGCAAACCCGGCGGCCGGATCGCGATTCTCGAGTTCTCCATGCCCGGCAACCCCGTCCTGCGCTGGGGCTACAAACTCTATTTCAAGTACGTCCTCCCCCGCCTCGGCCAACTCCTCGCCCGCAACAATCAGGCCGCGTACGAATACCTGCCGCAATCAGTCGGCCAGTTTCCCTATGGCAAAGAACTGGCAGCCATTCTCGAAGAATGCGGCATTAGGAGCGTCCGCTGGTACCCGCTGACCTTCGGGATCGCCACGTTGTATGTGGGGGAGAAGTGAAGAAGTACTCGTTCCCGGGCTCCCACGAAAATAAATCTACTAGGACGTGATATTTCCGGCCTTTTGCCAAAAAGCTGGTGGCAAATTTTCATTCGCAATGGCGACAGCCGGTCATGATGCCTCCGCCTGGGAGCGAGATGAAACGGAGGTGCGTCGCGGACTGGCGAACCAACCAAGCGACGCCCCCACGATCAGCAGCGGTTCCGCGACCGACCGATAGCGGTAGTGGGGAATTTCCAGGGCCGCCGTCAATACCGTCAGCCCCGCGAGGGCGACACAAAGCACGAACCCGATGGCACGCAACTCCATACTGCCGATCATCCGGGCGATGCCACACGACGCAATCAGCACGGCCAGCACGCTGGAGATACGAAAGCGTTCCGGCGTAATCCGCAGCACAGCCATCACGGCTTCCGTCCACTGCGAAAATTGCCACATTTGCTGGCCGAGCCATGGCTCGCGCTGAGCGTTGGAGAGCCGATCCACGCGCAGCTCGGTCTCCCAGTCCCAGCAATACCAGAACGTCGCGCAGCGCGCGGCAAACGTCCCCACGGCCCACCCCGGATGACGAAGAAGCGCCTCCCCTGCAACCCTTGCCATCAGATCATCCGTCGCGACGTCATCCAGCCCCGAGTTCCGCAATGCTCCGGACATCGCCGCGTTGTTCCGCCAGTTCTTGGGCAAGTCGCCCACCCGGTCCAGCAAAGCATCGGCCGACGGGTTGTCCTCAAGCGTCAGCCCGGCACCCGGCCACGGACTGAAAGCCACCGTCCACAACTCGCGCCCCGTAAAAGCAACGAGCATCCAGCGATCGTGCTGCACACGGTTCCGGATCACCCAGGGCAAGAGCGGGAGCGTGATCGCGAGCACGACCAGGAGACTCGTCGCGAGACGTCGCCGGAGCGACTGGCCCTCGCGCGGTAGCACCGCCACGACCAGCAAGGCCGGAGCGAACGCCAGCGAAGCCGGACGCACCAGGACTGCGATCCCAATCGCGCTACTTGAGAAGAGCAGTCGCCCCATCGAGACCCGTCCGACTCGATTGACGAGAGACCACGCAGCCAGCATTACAAAGAAGGTCGCCATCACTTCGGTCAGAATCCAGTTCGCGAACAGGGGTCTGGCGGTTGACGCCAGGCAGAGAATCGCGGCCACAATGGCTGCCCTCGGCGACCGAGAGAGCTTCCACGTCAGGTCGACCGTCAACCGCGATGTCAGCCAGACCAACAGATGTTGAAGGAGGATTGCCACCGCCAGCGAATGGGAACCCGCTAACCAGCGCACGAATCCCAACAGCCAGGGATAGCCCGGCGTGCGCGAGGCCGTTTCCTCATGCAGTAGCCAAACGTCCCCCTGGGCGACCAGACCGGCCATCCGCCAATAGCCCGCCGAGTCATCCCACGGCTGGGCCCCGGCCGCCAACAGCAAGGCAAGGTTCTTAACCATTTCGAGCACGGCCAATACCGCCAGCCAACTCGTCGGCCGACGAGGACCAGCACTTGGCAACGCGGGAATTGGCAGGGAGTCCATGACCCCGCCATTCTGTCAGGCGCGTGGGGCCGCTGCATCCTTGGGTTGCCGCCGGAACGTTATTTTGGCGCCCCTTCCGCCAGCCGCGCCAGCACTACATCAACGAGCAACGGGTGCAATCCCAGCGGCTGGCAGAGCCGAAACTCCACGGCGGGAAAAGTCGCGCTCAGTTGCTCGCGAAAACCCTCCAGATCGCGAGCCACGTGGACGCCGGCCGAGAGAAAGTACGGGAGCATCAACACCACGTTCGCCCCCGTTTCAGCGCACGCCTTGCCCCCCTGTGGAATGGTTGGTTCCGCCAGTTCCAGATACGAGACCTCGACTCGCGGATACCCCCGTTCCCGGAGCCGCTCGGCCAGTTGAACAAGATCGGCATTCGCCTCGGGCCGTCGGCTGCCATGGGCGATCAGAAGGACTGCGGGAACTTCAGACATGTTGAATCGCGAGAATTGAGGGCCGGTGGTCATTCACAAGTCCGTTTCGGACACAAGATTGTAGCTGACTTGACCATTCCGCCACCCGCACTCACCCGATTGACCCCGGATTTCCACCGGACTTACAATATCTGTGTCGGCTGAAAGCGCTCCCTTTCGTCGGCTCCCGCCCGGCCTCCCTCCTGCGACGGTGCTCCCATGACTCATCTCCCTCGCGTCGTTTCCGCCATCTTGACGGTCGTCCTCGTGGCTTCGTCCTCGACGTTTGCCGCCGACGATCTGAAACGCGGCGAAGCCATTTATCGCGAGATGTGCGCGAGTTGCCACGGCGCGAAAGGCGAAGGAAGCAAAGACTACAAAGAACCCTTGCTGGGCGATGCCTCACTGGTCGAACTGTCGCGCGTGATCGACAAGACCATGCCAGAGGGTGAGCCCGAGAAGTGCGTCGGCGACGATGCCCGCAATGTGGCTGCCTACATTTACGAAGCCTTCTATTCGCCGGAAGCCCAGGTTCGCAACACCCCCGCCCGCGTCGAACTGTCTCGCCTCACGGTTCGTCAGTACCGCGAAACGCTTGCCGACCTCATCGGCCAGTTTCGCGGCGATCCCGAAATCAAACCCGGCAACGGCCTAAATGCCGAGTACTTCGAGACACGCCGTTTCCGCCGCGACGATCGCAAGGTCGATCGTGTTGACTCCGTCGTGCGATTCAACTTCGGCGAAGAGGCACCGGTGCCCGATGTGGGCATCAATGCCAAGGATTTTTCGATCCGCTGGTCGGGATCGGTGATTCCCCCCGAAAGCGGCGAATACGAGTTCATCGTCAAGACGGCGAACGGCGTGCAGTTGTGGGTCAACGACGACCGGACGCCGCTGATCGACGGCCGCGTCCGCTCGGGCAACGAGGTTGAGCACCGCGAACGGATCTCATTGCTCGCGGGCCGCCGCTATCGCTTGCGCCTCGAACTCTTCAAGTCGGATAACGCGAAGGAAAAGAACGCGGCCATCGAACTCTGGTGGCGGATTCCGCATCGCACCGAAGAACTGCTGGCGACCCGTTATCTCGTCCCCTCTTGGGCACCTGAGACGTTCGTCGTGACGACCCCGTTTCCGCCCGATGATCGCAGTATTGGCTACGAACGGGGAACGGCTGTTTCGAAAGAGTGGGACCAGGCCACGACCGACGCCGCCTTTGAAACGGCGGCCTACGTGCTCCGCAAGATCGATGACCTCGCCGGGACGAAACGCGACGCCGGCGACCGGGTCGACAAGCTGAAGTCCTTCTCGCGACGGTTCATCGAGTTCGCGTTTCGCCGACCGTTGGCCGATGCCGAAGTCCCAACCTTAATCGATGCCCACTTCGCCGAGGCGGAAAGCCCCGAGCAGGCCGTGCAGCGAGTCGTGCTCCTCACGCTCAAGTCGCCGCGGTTCCTCTATCGCGAACTGGGCGGAGAGCCCAACGACGCCTGGAACATCGCCTCGCGAATGTCCTATGCCCTCTGGGATTCACTCCCCGATAAGCGCCTCCGCGAATCGGCGGCTGTCGGCAAGCTGACGAATGACGATGAAATCCGCGAGCAGGCGTACCGCATGGCCAACAACCCTCGCGCCTCGGCCAAACTGAGAGAATTCCTGCGGCAGTGGCTGCGGCTCGACCACATCACCGATCTCGCGAAAGACTCGTCGGCCTATCCCGACTTCACGCCGGAAATTGCCTCGGACCTGCGGACCTCGCTCGATATTTTTCTCGACGACGTCCTCGCCGAAGAAAAGCCCTCGCTGAACCGGCTGCTCATGGAGGAACGGGTCTGGCTCAACGAGCGGCTGGCCGCGTTTTATGGTGTCGAACTCCCACCAGTCGCCGAAGGCGAAGCCGCGCCTGAGTTCCGACCGGTCGTGCTCGATCCCGGCCGCCGCGCCGGTGTCCTCACGCATCCCTATCTGATGGCGAGCTTCGCCTACACGGCCACGTCGTCCCCCATCCATCGCGGCGTCTTCCTGTCTCGAAGCGTGCTGGGCCGAGCGCTCAAAATTCCGCAGATAGCCGTCTCGCCGATTCCGCCCGATCTGCACCCCGATCTCACAACCCGGGAGCGCGTCGCACTACAGACGGAACCCGAGGCGTGCCGCAGCTGCCACAATCTCATCAACCCGCTCGGCTTCACGCTCGAACAATTCGATGCCGTCGGCCGCTACCGCGACATTGAAAAAGGAAAGCCGATCGACAGCCAGGGAGGCTACCTGACACGCCGTGGAGAAGACCTGAAATTCGATGGCAGCCGCGCCCTGGCCCAGTACCTCGCGGCCAGCCCGGAAGTCGAAGCGAGCTTCACCCGCCAGCTCTTCGCCTACATGGTCAAACAAGCCTGGTCTGCATGGGGCGCCGCGACCCTGGACGAATTGCAGACCGACTTTCACCAGTCCGGTGACGATTTGCGGCGACTCACCGCCAAGATCGCCATGCGCGCCGCGAAAGTGCCGGGGAAATAGTGGGGTTGCGGCGATCTCGGTGAGACATTCAATCTGACATTCGAATGCCGAGCTTGGCGAACTCTCGTTCGCGAATCGTGGTCCACTCCTCGGTGGTAACCAAACCCGTGTCGAGTTCTTCGCTACGGCGCTGAATCTCCGATTCCCATTCGTCGGACAACGTGGGCTGGCGGTCATTCGGGACGACTGAAGTGAGTTTATCGTTCAATCGGCGTACCTAAACGGCATTTGGTCCTCTGGGTCAACAAGCCCCCAACGTACCGACGACGAATGAATTGCAGCGAAGTCAAATTCATCGTCGTCATTGAGCCGCACTTCATATCGAGTGTTTTCAACCCAGCCTCGCTCCGGCAGCGAATGCTCGTGGATCGCAAGGCAACGCGGGTTCGCCGCTTTGAGTTGGAACTCAAATGAAGGCAGATGCTCAAAGATTAGCGCGAGAATCCCATCGGCCGTCTGGAAGCGAAACTCCGATTCAATGCCATCTTCATTCGGCCGAATAGTGGTTCTCAGCCAGACAATTTCTCCGTCAATGCGAAAGACCTCAGTTGGCATATTGGGAGTTTCCCAAAGCAGCCACAACGAATTCACCCCGCGACGGGACTGTCGCAAAGCCAGATTTCGGTCCCGACAGGAATGTCCTCTTTCCTGAGTCCCTGTAAGCCGATCTGAGTGGGTCGCTCGGGATCGTGAGGGTCGACCAACACGATGCACCAGATGACCGTCGCCAACTTCGAGCCATCTGGGCGTTGCAATTCAATTGGCAAACCTGCTCGGATTCCTGGAACGGTCTTGGGAACACCAGGCACTGGAATGAGGTAACAACCGCCGATGTCGAAGACGTCCTCAATCGTGAACAAATGAGTCGACATCGACAAGTCCATCGAGTCAGTGGGATCAGCTGTCTTTCATTCTGTACCAATGTTACAAGGACGTCCATGAAACGAACGAGGAGACGCACCGTAGCGCGTCTCCTCGTTCGTTGTTTCAGCGTTCGCTCGGAATGGGGCTAGTTGCCTTCGTTCTTCGGCAGCTTGTCGGCGGGCAGCTTGTCGAGGACCACGTCGATCAGTCCGTAGGACTTCGCTTCTTCGGCTGACATGAACTTGTCGCGGTCGGTGTCCTGCTCGATCTGTTCCAGCGTCTGGCCGGTGTGCTTGAGCAGGATCTCGTTCAACTTTCGCTTCGTGCGAATGACTTCCTTCGCGTGAATTTCGAGCTCGACCGCCGTCCCCTGCATTCCGGCGAGCGGCTGGTGGATCATGATTCGCGAGTTGGGAAGGGCATAGCGCTTGCCGGCCGCCCCCGCCGTCAGCAAGAGGGCTCCCATGCTCGCGCACTGGCCCATGCAGTAAGTGGCGACGTCGCAGGTCAGGAACTGCATGGTGTCGTAGATGGCCATCCCGGCCGTCACCGAACCGCCCGGCGAATTGATGTAGACGTTGATGTCGGCGGTCGGGTCTTCAAACTGCAGGTACAGCAGTTGCGCGACGACAATATTGGCCACGTCGTCGTTAATGCCGCTGCCCAGCAGGATGATGCGATCGCGCAAGAGGCGGCTGTAGATGTCCATCGCCCGCTCTTCGCGGCCCGACTTCTCGATGACGAACGGGATCAGGCTCGACATGTCTGGCTCTCTTTGAAGGCAAGGCTCCGTATCGGAGCGACAGGTTCGGATGCGGAACGGCTGTCCGGTCTGGGCAGCACGGTCGTCTGATCGATTCAAGACCCCCTGACACAACCAGTTGGGCCTGTCAGAAAGTTGCCCAACTCCAGGCAAAGGCTCGCTTGCACGGAGGTTGTGTCGGAAACTACACGGCGGACGTTACGACGCCTTCACTTTGTCGGGATTCGTGAGCACTTCATCGACGAGCCCATATTCCTTGGCCTGTGGCGCCGTCAGGTAGCGGTCGCGTTCGGTATCGCGGGCGATGACTTCGATCGGCTGGCCCGTGTGATCCGCCAGAATCCGATTCAGCGTTTCGCGGGTTTCGAGAATCTCGCGGGCCTGGATTTCGATATCGGAGACCTGCCCACCCACTTCGCCGTAGGGCTGGTGAATCATCATCTTCGAGTGCGGCAGCGCGAATCGTTTGCCCTTGGCTCCGCCCGCCACCAGGACCGCTCCTCCGCTCGCCGCCAGTCCCACGCAGTACGTGGCAACCGGGCACGTCAGGAACTGCATGGTGTCGTAAATCGCCATGGTCGCGGTCACCGACCCACCCGGCGAGTTGATGTAGAAGTGAATGTCCTGGTGCTTGTTTTCTGACTGCAAGAACAGGAGTTTCATCACGATGATGTTGGCGCTCGCATCGTGAATCGCCCCGTCCAGAAACACGATCCGGTTCTCCAGCAGCAGGTCGCCAATGCCCATCTGCCGCTGACGGGCATAGTCACGGGCATTCAGGATCGGCGGCGCGAAACGATCGTACGAACCGGGCATTGCGATTCCTTTTGAACGGTGCTCTCGTGGTCACGGCGAGTGCCGCGAACACGTCCAATCGGCGAAACCATCAGACGTTTTCGATCGGTCCGAGCGGATTTCGTGTGTCGGTGAAGTCATTATTCGGCGTGAGACGTACGGATCAACTGTTCCGGCAGAAATCGTTGCCCGGTTTCCGTCGCCCGCCCCCATGAAACGGACAATTGGTCTACCTGATTAGCCGCGACCCACCGGGGAGCGCTCCCCCGCGAATCTCGACGCTTTCAAAACACAGCGGGTCGCGAGAGAAACCCCCGCGACCCGCCAGATTGTGTCCTGATACCGCTTCGATCAACCGTGGTCATGATCGTGGTCGTGGTCACCATCATGATCGTGATCATGGTCGTGATCGTGTTCGTCGTCATGCGACTCGATCGTGCTCTGCGGGCCGCAGATCGACAACATCACCGATTCGATGCTGCTGTCGTCGGTGACCGGTGCCGGAACGTCGCTGAACTCGGCGTGCTTGAGCAGGAAGTCGACCGCCTTACGCTCGCGGATCTGGGCTTCCAGGTTCTCGAACATCCCCGACTTCTGCAAACGCGACCGAACTCGGCGGGGGTTCTCGCCGCGCTGAATCGCCATCATGTAAATTTCGGCGTCGATTTCCGGCGGCGTGACTTCGACTTCTTCCTTCGTCGCAATGCGATCGAGGACAAAGTGCTCCTTCAAAGCCTGCCGGGTCGAAGTGACCGACTGCTGCCGCAACTGGTTTTCTCGTGCCCGAATCTGCTGCGTGGTGAACCCGGCCTGCTGCATCTCCAGGATTTCGCGACGCAGGGCGTTTTCCACCTGCTTGCGCACGAGCTTCTCGGGAAGCTCCCAATCGGCCGATTCAGTGATCTTGTCGAGAATCTGACGACGGGTGGCCTGCCGTTGTTCGTACTGAACCTGCCGCTCCAGCATGCTGCGGATCTGCACGTTCAATTCGTCGGCGTCTTCCACCCCGATCGAGCCCAGAAACTCGCTCGTCAGTTCCGGCAGAACCAGCTTTTTGACATCGGTAACCTGAATCTCGACCTGAACGGTCTCGCCGCGCATTTCGACCGACTCGGCTTCCGCCGAAATCGTGATGGTGGCGTTGCGGGTGTCGCCGGGGCGAGCCCCTGCCACCAACTCGTCAAAGCCTGTCAGTTGTCCATCCGGAAACTGCAGGACCGGCTTGAGCTGCACCGTCAGGTCCGACATTTTGCGAAGCGGCTTGTCCTGAATGAAGGCGAACGAGGCGGTGATGTAATCGCCCGCCGCCGCCGGTTCGCTGGTCGACTCGAACGAACCGTACTGACGCAGGTAGCGCTCGCGATACGCGTTGACCTGCTCGTCGGTCACTTCGCGGACCGGCCGTTCGATCTTCAGGCCCTTGTATTCAGGGAGATCGAACTCGGGACGAACTTCGACGTCGAACTCGTACTGGAAGTCGCCGTCTTCCGGAATCACCAGTCCTTCGAGGTCGAAGTCCGGCTCGTTGATCGGGTCGAACTGGTTGTCTTCCGACAGCTGCTGCAGGCTCTGCATCAGCACCTGCTGCCGCAACTGCTGGTCGAGTTCCTTGCGGAATCGCTTTTCAATCAATCCGGCCGGCACGCGCCCCGAACGAAAGCCGGGAACGCTCGCGCTTCCCGACAGTTCCTGGACCGCTTCGCTACGGAAGTGATCCAGATCCTTGCGGGGCACCACCACGCGCACGTGGCGCTGGCAGGGGCCGGTCTTGTCGATGTCGACCGTTAAAGACATCCGATACGTGTCGGTGTCGCCGGTCGTTACGTCCTGGTCGGTTTCCAATTCCTGCGACACCGCTGGTTCCTCACTGATTTCCGGGAGCCGCGAAGCCCCGCACGGACTTGTGGAACGGGCGGGCCCGACATCATGCGGGCGGCACGCGGCTGATTGCGAAGGGGCTGCAGCATGCAGCCCGCTCAAAACCGACTCGTCGACAGCCACGCCGCCCGAAGATCGGGCGGCATTCTCCGCCGCCTCGGCCCTGAAACGAGCGGTGAGACGCTGTCAAAAAAACAAAAGCGGGCGACCGGACTCGAACCGGCGACATCCACGTTGGCAACGTGGTGCTCTACCAACTGAGCTACACCCGCAACACTGCCCGAAGCAGCGACGCGACGATTATCGTCACCGGCCCCAGAACGTCAAGGCAGGCAGCATCGCCAGAACGGTTTTACGAAACCCGCGACGTCGACTCCCCGACTAACCCAAACTTTCCGTCGACTTTTCGCAACGATGTTTCCGCGATGTTGCTCGCGTTGAGTAACTCGCTGTTTGGGAATGAGTTGCGACAAAATTCTCCTATGGAATATCGGTGAAACGTGGACTTTCCGCAACGTGGAGGCGTTCGGATTTCAGCTCTCCCGGACGCTCTCGGCAGTTTGTTCTCGAGTTTTCTCGTTTGATGTAAGCGTCTTTTTGAGAAGTGTTTACGACACATGCGTGCTGTCCGTGTTTCGCATTCTTTGCAAAACGTCAAGTCTTCGGCATTCAGCCTGCTTAACAGGTTGATCACCGAGCCAAACAACACCGCTCGACTCGACAAGTTC
>JAHBXV010000073.1 GCA_019636285.1 Planctomycetaceae bacterium
ATGGGGACGTGATTGACGGCTCCCGCCGAGCTGCGCGCCACCTGGCTGTTGACGGGCGACTGTGATCGCGTCGCCACGATGACTCCGGCAAAACCGAGGGCCGATGCCGAGCGAACGATCGCGCCAAAATTAAAGGCGTCTTGAATACGGTCGAGCAATACCCAGGGAGCGGTTGCGACATCGAATCGGATGTTGGACGCGGTGCTGGAAAGCCAATCCGGCAAAGGAGCGTACGGAAACGACGGCATCCGTGCCGCCACTCCCTGATGGTCGTCCGAACGGCAGAGTTGGGTCAGACGGGTGTCTGATTCGGTCTGGCAATCGATTCCCCGTTTGGCGGCGAGCGACCGTATTTCGCGAGCGGCTTCACCGCACCGGTCCGAAATGACCAGCAATTCGGGGATCCATGCGCCCTGGCGAAGTGTTTCCAAGACGACGTTGCGACCCCAAATCCAAGCCCGGTTGTGGTTTCCGAACTTTGGGTCGCCGCGGTTCGGCTTGCCGGGTTGGGTTCGACCTTCGGGACGGTTTTTCATACCATTTCTCGGCGTTGCCGCCTCACACGTCGGCGGTTCGGCTATCGGGATCTGTTTCGGGAAAAAACGCGACGACTTCGCGCGATCCCCGGATACGATACCAGGATGTCGGCGAGCCCTGATTGATAGAATGTCGATAGAATAACGGGAGAGTCTTGTCTCTTCCCGGCAATGACTACGGAACTCTGACGCGATGAATCGATTTCGAACGCGCACCGCGACGCGACATACGCCCGTTAAGTCGGAAAAGGCGAAACCGCGTCCCGTGTTGTACCTCACCGAGGAAGAACGGGAGGGGTTACGCGCGGCCAGCCGGTTCAATGCCTCGATTCTGGACATGGTTCGCCAGAAAATCGGGCCCGGTATGACGACGCTCGAACTCGATCGGATGGTCAACGAATACACTCTCGACCATGGCCATCGTCCGGCGTGCCTCGGTTATCGCGGCTATCCCCGGACGATCTGCACCAGCATCAACGAAGTTGTCTGCCACGGGATTCCCGATAATACACCGCTCGACGAAGGGGACATCATCAATGTGGATGTCACGACGATCGTCGATGGCTGGTACGGCGACAGTTCGGAAACTTTTCTGATCGGCCGGTCATCGCCGGATGCCGTGCGACTGGTCCAGGTGACATTTGATGCGATGCACCTGGGGATTGCAGCCGCGCAGCCGGGAGTGCGGCTGACCGATATTGGACGCGCGATTGAACGGTACGTCCGCAGCCAGGGGATGGAGGTCGTCCGCGAGTACCAGGGGCACGGCATCGGCCGCGACTTCCACCAGGAACCCGGCGTGCCGCATTACGTTCCAAAAATGGGCGCTTCGCAGGAGATCCTGCGGCCCGGAATGTGCTTCACGGTGGAACCGATGGTCAATATGGGCACGTGGAGAACATTCGTCGATTCCCGCGACAACTGGACGGTGCGGACGCTCGACCTCAGTTTGTCGGCGCAGTTCGAGCACACCGTTCTGCTGACGGAGTCGGGACCCGAGATTCTGACACTCACTGAAACCGGGCCGCAGCCCGGCCACAAGTTTGGCTGAGTGCCTCGTGCTTGAGTCGTGCCAGCCTTTGGCCGGAATTCAATTCGCAAAGGCACTGGAAATGATGGCCGCGGAGATTCCGCCATAAGCCAGCACGGCGGCGATGAGCGCGACTCGCCTCCAGAGCGGCGGGCGAATAGCCGGGGGCAGGAACCGGGTATTGACGCGCAGAATCTGTACGGCGGCAATCGCCATGATTGGGCTGGCCACGATTCCGAGAATCTTGAACAACTCCATCACATTCCCCAAGTGAATGGCGAAGAGTGCCCAGACGGTGAGAGACAGGAGTAAGGCGGCATAAATCCGGCTGGCCGGCCACTTCTGAAATCGGGGCGATGCGCTCCAGAGGATGTCGGCCGACGTTCGCACGAGGCAGTCGGTATTGCCCAGGTGCGTTGAGAACAGGATCCAGAAGCCATTCAAGAGGGTCAGCAGCCAGAGCCATTCGCCGTACTGATCGGCGAGATACTTGGCCTGGAAGGCACCGGCCGCATATCCTTCGAGCTTGGCATCGGCGGGAATAATGGCGCGGGCCAGGTTCACGTTGAGGAACATGCCCAGGAGGCATCCGCCGCCCCACAAGAGCTGCTGGTCGATTCTCGCGTAGCTCCACCAGCGGCTCCAGCGGTCGAGGTTCCGAGGCGTGTCGGGAAAGACCGCGCCGACGGATTCGAGTTCCTGGTGATGTTTGGCCAAGGCTCCGCCGATGCCCCCGACGTGGGCACCCATGCCGAAGCCCTTGTCGCGGAACCAGTTTGAAATCGCCAGATTTCCGAGTCCGCCTGAGCCTGCTGTCGCGGCGAACAGCCCCAGCATCACCAGGTTCAAATCGGCGGGAAGGGGCCTGATCACCACGAAGCCGGCAGCCGTGGCCTGCCAGTCGGCGAAGGGGACACAGCAGATGTTGACAATGCTCAGGAAGCCAAAAATGAACAGAATCATGAACCAGGAGAGCCGTTCGAGGAGACGTTCCACGGACTTCCCGGAAAGCAGTAGCAACGCGCAGGTCAGAATGACGGCGATGCCGAGCCATTGTAGCGCGCGGGTGTCGGAAGCGGTGGGCATGCGGCCCGCGAATGCGCCAAACAACACGGTCGCGCAACCCGCGGCGATGGCAGGCGTAGCAAGTTGCGCCGCGCCGATGATTATGTAGAAGGTTCCCCAAAGTCCCGGGCCGGGACGGAGCCGCATGACGCCCGTCAAAATTGGCTCGCCCGTGTACATGGTGTAGCGAACGGCTTCCAGGTTGAAGAGAGCCTGAAGCAGAATGCCGATGGTGGCGATCCATAGGATGGAAGTCCCGTACTGGGCGACCATCATCGGTCCGACGATCCATTCGCCGCCGCCGATCGACCCGGCCAGCAGGATCGCACCGGGACCAATCGTTCGGATTGTGTTCCGGAAGGTCAGCGGCAAGGGCTCGGGAAGGTCGCGCGTGCGCCAATCGGGCAGGTAACCATGGTCTCGCGACGTTTCGTCAGCGGGTGAAGTCATGAAGGTGGCCAATCCTGGGTGGTGTGTTCGCGGTAGGGAGCCGTTCGTGGACTTCAGGGAGCGGGGTTCGTGGCGGCTTGGATTAGACCACGGAGGTAGCCGTATGCGTAGAGACGGCCGAGCATCGTGTAGCCGGGTTCGCCGGTTTCGCCAACGTACATGGGGACATGATCGGGACGCATCGGGCCATCGAAACCGACTTCAGCATAGGCGCGCATGGCGGCGACCATGTCGGTCGGTCCGTTGTCATGGAAGGTCTCGGTGAAGTCGTCGGGACCGCCACGGACGTCTCGGCAGTGGACGTAGCGGATGGCGGGGCCCAGACGCCGGATCGTTGCAGGGATGTCGACCCCCATGCTGGCGAAGGCGCCCTGACAGAAGCAGATTCGGTTGCTGGGGCTTTGCCAGTCGCGAACCAGACGTTCGAAGTTCTCGACGTTGTGCATGATGCGGCCGCGGCCTAAGAGTTGCGGGAGCGGCGGATCGTCGGGGTGCATGCACATGATGACACCGGCACGCTCGGCGACGGGGAGCAGTTCGTTCAAGAATCGATCGAGATGGTTCCAGAGTGCTTCCGCGGTCACCAGCTCTCCGCGCGGAGTTGCTCCGGAATTGAGCGAAACCGCGCGTTCGACATCGGCCAGACGAAATTGACTCACGAGGGCTCCGCCCCGTTCCGGCACGGTGACCGAAGTCCGGACCCAGTCGGTGCCGGACATGAAGTTGTAGCACAGGAGGTTGATGCCGGAGTCGCCCATGCGGGTCAGCAGCGACTTCATGGCCTTCAACTCGGTGCCGTCGTCGACTCCGAGTTTCAGGTTCTCGATGGGGAGATAGCCTTCGACAACCGTAACCGCGAGTCCGTGTTGCTCGGCTTGCTGTTGCCAACGTGTGAGCTGCGCAGGGTCTTCTCCGGGATAGCGGACGACCAGATCGGTGACTGAACATTGTGCCGCCAAGAGCAGATTCTCTTCGCTGATCGGCGTCAGGACCGTGCCAAGGCGCATCGTGTTCTCGCGGGGTCAGTAGATTGTCAAGGTTAAGAATACGGGAGTGTGACACTGGCTTCCCCAGTGCAGCTTGTTCTGTGAAATCAATCTAAGGCACACTGGCGGAGCCAGTGGCACACGAACACAAAGCACTGACAAACCATTGGAGAGGAGTATCGTGGTTCATGCCATGACGTCGTTGACAACATGCCCGTGGACATCGGTCAGGCGGAAATCTCGTCCCGCGTGCCGATAGGTGAGACGGGTATGGTCAAAACCCATCAGGTGCAGGATGGTGGCATGCAGATCGTGGATGTGGATGGGATTGTGGGCGGCGCGGAAGCCGAATTCGTCGCTCTCGCCGTATGACATCCCGCCACGGACACCGCCGCCTGCCATCCACATCGTGAACCCGTAATGGTTGTGATCGCGACCGTTCCCGTTTTCTGACGTTGGGGTGCGGCCGAATTCGCCGCCCCAGATGACGAGCGTCTCGTCGAGCAAGCCACGACGGCGGAGGTCATTCAGGAGAGCAGCCATCGGTTGGTCGATGTCCGTGGCGAGCTTTCGAACGAGGTTATGATGGTCGCCGTGAGTGTCCCAAGGCTGGCCGTTGCCATAGTACACCTGAGTGTAGCGGACGCCGCGTTCTGCCAGTCGACGCGCCAGGAGGCAGCCATTTGCGAAGTGGCCCTCGCCATATTCTTCGCGAATCGACTGCGGTTCCGTCGCCAGATCGAAAGCCTCCGCCGCGACTGTCTGCATGCGGAAGGCGGTCTCCATGGCCTGTATGCGGCCAAGGAGTTCACCGGCATCGGAACGTGTGTCGGCGTGTGCCTGATTGAGTTCCCGCCAGAGTTCGAGTTGCCGTTCCTGCAAGCCGGCTTCTCGGGCCGGGCGCAGGTTCGGAATCAGCTTGTCGGGAGACAGGTCCGAATGATTGACGTAGGTGCCCTGGAATTCGGCCGGGAGGAAGGCACTCGACCAGAGAGTGGCGAAGCGGACGGGGCGTCCAGGGCAGAGGACGATGTAACCGGGGAGGCTTTCGTTCTCGGAGCCCAAGCCGTACAGCAGCCAGGATCCCAGGCTGGGGCGTGTGGGCAGCGTGATGCCGTTGTTCATCAGATGCAGGGCAGGGCCGTGATTGGGGTTGTCGGTATGGACCGAATTGAGGACGCAGACGTCGTCCATCTGCTGTGCAAAACGGGGGAGCAGTTCGCTGATGGGCAAGCCGCATTGGCCGGCGGGAGAGAATTTGAAGGGTGATGGGAGCAGGCCGGCCGTAGGTCGCTCGGTTCGCAGCTGCACTTCCATGGGGCGCTGACCCGCGTACTTCTCCAGCGCGGGTTTGGGGTCGAAGAAGTCGGGGCCGAAGGGGCCGCCGTTCATGAAGAGCTGAATGATGCGTTTGGCGCGCGGGCGATGATGCGTGGGCAACTCGCGGCCCGCAGAATCTCGCAACAATAGGTTGACGGCTGCAAGCGATCCCAAGCCCCCACCAACGCGACCCAGCCAGTGGCGGCGTGAGAGGACGTCGGAGATGGTAGAGGAATTGTTCGGCTCGGGTGCCAGCGGCTCCGACATGAACGCTACTCCAGATACATGGCCTCGTTGAGGCCCAGAAGAACTTGTAGATAGCCGGACCACGCCGACTGGGACGACTTTGTGTCGCCCAAGGATTGTTCCAGGAAGGCGATGCCGACTCGCAGTTCGTTCGGGGTGGGGGCTCTTTGGAACAGTCGGGAATAGGCTTCCGTTATGCCATCTTCAGTCGAAGCGCCGCTGGATTGAATTCGACTGGCGAATTCGTCGCCGAAACGTGTCATCGCGGCACTGTTGAGGACATAGAGTTGCTGGAGCGCTGTCGTGGTGGAATCGCGCGAGGGACTATGGACCGATGCTTCGGGAAAGTCAAAGAGGCGCAGGACCGTTTCCAATTCTTCACGCTCGATGCGCCCGTAAAGTGTCCGACGGCGAAACTCGGGATTGTTGAGGGGCGTTGCGACTCCGTACATGCGGTCATCGAGGATGCCGACTGCCTGTGCGAGCGAATCGCGCCAGGCTTCGAGATCCAGTCGGCGTGTGGGAAAGCGGCTGTGCCAGCGGGCGTCGGGATCACTAGCGACGATGTCTTCGTCGGCCGTCGACGATCGCTGGAAGGCATCAGTCAGGACGATTTCGCGGACGATGGTTTTCAGCGACCAGCCGGAATCGATGAGGCGCTGTGCGAGGTAGTCGAGCAGTTCGGGATGCGTCGGGCGCTCGCCCTGGCGGCCGAAGTCGCTGGTTGTCGAGACGAGACCGCGGCCGAAGATGCCGGCCCAGAGACGATTGACGATCACGCGGGCGACCAGTTGTGGGGAATCGGTTAATAGCGCCTCGGCGAACTCGGCTCGGCCGCTGCCGTTGGTGAAAGTTCGCTCGGGATCGCGCGAGAGGATTTCGAGAAACCGGCGCGGGACGACGTCGCCGGGGTTGTCCGGATTGCCTCGCAAGAAGATGGGGAGATCGACGGTCATACCGGGTTTTGTTTCGAGGCGCGTGGCATCGTCGCCCTGCGGGAGGACGAGCAGGCTGGCGTCTTCAACGACGTGTGCCCAGGGGGCGAGATAGCCCGGTGTGGAGTCTTTCAGCCGTTCGATTTTTGAATTCAGAATCGGGGCGAGTGCCGACACCGTTGTCGCCAGTTCCTTGACCTGGGCTTCCCATTGTTCGACCTGGCGGCGTGCGGTACGAACTTGCGTGGCTTGTGGCTCTTCCAGCAGAGGGCGGTCGGTGAGTTGCGAACTCGCGACGATTCCCGCGAGGGCGTAATAGTCTTCCATCGAGACGGGGTCGAACTTGTGGTTGTGACAGCGGGCGCAGGAGACCGTCAGTCCCAGGAAGGTGCGGGTGATGGTGTCGATCCGTTCGTCCCATTCATCGGCGACAATCGTCTTGATGACGCTGGGAGCGAGACGGAGTTCTTTCCAGTAGGTGGGACTTAAACCCAGGAAGCCGAGTGCGGCGAGATCGGTCGCGGGAGCTAAGTCGGCATGATCGGCGGCGAGTTGGAGCTGGACGAACTCATCGTACGGGCGGTCTTCGTTCCAGGAACGAATGATCCAGTCGCGGTAGAGCCAGGCGTTGTCGGCGCTCGCCAGGTAGTCGGGCGTCTTATCGACATAGCGGACGAGGTCGAGCCAGTAGCGGCTCCAGCGTTCGCCAAAGTGAGGAGAGGCCAAGAGGCGATCGACTTCGCGGGCAAAGGCGTCCGGACGGGTGTCGGCCGCGAAACGTTCCACGTCTTCCTGGTCGGGGAGAAGTCCGATGAGTATCAGGCTCAATCGCCGCAAGAGGACGCGACGATCGGCTGGAGCGGCTGTGGAGAGATTCTGACGGTCAAGTTCCTGCAGCAACCAGGCGTCGATTGGTCCGGCCGGTGCCGCTTGCGAATCGACAATGGGAGCAGGTCGGGTTGCGAGCGGCTGGAAGGACCAGAAGGCTCGGTCTTCGGCCGTGATCCATGACGTTGCATCGTCATCGGGACGGCGGCTTTTCGCTCCGTCGTCGATCCACTTGCCGATCTGTTCGATTTCGGCGGGAGTGAAGCCAGGCAGGCCTTCGGGGGGCATCTCGCCGTCGCGAATTCGGAGATAGAGCGAGCTGGTTTCGCGGTTGCCCGGAACGACGGCCGGCCCGGAATCGCCACCTTTTCGAAGATGCGACAGACTTCGCGTGTCGAGCGTGCCTTCGCGCTTGTCGTCTTCGCCGTGGCAACTGAAACACCGTGCACGCAGCAGGGGGCGAACAGCATCCTCAAAGTAAACTGGCTCGTCGGCGGGAAGAGTTGCCGGAGAGGAGAGGAGAGCAATAAGGCAGAGCGCGAGTCCGACCAGAAGATGCCTTTGGCTCACCCTCACTCGGAGTTTTTCCCGCTTTTGTTGAGAAATGGCGAACGGTGAAGTTTCGGCTGCAAACACCATGAAAACCCGTCAGCTTCTATTTCTGTCGGTCGCCCTGAGCCTGCGTCCCATCAAGTTTAACCGATCCATTGACGGGTGACGACAGGAGATCGAAAAACGCGACGTTGGACCTGATCCGCGTCAGACGTCAGAATCGGACTCTCATCTCTCCGAGGATTCAACATGCCAGCTCGTTGCTCCAAATTGTTCGCGATCCTGCTGCTGCTGATTGTCTGTGGCGAGCGGGATGCGCCATCGCAGGAGACGAAGAGGCCGCCGAACATTGTGCTCATCACGGTGGATGATCTTGGGTATGCCGACATCGAGCCGTTCGGGTCGAAGATCAATCGGACCCCGCACCTGAAGACCATGGCGGATGAGGGGCTGCGACTGACCAGTTTTTATGCGGCGCCGGTTTGTTCGCCGTCACGGTCGGCTCTCATGACTGGCTGCTATGCCAAGCGGGCGTTGCCGATTCCGCATGTGTTGTTTCCCGCGTCGGCGACGGGTCTCGACCCCGCGCAACCAACGATTTCACGGTTGCTGAAACAGGCGGGGTATGCGACCGGATGTATCGGCAAGTGGCATCTGGGCGATCAGAAAGGACATCTGCCGCTGGATCATGGATTCGATGAGTACCTGGGAATCCCTTACTCGAACGATATGGGGCTGGCGTCCGAGGGTTCGAAGTCGGACTTGGGGAAGCCGTTGCCGATGCCGGTGAGACCTGCCGAGCCGCAGGGAGACGAATTTGGATTGCGCGGAAATTCGCAGCCGCCGCTACCGCTGCTTCGCGGCTCGAAAGTCGTTGGCCGGGTGAAGGTGCCTGAGCAGCAAGGGATTGTTGAGACCTATACCACGGCGGCGGTGGACTTCATCGAACGGCGGAAAGACAAGCCGTTCTTTCTGTATCTGCCGCACACTGCGGTCCATTTTCCGATCTATCCCGGCAAGGATTGGGCGGGAAAATCGCCGCATGGGTATTACAGCGACTGGGTGGAAGAGGTGGACGCCTCGGTTGGGCGGGTGCTGGAGACGATTCGACGATTGGGTCTGGAGAAGGAAACGCTGGTTGTCTTTACGTCGGACAATGGCGGGACGAATCGCGGATCGAATGCGCCGCTACGAGGTTTTAAGGCGAGTACGTGGGAAGGGGGCATCCGTGTGCCGACCATTGCGTGGTGGCCGGGCAAAATCGCGGCTGGCAGGACGTCGGATGCTATCTCGGGGATGCATGACCTGATGCCGACGGCGGTTGCACTCGCGGGAGGAACGCTTCCGCAAAATCTGACCTATGATGGCCGCGATCTATCGCCGGTGCTGTTCGGAAAGACAGATCACCACCATGAGATGTTCTTTTATTTTCGCGGATTGACGCTGGAGGCGGTGAGGCAGGGGGACTGGAAGCTTCACCTGGCCGACAGTTCGGCGCTGAAGACCAAGAACCAGCCGGGCAACGGGAAGCCGCGGTTGTTCAATCTGCGTGAGGATATTGGTGAGCAAAATGATGTGGCGGGAAAGTTTCCCGAGCGTATCCGCGAACTGACGGCGCTCGTCGAGGCGATGGATCGGGATCTGGGACGCGATGGAATTGGTCCGGGTTGTCGTTCTCTGGGGAAAGCGGATGCACCGCAACCGTTGATCGCCAACGATGGCAGCGTGCGGGCGGATGCTGTCGGCGAATTCAAAGTCTTGCCGTAATCGGCAGGCCCAGGGCGAACAGTTTGAAGAAGCCATCTCGAGGTGCGCGATGCGAGTTCGTCGATTTGTTGGTGTGGGATTCCTGTTGCTGGTGACGGTTTTCGTGAACGAAGCCGTAGCGGCTCCGCCTGGAAAGCTGCAACTTCCTAGGGAGACGTTCACGGTTCATGAGCGGCCGGCATTCGTGTTTCTGCCGGCGGAAGAGAAGCGGACGACGCCGCAGCCGTGGATTTTCTATGCGCCGACGCTGCCCGCCTATCCGGACGAAGCCGAGCGCTGGATGCATGAGCGGTTTCTGGCGGCGGGCATTGCCGTGGCTGGAGTTGATGTGGGGGAAGCCTATGGGAGCCCGGCCAGCCATGCAGCGTTTGATGCGTTGTACGATGAACTGACGAAGAACCGGGGCTTCGCGACGAAGGCATGCTTGTTCGGGCGCAGCCGGGGCGGGTTATGGGTGAGCAGTTGGGCGCTGGCACGTCCCGAGCGGGTGGCTGGGATTATCGGCATCTATCCCGTGTATGACTTCCGGACGTATCCGGGGCTGGAGCGTGCCGCGCCTGCTTATGGAATGACAGTGGCGGAACTCGCAGGGCGCAGCAAAGAGCTCAATCCGGTGGCGCGGCTTAAGAATCTCGCCGAAGCCGACATCCCGGTTGCCCTCATTCATGGCGACCAGGATGTGGTTGTTCCGCTGAAGCCGAATTCCGGCGAACTCGTCCGGCAGTACGAACTGGCCGGGCGGAAAGATCTCGTGAAGCTGATTGTCCTAGAGGGACAAGGGCACAACTTCTTTCGAGGGTTCTTTGAATCGCAGGAGCTGGTCGACTTTGCCATCGCGCGAGCCAAGGCGGGCGCGATGGCGAAGTGAACGTCGACTCTACGGGACAAGCATCAGGCACGAGGGCATGGCTACCTGAACCGTCTCACCCTGGGGAGTGATCTTGCCCGTCTTCTGGTCGATGGCGAACAGCGAGAGGTTGTTGCCCGGCATGTTCGCACACAACAGCCATTTGCCGTCCGGCGAAATCAGGAGATTCTGCGGCCCGGCGCCGCGCGACGGAACGATCTCGATCAGGGTCAGCTTGCCGTCGTCGCCGATGGAGTAAGCGGCGAGGCTGTCGTGCCCGCGATTGGTTCCGTAGAGGAACTTGCCGTTCGGGGTGATCTTCACATCGGCGGTGTGCGTGACGCCCGTGAAGCCCTCCGGCAGGGTGGAGATGGTCTGGAATTCCGTCAGTGTTCCGTCGGCCCAATTGTAGGCGGAGACGGTGTTGAGCAGTTCGTTGATGACATAGACCCGCTTGCCGTTCGGGTGAAACGTCAGATGCCGGGGACCGGAACCCGGCGGCGAGCGGACGAAGGCCGGGTCGTTCGCAGCGATGGTCGACTTCTCGGCGTCGAGTCGATAGCAGAAGACCTGGTCGGTTCCGAGATCAGCCGCGAGAGCAAAGCGATTATCGGGGCTGATGACGAAACAGTGGGCGTGCGGTTCCTTCTGGCGGCTGGCGTTCACGCTCGACCCCTTGTGCACGATTTCCGTGACAGCCGGGCCGAGCGAGCCATCGGGCTTGATCGGCAGCGAAGCCACGTCGCCGGTGGTGTAGTTGGCGACGACGAGGGTCTTGCCGGTCGCATCGACATCGAGGTAGCACGAGGCGGTTCCCAAGCTCGACTGGCGATTAAGAAGCGTGAGCTTTCCTGTCTTTCCTTCGAGCTTATAGGCGGCGACTTCCTCGTCGTTGGGGCCGCTGAATTGCTTGGCATGGATGGAGTAGAGGAACTTGTTGTCGGGAGACAGGGCCAGGAAGAACGGATGTTCGACATCGGTCGTCGAAGCGGTGGGCGACAACACGCCGGTCGCCAGATTCCACTTGAAGGCGTGAATGGCACCTTCTTCGCCCGCCTTGAACGAAGAGACGAACAGAAGCGGATCGTCTGCCGACACGGAAACGCCTCCCAGCAAAGTGGCCACAAGACCCAGGTAAGCGACGAACCGACACACTCTCTTCATGCGGAAACTCCCGTTCAACGAATTTCAGCCCAACAGCGACACCTTAACCACAACCAATTGTCACGGTTAAGAATTCAAATTGACCGTGACGGTCTTCAGTTCGGTGTAGTTCGCGAGCGCGACTTCGCCCAGTTCGCGGCCGATTCCGCTTTGTTTGAACCCGCCGAACGGAGCCGCCGCGTCGAAGACGTCGTAGCAGTTGACCCAGACCGTTCCCGCCCGTACCGATTCGGCAATGCGATGGGCCTTGGAGACATCGCGGGTCCAGACGGCGGCTGCCAGGCCATAGTTGGTGTCGTTGGCCCGCTGGATGACTTCGTCGATTGAGCGGAACGGCATCACGCACAGGACCGGCCCGAAGATTTCTTCACGGGCAATCGCCATATCGTCCTGGACATCGGTAAAGACGGTTGGCTGCACGAAGTAACCTTGTTTGCCGTGCCGCTTGCCACCTGTCAGGAGACTGGCCCCAGCGGTTTTGCCGGAGTCGATGTAGTGCATGATCTTGTCGAACTGGTCCTGGTCGACCTGGGGCCCCTGGGTCGTCGAGGCTTCAAAGGGGTTGCCGAGCTTGCGGCCCTTGGCCCGCTTGACGAGGCGATCGACGAAGTCGTCGTGGATCGACTGTTCCACGTAGAGGCGGCTGCCGGCACAGCAGCACTGACCCTGGTTGAAGAACAGGCCGAATTCGGAGCCCTGAATCGCCGCGTCCTGGCTGGCATCAGCGAAGACGATGTTGGGACTTTTCCCGCCGAGTTCAAACGTCGTCCGCTTCAGAGTGGCGGCGGCATCCCGCATGATGTGCTGGGCGGTTTCCGTCGAACCCGTGAATGCAATCTTGTCGACGCCGGGGTGTTTGACGAGCGCGGCCCCTGCCGTGGGTCCATAGCCCGGGACCACGTTGATGACACCGTCCGGGAAGCCGGCTTCCATCGCCAGTTCGGCGATGCGCAGGCAAGACAGTGGAGTCTGCTCGGCAGGCTTCATGACGATGGTACAACCGGCTGCCAAGGCCGGTCCCCACTTCCAGGCCACCATCAGGAGTGGGAAGTTCCAAGGGATGATCTGCCCGGCTACGCCAAGCGGTTCACGGCGGGTGTAGCAGAAGTAATTGCCGCGAACCGGGATGGTATCGCCATGAATCTTGTCCGCCCAACCGGCGTAATAACGGAGGCAATCGACCGCCAGCGGCAGGTCGGCGGCGCGGCTGTCGCGGATTGGCTTGCCGTTGTCGAGCGTCTCGAGCGCGGCAAGTTCCTCCAGGTTCGCTTCGACGAGGTCGGCAAGACGGTTAAGGAGCCGTCCTCGATCGCGGGCATCCATGCGGCGCCAGGGACCGTCGTCGAATGCCTTGCGGGCCGCCTTAACGGCCAGATCGACGTCGGCGGCATCGGCCTCTGCCACGTCCGCGATTTTCTCTTCGGTAGCCGGATTGTAGGTGGCAAAGGTCTTGCCACTGCGGGCGGGAACCCATTTGCCGCCGATGAGGAGCTTCGTCTGTTTGACCTTGGGAACCGGAGTCGACTCGTGACGTCCGTTGGATGACTTCGCGGTAGAACGCGTCTTGACCGTGGCCATGATGATCCTCCAGGTTGTTGATCGAGTGAGTGAGTCGGTAGCCGGTTCCGTCGGACAACTTCCAGTCTACACTCCCACTTCGGCCAATGTCTTCAAGGCGACGTCGTGCAGGGCTCCGTTGGAGGCCACGACGCCGCGATTGTTGAGCAGCTTCTTGCCGAGCGTGAAATCGAGCGGTTTGCCGTCGACATCGGTGACGCGGCCTCCCGCTTCTTCCACGACGATGACGCCGCCAGCGTGGTCCCAGATCATCTCGCGGTAATCGGCTTTGGTGGGAAGGCGCAGGTACAGGTCGGCTTCGCCGCGAGCCACCACGGCGTACTTGGCCTGGCTGTCCAAACGGGCCGGATTCGCGGTGATGCCCAGTTTCTGGCCGATGGCAGCCGATTTTCCCTGGTTGCTGTGTCCCGACTCGACGGATTCGCAGAACCGGGCGCGCGTGGAGTCGGTCGTTCGGCTGACATGGATGCGTTTTGCTGTCGCACCTTCGGCCAATGACAGCCCGAAGGCTCCCTGGCCGCGGACGGCAAAGTAGAGCGTACCGACGCTGTCGGTTTCGATGCCGGACGGAGCGAGGTTCGGACACCCCAGGACGCCCAACTCGATGCGGCCGTTCACAATCAGCGCGAGCGAGACCGCGTATTGTCCCTGGCGGAGAAATCCCTTGGTTCCGTCGATGGGGTCGAGCGTCCAGAATCGGTCCGAATACTCGCTGGCGTTTCCACGATCGATCCAGTGACAGATCTGATCGGGAGTGGCCTCGATGCAATTGCGGCAGACTTCGTCGTGAATGCGATGCAGAAACGGAGCGTGCTCTTCATTCATCAGGGCGGAGGAGTCTTCCTCCCCAATGATGGGGTCGTGCGGGAAGGTCTCCGCGAGACGGCGGCAGACGACGGCCTGGCTGCCAAAGTCGGCGATGGTCACCGGGCTTTTGTCTTCCTTCGCCAGCGAGCCGCCATCGAAACTCGCCTGCACGCTGCGGCAGATCGTCATCGCGTCGCGAACGGCCGCCAGGGCGGCATCAAGTTCGGGCGACGGAACCGGCAGAATTCCAGAATTCATGAATCGGCTTTCCCAATCGGGGCAGGAACAATACGACGTCAGGTCACAAATCCGTTTTCCCCCAGCCGCTCCCCTCGCCACGCGGGGGACGGACGCCAGCCTGGTCCTGACGGAGACTGATCAGCAGTCGCCACCAAGTTCACCGCCCCGGCAATGAATCCCAATCCAGCCGGGACTCCACGAGACAGCGTCAAAGCGATACGGATTTCAACGCGATAGAGTAACGAACTCCCAACGTGAGAAGCCACCGGGAATATTGCGGCAGATTTGTCGGATGGCGAGAGATTGCCGCGCGAAACGATTGGGCGAGAAACATCAAGTGTTCGCGGTGAAGGCGAGGTGGCTTTGCATGCGACTTGATGGTCGGCATTCTCATTGAGCCAGACCGGTCCGGCAAACCGATGTGGCGCCTGGATTTCGCTCAAATCTCCCGGTCTGTTCGGTCGAACAGGAGATTGCGGGGAAGGCGACCTGCCGGTCCGGCCATGTCTTCATGGCTTGAGGGGTTTCTCGCCAACTCGCGGGCACGGCCGAACAGTCTACGTCGTCGGCTGAAGCGCTACGTTCGTCAGAATTTCTCATCAATCTCTTCCCCATTTAAGACTTCCCGTTTGAGGATGGGCCAGTCCGTCAGACGTGACGTGCGAACGATCAGGTAGCTCCGGTGAACCAATCAGCCCGACCGCGCCGTCGACGACGATCCGGATCGCGGTTTCCAAGTTACGGGACAATCGCGACGTCGTGCTTAAGCAGCGGGATCATGGCGTGGGCGACTGTCGCACACGGCGCCGAGTCCACTCAGTCGACATCAGCGACTCATTCCGGGATCTGGCTCGTTGTGGCGATTCTGGGGGCGATCGCTTTTCTGGTGGCAGTGGCTCAGTCGATTCGCGTGCTGGTCGATTCATCGAACCCGCAAACAGACGGACTGACACCAAGTGATCTGCTCTCACTGGTTGCCAATCATACCAACAATCTGGTGGTGCTGTTTGACCGTGACTGCCGTGTGAGCTGGGTCAACCCCGCCTATTGCGAACTGACCGGGTACTCGCTGGACGATGTTCGGGGGAAGCTGGCGACGGAACTGTTGCAAGGCGATGCGACCGATCCCGCAACTCGGTCCGACATTCAGCAGGCGATCGTCGATCGTGACCGATTTCAGGGACGGGTGCGGAATCTTGACAAGTCCGGCAACGCGTACTGGGTCGACATGACGGTCTTTCCCGTCTTTCGTCCGGACGGAAGCCTGGAAAACTATCTGTCGGTACAAGCCAATATCACCGAGCGGGAAACGCTTCTGCGTGAATTGGACAAAGAACGCTGCCGATTGGCGACATTCGTCGAGAACTGTCCCGCTGCCGTCGCGATGTTCGATCGCGACATGTGCTATCTGGCCTATAGCCGACGGTGGTTGAGCGACTTCAATCTGGGTAATCAATCCCTTCTTGGTCGTTCTCACTACGAGGTCTTCCCCAATATTCCAGACCGCTGGAAAGAGATTCACCGCCGATCCCTGGCTGGCGAGGTGATTACCTCGGATTTCGATTCGTGGAAGCCCTCCGAGGACTCGCCACCGCAGTTCCTGTGTTGGGAACTTTATCCCTGGCGGTCGGCGGATGGCGAAGTGCAAGGAATCATGGCGTTCTCGCGCGATCTGTCGATCGATCGCGTGTACGAACACAAGGCGAGAGACGATGCGGAACGGGCAGAGCTTGCGCTGAAGTGCGGGCAACTCGGGTTGTGGGACTGGAACATTCTCGACGGGACCGCTGTCTTCAACGCCCGGCTCGCCGAAATTGTTGGCGAAACCCTTGGCGATTTGGGGAATAGTTCCTCGAAGTGGATGGAACGGGTCCATCCCGATGATCGGTCGCTGGTCCGCCGCGCCTTGCAACGGCACTTTCAAGATGAACAACAAGAGTACCGGTGCCTGCAACGCGTGAAGCATCGCGATGGCGACTGGCGGTGGGTGGTGTCATCCGGTCGACTGGTGGCTCGAGACGAGACGGGGCGACCGCAGCGGATGGTGGGAACGCTGCTGGATGTCACGGCCGAACATGTGGCGCAGTTGGAGTCTCGCCGCAACACCGAGGCGCTGTCGTCGATGGCCCAGATCGCGCGTATCGGCTGGTGGGAACTCGATCTGGTTGGCGGTCGACTTTACTGGTCGCCCGAGGTCCGGAAAATTCATGAAGTCGGTCCGGACTACGATCCCATGCTTGAGCCGGCGATCGATTTTTATGATGGGGAGTCACGGCAGACCATTGCAGAGGCCGTACGCCGCGCCAGCGAGGAAGGCGTCGCATACGATCTCGAATTACGTTTCATGACGGCGAAAGGCCGACCATTGTGGGTTCGTTCGCTGGGCGAGCCTGTCTGGCAAGATGGCCGGGTCATCAAACTGAAAGGGGCGTTCCAGGACATCACTGAACTGCGGATTGCTCGCGAAAAGGCCGAGGCATCGGCCCATGCCGCCACCGCGTTCCTGGCGAACATGAGTCACGAACTGCGGACGCCATTGACGTCCATTCTGGGATATACCGAGTGTCTGCAAGAACTCGTTCCCGGCAGTTCCATCTCGCGCGAACATGTCGACATGCTGGGAACCGTGCAGCGGAACGGGGAACATCTGCTCCGTCTCATTAACGATGTGCTCGACCTCTCGCGCCTTGAGGCTGACAAGGTCGACGTGGAATTGCGACCGTGCTCGCCTCTCGAGATCGCGGGCGAGGTGGTCGATTCCCAGCGACTGATTGCGGCGGCAAAGGGCGTGCGACTTTCCGTCGAAACCGAACTCCTTGATGCCAAAGTCATTCGCACGGACCCCACCCGACTGCGGCAAATTCTCTGGAACCTGGTGGGCAACGCCGTCAAGTTCACCGGAACGGGGGAAATTCGCGTCGTCGTGAGACTGCGAAGCGGCGAACCTGGACTGCTGACTGTCGACGTCATCGATACCGGCGTTGGAATCGCCGATGAGCACCAGCCGGAACTCTTCAAGCCGTTTTCGCAGGCTGATGCTTCGATGAGCCGCCGATTTGGCGGGACGGGGCTTGGGCTGACGCTGAGCCGCCGCCTGGCCCGCCTGTTGGGGGGCGATGTGGAGCTGGTCGAATCGAGTCCGGGGAAAGGAAGTACGTTTCGTTTGACCCTGCGCGTCGAGACGGTCGACGCTATCAGCAACGATGTCGTCACACCGGCGCTGGAGTCAGGAACGAAAGACAGCGGGCATCTTGAGTCAGGGGCACTGTCGGGGCTGCGGATTCTTCTCGCCGAGGATGGGCTCGACACATCGCGGCTGTTGACACTCCTCATGCGGCGAGCCGGGGCCGGCGTGGTGACCGTCGAGAACGGCGTGGACGCGTTGCGAATAGCCACTCAGGACGACTGCGCTTGGGACGTGCTGCTTCTGGACATGCAGATGCCATTGATGGACGGATTCGAGGTTGCCCGGCAGTTGCGACAGCGCGGATACGACGGCGCGATTGTTGCCCTGACGGCACATGCCACCGAAGGAATTCGTGAACGGTGCCTCGAAGCGGGTTGCGATGAGTTCGCGACCAAGCCGATTCATGGCGATCAGTTTCTGGCGCTCGTGGCGCGGATGGCGCGGGCTCGCACGCGAGTTCGCTGAAACCGGCACGACACTGCCAAAGTGTGCCAGCCAGACACGGCCAGTCTGTCAAAACGGATTGCCGCGGCAATACTCGGGACGATTGTCCTGACTCAGGGGTGATGAACTCACGACGAGGCCAACCAGTTTTGACGGGGCTCATTGACTTCAGAGAGTTTCTGGAGAAAAGAGTGCTTGCCGGTCGCATTTCTTTCAATCTCGCGATTCAATCTTTCCGTGCAGAACTGGTTCGTGAGCACGGGGAGATCATGATGACTGGCAGTGAAAACCGCCCGACGCAAGCGATGAAATTCTTATGCCTCTTCGCCACGGCGATGGCGTTGACGCTTGTGGGAATCGTCGGAACGACGAACTCGCAGCCTCAAGCCATGGCGACGGCACGCGGGAGGGTGTTTCACGACGTGAACGGGAACGGAGTCTTCGATGACGTCGATAAACCCCTGTCGGGAATCCGCGTCTCGAACGGGCTCGACCTCGTGACCACGGATGCCCACGGGGCCTATTCGATTCCCGTCGATGATGACACGATTGTGTTTGTCATCAAGCCGCGGGGCTGGCGGACGCCGCTCAGCGAGGACAACCTTCCCCGCTTCTATTACATTCACAAGCCGGCGGGGTCGCCCGATCTGAGATACCCCGGCGTCGCGCCGACGGGACCGCTGCCGGCGAGCATCGATTTTCCTCTTTCTCCCCAGGAAGAGCCCGAGCGCTTTGAAGCGATTCTGTTCGGCGATACTCAACCTCGCAATTTGCAGGAAGTCGACTGGATTGCCCAGGACGTGATTCCCGACCTGATCGGGACGAAGGCCGCCTTCGGCGTCACGCTCGGGGACATCGCCTTCGATGATCTTTCGGTCATGCGTCCGCTCAACCAGGCGATCGCTCTGATTGGCATTCCCTGGTACAACGTCGCCGGGAACCACGACCTCAATTACGATGCCTCGTCACGCAAGACCGCGAACGAGACCTTCGAAAGCATTTATGGGCCATCGTACTACTCCTTCGAGTATGGCCCAGTCCATTTCATTGTCCTCGACGATATCGAGTGGCATATCGATGACGGGACCGGGAAGGCCACCTATCGCGGCGGACTCGGCACCGAGCAACTGCAATTCGTGAAGCAGGATCTTGCCGCGATTCCTCACGATCAGATGGTGGTGCTGATGATGCACATTCCAATCATCGGCGTGCATGATCGTCAGGAACTCTATCGGCTGATCGAACATCGGCCGTTCTGCCTGTCGATCTCGGGCCACACCCATCACCATGAGCATGTCTGGATCAAGAAGGACGATGGCTGGGAAGGGCCGGCTCCGCACCATCACATCATCAACGTGACCGTATGCGGAAGCTGGTGGAGCGGCGCTCCGGACGAGCGGGGCATTCCGCACACGACCATGGCCGACGGCGCGCCGAACGGATACTCGATCCTGCGGTTCGACGGCAACAGCTATCAGCTCGACTACCGCGCTGCCGGACGACCGGCCGATTATCAGATGGAAATCGATGCCCCGTCGGCCCTGAAGGTCGATGCGACCGAGGGACGAGCGATCGCCGTCAACGTCTTCAATGGTTCTGAGAAGATGACAGTCGAGATGCGCGTTGGCAGTGGTCCGTGGGCCGCGCTCGGACAGCGGCGGGCCGTCGATCCAACCTACCAGAAGTCGTTTGACCGGGAATCAGCGATTCTGGCAAAACTTCCCGCGTTCCGGAAACTGCCCAATCCCAAACCCTCGTCGCACGTCTGGTTCGGAGAACTCCCGGCGAACCTGCCGCTCGGCACCCATCCGATCGAAGTCGTCGCCAAGGACCATTGGGGCCGCATTTTTACGGACCGGCGGATTGTCCGGATCGAAGAGTAGCGGGATCGAGTTCGGCGTGTCGGCGGTCAGTGGATCTTTCCCACCAATCGTTCGCCAGGGCGTTGGTCGGGACGAGGAAAGAACGATTTCGCTCGCTTGCGGAAACCGACCAGTTTTGCGATAACTCCGGCCGGTCGTTGGGGCAACTCGCCGGTTTCCCCCATCCGCACCCGCGCACCCCTAGCTCAACTGGATAGAGCATCGGTCTACGGAACCGAAGGTTGCTGGTTCGAATCCAGCGGGGTGTACTCCAATCTTGCCAACGACTTGCGTCGACCACGAAAACGCCAAAAACAGGCTTGTCACTGATTTTTGTCACCGAAAAAACGACCCCCGCCAGCTGCAACTGACGGGGGCCGCGCAACGAACCTCTCGGCTCGTCACTGGTTTTTTTCCAGTCGGGAGGTTCAGTCATGCCGAAGTTCAGGAAGCCGTGGTTTCGTCCGTCGCGAGGCGTCTGGTACGTCTGGCTCGATGGCAAACAAGTCAATCTCGGACCAGACCGCACGCGGGCGTTTGAAGAGTACGCCCGGCTGATCGCCGCGCCGAAGCCCGTCCGTCAGGCACCGGCCCATTCGCTCCCCAGCGTGATCGATGCGTTCTTGGAGTGGCTCCAGCCGCGCCGGGCTCCCGACACCTACGAGTGGTATCGCTACCGACTCGAACGCCTGGCCCGCCGCTATCCCGATCTCCCGGCGGCCCAGCTGACCGTGGCCATGGTCGAAGACTGGGTGGACGAGTACGAACTGTCGGTCACCTCCCGCCGCAACTACTTCCGTTGCGCCAAGAAATGTCTGAAGTGGGCTCGCAGCCGACAGCTCGTGAAGCGGAACCGGATTCGTGACCTGGAAGTCCCTGCGGCCGAGAGCCGCGAGGTCGTGCTGTCTCCGGTCGAATATCAGCAACTCTTGTCGTTGATCCGGGATCCCAGCTTCCGCGAGCTGGTCATCACGACTTGGGAGACCGGGTGTCGTCCTCAAGAATCGCTGCGGGTCGAAACCCGGCATGTCGATCTGGCCAATCAACGCTGGGTGTTCCCCAAATCGGAAAGCAAGAACAAGAAGCTGTCGCGTGTCGTTTACCTGACCGACAAAGCGGCCGAAATCACCCGTCGGCTCGTCGCGGCCCACCCGCAAGGGAAACTCTTCCGCAACCGCAACGGCCAGCCGTGGACCACCAATGCCGTCAACAACATGTTCACGCGGATTCAGATTCGCATCGGTCAGCAGATTATGCGGGAACGGGGCCTGGCCGTGATCGATGCGGCGGTGGAAGAACTGATCCCGTCCCTGAATCCGAAACGGCGGATCAAAGGCCGCACGGTTCGCAAATCCCAGACGGACCTGGCGCAGGAGGCCCGTCGCAAATTGACGTACAAACTGGCCCGCAGCCTCGCTCCGCGATGGTCGCTCTACGCCATTCGCCATACTTGGGCCACCCAGGCTTTGCAGAAAGGGGTCGATCCGTTGACGACGGCCGTGCTGATGGGACATACCGACCCCAGTACACTCTCGAAGGTCTATCAGCATGTCGCCCTGAATCCGAGCCACATGCTCGAACAGGCCAAACGGGCAGCAGAATGAAAAATCCCCGCCATCCGTGGCGGGGACCGGTGCTATTGCAACGTGATGTGACGGAGACGGGGGCGCGGCAGCTTGGGTCTTGGCGGATCGAGCTCGCTGCGTCTCCGTTCCGTTTCCGTCAGATAGGCAGTCAGCTGCTCCTCGCTGACACGGATGCTCGCGCCCAACCGATGATGCGACAGTTGGCCACGTTCGATCAGCTGGTAGACCTTGGACGGCGACAGATTAAGCCGGTTTGCCACTTGGCTGACTCGCAGCATGCGGCACCTCCTTCAGTTTTTCGTGGACATGATTGAGGCACAGCACGCCCCGGAACGTTTTGTCGGCGAACGTG